>NZ_JBAZUD010000026.1:0-42436 GCF_041661565.1 Mesorhizobium sp.
GATTTCGACTTCTCCGCGCTGACCGAGGTCGACGAAAAGATCCGCATGGAGATCGTCGACAACCTGCCCAATGCGCGGATCGCGCAGGCGGTGCAGGAACTCGATTCCGACGACGCGGTCTACATTCTCGAAGACCTTGAAAAGGAAGACCAGGACGAGATCCTGTCGCAGTTGCCGTTCACCGAACGGATCAGGCTGCGCCGCTCGCTCGACTATCCGGAAGAGACCGCCGGCCGGCGCATGCAGACCGAATTCGTCGCTGTGCCGCCGTTCTGGACCATCGGCCAGACGATCGACTACATGCGCGAGGACAAGAACCTGCCGGAGCGCTTCAGCCAGATCTTCGTCATCGATCCCACCTTCAAGCTGCTCGGCGCCATCGACCTCGACCAGATCCTGCGCACCAAGCGTGCGGTCAAGGTCGGGGAGGTCATGCATGAGACGCGCCACGCCATCCCGGCCACCATGGACCAGGAGGAGGCAGCCCGGGAATTCGAGCAGTACGACCTTTTGTCAGCCGCCGTGGTCGACGAAAACGAGCGGCTGGTCGGCGTGCTGACCATCGACGATGTCGTCGACGTCATCCAGCAGGAAGCCGAGGAGGATCTGCTTCGCATGGGCGGCGTCGGCGACGAAGAGCTTTCCGACAGCATCGTCTCGACGTCGCGCTCGCGCGTTCCCTGGCTGCTGGTCAACCTCGGGACGGCATTCCTGGCGGCGTCGGTGATCAGCCTGTTCGACCGCACGATAGAGCATATCGTGGCGCTTGCGGTGCTGATGCCGATCGTGGCCGGGATGGGAGGCAATGCCGGCTCGCAGACCATGACGGTGACCGTTCGCGCGCTGGCGACAAAGGATCTCGACATCTACAATGCCGGCCGCATCATTCGCCGCGAGATGGGCGTCGGCTTCATCAACGGCATCGTCTTCGCCGTCCTGATCGGCATCGTCGCCGCGACCTGGTTCCACGACAACAATCTGGGCGGGATCATCGCGGCGGCGATGATCATCAACATGTTCGCCGCGGCACTGGCCGGCATCCTGATCCCGCTGCTGCTCGACCGTTTTAAGATCGACCCGGCCGTCGCGTCGGCGGTCTTCGTCACCACGGTCACCGACGTCGTTGGCTTCTTCGCCTTCCTCGGCATCGCCACATGGTGGTTCGGTATACCCTGAGGCGCGCGGCGGCTTAATTGACTTTTACGTAAATGCCGTGCGAGGCTTGCGCGGGGTTCGTGTCGATTCCGGCGCGGCTGGGGGTTGGTTCGGGATCGAATGCGCGGCTGTAAGGCGGTCGCACCAGATTCCGGCATGTGGGAGTGACGATGCGGGAGTATTATTCGATCACCGAGCTGACCCGCGAATTCGACGTATCGACGCGGACGCTGCGCTTCTACGAGGATGAGGGGCTCGTGCAACCGGTGCGGCGCGGCCGCACGAGGCTGTTTCGTCCGTCCGACCGCCACCTCATTCGGCAGATCATGCGCGGAAAGAGGCTCGGTTTCTCGATCAACGAAATCCGCGAAATCATCCAGATGTACAGGGAGCCGCCCGGCGAGGTGGGGCAACTCAAACTGATGATCAAGCGCATCGAGGAAAAGCGCGAGGATCTCAGGCAGAAGCGCCGTGACCTCGAGGAGACGCTGGCCGAACTCGACCAGGCCGAAGAGTCCTGCGTCGAGCGGCTGGTCGAGCTTGGCGTCAATACCTGAGGCTGCTCAGATCCAGCGCCGCACGCGTTTGGCGTAATCCCGGTATTTCTTGCCGAACTTCGCCGCCAGCACCTTTTCCTCGCCCTCGATCGCCAATTTCTGCGTCACGAAGGCCGCGATGAGCGCCAGCGGCAGGAACCATGCGATGCCCGAGACGAAGGCAACGCCGATCAGAAGCAGCGTGTTGGCCAGGTACATCGGATTGCGGGTGATGCCGAAGGGACCCGCGGTGACGAGATGATCCGGCACGCCGTTGGGGTTGAGCGTTGTCCTGGCCCGGATCATTGTGCGGATGGCGGTGAACCAGAGCGCCAGGACACCGAACAGCGCCACCCAGCCAGCGGCGAAGAGGACGTCGCCCAGGAGATCGCCGATCCATGGCAGGGGATAGAGCAGACCGAGCGCGATGCTGATGACGATGGCGGCGATATAGATCAGCGGCGGCCATGGTATGAGCCCCGGCTTCGGCTGGTTCTCGGTCATTTGACCCCTTGCTCCGTCATCTTGTCTTCGGTCCTACCTGTGCACATGCCGGCGAGATCGGACACATGCGCCTTCCATTCCGCGGTCTGGTCGTTGTTATACAGGCGATCCAGCGAGGCTTCGCTCTCGAGCGTATCGAGCATGCAGACACAGTAGCTGGAACAGAACTCGGTGTCGCGCGACTGCTCGCACGAGCGCTGGCAGGTTTTCAGGAAATTGACCTGAGGTGTTTCGACCTTGGCCGGCATCACCTGCGAAAACAGCCAGACGCAGCCGATCAGCAGCGGCTGGTGGATCAGGTAGAAGGCCAGGCTGTGGCGGCCGATGAAGAGCAGCGGATTGGCCCATCGGCCAGGCACGACGGTCGCCAGGCGCGCCCGCAAGCCGGAATCCGAGGCGAGTTTCGTAACCCCGATGCCAACAAGCACCGCGCCGAACCATGGAAACAGGGGCACGAAATCATTCGATCGGGGATTGACCGCCGACAGGCCGATCCACCAGAGCCACGGATGGTCCAAAGCCTCGAACCGCAGATAGACGGGGGCTGCGATGACAAGCGCAGCGACGGCAAGCGTCAGCAGCGCCGGCAGCCGCAGGAAGGCCAGGCCAAGCAGGCTGGCAAGCGCGATCTCATGCAGGATGCCGAAGAAGATGAAGCCGTCCGGCGTGGCGATGCGGGTCACCACCGAGATGGCGATCGCCGCGCCGGCGACCATGGCGAACCGCTTCCAGAAGCCGTTCCAGCGGATTTGCCGGCCATGGGCGAGATACAGGCTGACGCCGACGAGGAACAGGAAGGTGGAGGCGATACAGCGTGCGTAAATCTTCCACCAGCCGAAGGCGGTGAGGCCGGGGTCGGCATAGCCGAAGAATTCCAGGTCCCAGGTAAAATGGTAGCTCGCCATGGCGATGAGCGCGACGCCGCGCACGATGTCGATGGCGACGATGCGCCTTGGTTGATCCCCGGCGGGTGCGGTCGGCGTATTGATGCTCATGGTCTCGCGATCTGATTCATTTCCGCAAGACGACTATCACGGTTGCACCCGACAAAAGAAGGCGTGGCGCTGCCGGAGCCGACGGGACGCCGGTGCTGGCCTTCCCGAGTTGGGTGAGGCGCCAGGGAGGCTCGGCTTTGTGTGCCCCCTCAGGGCGTTGGCGAGAGTGCGGCTTGACGTTCACGCACCCACTCATGGAAACGGTGCAATTCGTATTCCTCGGGCATCAGCACGCCGGCCGCGTGGCGCATCGATCGCAGGCCCTTCTGGTTGACCTCGCAGATCGCCG
Source organism: Mesorhizobium sp. (assembly GCF_041661565.1). GTDB lineage: Bacteria > Pseudomonadota > Alphaproteobacteria > Rhizobiales > Rhizobiaceae > Mesorhizobium. The sequence goes on from NZ_JBAZUD010000026.1 coordinate 3,480, forward strand.
CATCCTCCTCCAGCACCTGGCGGCCGAAGGCGACGATGTTGTCGACGTCGGTTGAGGCCAGCGCTTCGGGCGCGAACAGCCACTCGGCGACAAGTTCGGTCTGCTCGGGACCGAGCGGTACCATCCGCACGGTTCTGACATAGTCGACATGACCGACGATGAACATCGAGGGCAGGCTGATGGCATAGGTTTGGCCCGCAGCGCGCTCGGCCGGTGTCAGGCCGGCAAAGACCGGGCCGTGCGTCTGCCCGTCGCGTGACCATGTCTCGGCGCCCTTGCGCAGGCCGCCGGAAAATTCCGGGGCATCATTGTCGGCGTGACGGGTCCAGTCGGGATCGTCGTGCCGGCTCATCAGGCCGCGGCCATAGATCGGCACCAGCCGCGACAGGTCCTTGTGGACGCCCGGACAATGCAGGCACTCGTTGAAGTTCTCCCAGAAAATCTTCCAGTTGCAGTTCATCACCTTGCGCAGCACATGGCCCGAGACCAGTGTTTCCAGCGGCCAGTTGCCAAGATCGCCGGAGGCGGGATCGAAGGACGATTGCGCCGCGCCGGCCGCGTCTTCGGCGAGATTGACGAAAACGAAGCCGCGCCACACCGAGAGGGCAATGCGATAAAGCGGGTGATCGGCCTTGTCGAAGCCTTCGGGCAGCGATTTTGACGGCACCCGCACGAGGTCGCCGCGCAGCGAGTAGGACCAGGCGTGGTAAGGGCAAGTGATGAGCCGCGCCTTCAGCCGGCCCTCGCTTTCCTGGCATAGCTGCGAGCCACGATGCCGGCAGGTGTTGTGGAAGGCGCGCAGCTCGCCGGTCTCGTCGCGCAGCACGACGATTTCCTGCGTGCCGATGCGGAACGTGCGGAAAGACAGCGGCTGCGCGAGGTCGGCCTCGCGGCAAACGAGCAGCCAGCTCCGGTACCAGATGGCGTCGAGATCCCGTTGATAGGCGGCTGCGTCCCAGTAGGCCGATGAGGGCAGCGTCGATTCGACCCGCGTCAGGCCATTATAGGAATCGCGCTCGCTGGCATTGGGCTGCATGGCAGGCCTTCCGTAAAGAAGCCAGCCGACACCCGGCCAAGGAAATTGTCAATTGTGGCGCGGACGATCGATCGATCGGCATGGCGCATTCGCGTTGATTGCCGGCGGAATTTGGTTTGCCGCGCGCGGTGATTTTCCCTATAGTCACCCTGTCGTCGGTTCCGTTTTGGAGCCAAGAGGGAATGCGGTACGGGATGACTTGTCGCCCAATGCCGTGGCTGCCCCCGCAACTGTATGCGGTAGTCCTCTCCATATGCCACTGAAGACTGGTCTTCGGGAAGGTGGGGAAGGGCGCTGATCCGCGAGCCAGGAGACCTGCCGGCGACGGCAAAACTGACAGGCCCTCGGGTGGAGGGCGAAAGGACATAGATGAATACCGCTTCCGTTTCCCTCGGCGCCTCCGTCTCCTCGCAGTCGCGCTTCATGCAGCTCGCTCTCGCTGCGTTTCTCGGCATTTTCGTGATGGGCTTTGTCGGCTTCTCGCATATCGATGCGGTCCACAATGCCGCCCACGACTATCGCCATTCGATGGCGTTTCCCTGCCACTGACAAGGGTCTGACATCATGAACCTGTTTCGCAACGTCGTGTTCATCGCGGCGATCGCAGGGCTCGTGGCCGGCGTCGTTCTCGCCAGCATGCAGGCCTTTGCCACCGACCCTCTGATCTACCAGGCCGAAGTTTTTGAAAAGGCTGGCGGCCACCAGCACGATCATGCAGCGGCACCGGCCGCCAGCACCACCGATGCCATGAGCACCGCCGCACCGGCGCCTGCCGAAGCGGCCGCCCCGATGGAAGACGAAGGCTGGGCACCGGCCGATGGCTTCGAGCGCTTCGCTTTCAGTGTCGTCGCCAATATTGTCACCGGCATCGGCTTCGCGCTGATCCTGGTTGCGGTTTCCGAGTTCGCTGGCGGTATCGGTAGCTGGCGCCAGGGTTTGTTCTGGGGCCTGGCCGGCTTTGCCGCGTTCACGCTGGCGCCGGGCTTAGGCCTACCGCCCGAACTGCCGGCAATGCCGGCAGCCGACCTCATGCAGCGCCAGATCTGGTGGTGGGCAACGGTGGCGGCGACAGCGTCTGGCCTTGGCCTTCTCGCCTTCCGCAAGTCGCTGCCGTTGGCGATCCTTGCCGTGGCTTTGATCGTGGCGCCACACATTGTCGGTGCGCCGCAGCCGGACAGCTTCGTGACAGCAATCCCAGAAGGCCTGCACCATCAGTTCGTGGTGGCGGTTACGGTGACCAATCTGGTGTTCTGGCTGGTGCTTGGTGCTGCCGTTGGCGTGGTGCGCGGACGCTTCACGGGAACGGCAACCAGCCTGCGCAACAGCTTTGCCTGATCGCAAAGAACTGACCTTCATCATCGGCGGTGCGCGCTCCGGCAAGAGCGCGCACGCCGAAAGGCTGGTGACGGCAGGCGCTGCGCCGTGGATCTATATTGCCACCGCAGAAGCCTATGACGACGAAATGCGCGAGCGCATCGCGCTGCACCGGTCGCGGCGAGGCGAAGGCTGGACGACCGTCGACGCGCCGCTCGATCTGGCCGGCGCGCTGGTGGCCCTACCGGACAACCGGCCTGTACTGGTCGACTGCCTGACGCTGTGGCTGACCAATCACATGCTGGCCGAACACGACGTCGAACTCGAATGCAGGCGGTTGGCGGACGTCCTCTCGCGGCCGCGTGGGCCGTGGTTCGTGGTCGCCAACGAAGTCGGCCAGGGCATCGTGCCGGACAATGCGCTGGCGCGCCGTTTTCGAGATGCCGCCGGGCGGCTCAACCAGCAGGTGGCGGCCATTGCCGATACAGTGCTGCTGATGGTGGCGGGGCTGCCGCTCAAGGTGAAGTGACATGACCGACATCGAAGACAAGACCATCGGCGATCGGGACGAGGAGCGCCACCGTTCCAAGATGGCGAAGCGCAAGGCGGTGCAGGACGCCGAGGTGGCGAGCAAGACGGTCGAGAAGGGCCTTCTGATCGTCAACACCGGGCCCGGCAAGGGCAAGACGACAGCCGCCTTCGGGCTGGCGCTGCGCATGCTTGGCTACGGCAAGCGCGTCGGTGTCGTCCAGTTCATCAAGGGCAAATGGCATACCGGCGAGAAGGACGCTTTCGCAGCGTTTGGCGAGCGAGTCGTCTGGCACACGATGGGCGAAGGGTTCACCTGGGAGACGCAGGATCTGAAGCGCGACATCGCCGCGGCGCAGGCCGCCTGGGCCAAGGTCCTCGAATTGATGGCCGATCCGTCAATCAGCCTGCTGGTGCTGGATGAGCTGAACATCGCGCTGCGCTACGACTATCTCGACCTCGACATGGTGGTTGGCGCGTTGAAAGCCCGTCGCGAAGGCCTGCATGTCGTCGTTACCGGTCGCAACGCCAAGCCGGCGCTGGTCGAGGCGGCCGACCTGGTCACCGAGATGGGGGTGACGAAACACCATTTCTCGGCGGGTGTGAAAGCGCAGCAAGGGATAGAGTTCTAGATCTGACGTCTCCTGTTGCGGGTAAGCCTTAGGCCCAGTCGCCAACGCTCCCGGCAGGGCTCCATTCCTTTCCCTCCGGAGGGGGGAAAGGTGGCGCTGCGAAGCAGCGACGGATTGGGGGAAGGCGGCTATCGAACGCGCGGCCGCAGACAGGCAGGCGCGACGCGGCGGCGCGAAAACGCGACTGTCGGGCTGGTCGGCCCCCACTCCGTCTCGGCTTCGCCGAGCCACCTCTCCCCCGATCGACGGGGGCGAGGAAGGGCGCGACCTGTGGCAGCCGGCTCCCTTCTTCCCTTCAGGCGAGGACCCACGGGGTTGTGATCATGCCAAAATGACGACCACCGAAATCAACCCCAACAACCCAATCAGCAGGCAGTCGGCGACGCGATAGAGCTTCAGGGCCCGCCTGATGTCGGCGCTGTCGGCCTCGCGGCGGCCGCCTTCGCCCATGAACACATCGTCGACCAGCACGCCGCCATAGCTGCGCGGTCCGGCGAGCGCCAAGCCGAGCGCGCCGGCCATCGCTGCTTCCGGCCAGCCGGCGTTGGGCGAACGATGCTTTTTGGCGTCACGCCACACAGCGTGCCAGGCAGTGCCTGGGTCGGCTCGCCGGACCAGGAAAGCCGCCAGCACGATCAGCAGCGCGCTCAGCCGCGAGGCCGGCAGGTTGATCCAGTCGTCGAAACGCGCCGCTGCCCAGCCAAACGCTTCGTGGCGTGGGGTGCGGTGACCGATCATCGAATCGGCGGTGTTGGCCGCCTTGTAGGCAGCGCCGCCGGCGAGGCCACCGATACCGGTCCAGACGGCGGGAGCGACGATGCCGTCGGAAAAGTTCTCGGCCAGGCTCTCGATCGCCGCGCGGCAGACGCCGGCCCGGTCGAGCGTTTCGGGATCGCGGCCGACGATGCGCGAGACCGCGACACGCCCCATGGCGAGGCCTCCGCTGTCGAGCGCGTCGGCGACAGCCTCGACATGGTCGTGGAGACTTTTCTGCGACAGCAGCGACGTCGCCAGGAGGGCGGCGATGACCAGCCCCAAGGGAATGAACCAGAGCAGGAGAATCTGCAGGCAGAGGCCAATCACGCCCGGCACCAGCACGATGACCAGCAAGGCCTGGACACCCCGTTGGCGACGCAGGGCGTCGGGATCAGTGGCGCGATTGAGCTTCAGGTCGAGAAAGGATATCAGCCTGCCGATCCACGTCACCGGATGGCCGATGGCGCGAAACAGCCAATCCGGATAACCCAGGAAGAATTCGACGGCCAATGACAGGAAAGCGATCAGGACTGACATGAAGCTTCTTGATGGAGCGGTGGACCATGGTGGAAGTCTTGGCCGGGCGAGGGTGCTTTTCCCCAACGCCGTGCTGCCTTTCGTCGACCTCTCGACCGGTATCAACCCGCACTCCTATCCGCTTTTCGACCTGCCCGCCACCACCCTGTCGCGGCTGCCGGAGGCCGGACGCGCGCGTGAGCTGACAGCGATCGCGGCCAATACCTACGGCGCCCCATCGCCGGCCAATGTGGCAGCGGCGCCGGGCACGCAGATCCTGCTGCCGCGCGTCGCATCGCTGGTCGCGCCGGGCAAGGCGCTGGTGCTGGGGCCGACCTACGCCGAACATGCCCGCGCCGCGGCGATCGCCGGGCACGAGGTGGCCGAGGTCAGCGATTTCGAGGCTCTGGCCGGCGCCGATCTCGCCATCATCGTCAACCCCAACAATCCGGACGGGCGCGTCGTCGAACGCGAGCGGTTGCTGGCCCTGGCTGCGACGCTGCGCGCCAGGGGCGGGTTGCTCGTCGTCGACGAGGCTTTCATGGATGTCGGCCCGCGTCACCACAGCCTCGCCGGCGATGTCGGGCAGGGCGGCATCGTGGTGCTGCGCTCGTTCGGCAAATTCTTCGGCCTGGCCGGCTTGCGCCTTGGCTTCGCGCTTTCCGATCCTGCAACCGCCGAACTGCTCGAAGCGCAATTCGGACCATGGGCCGTTGCCGGTCCGGCGCTGGATTATGGCATCCGGGCGCTTGCCGATATCGGCTGGCAGGACGCGATGCGGGCATCGCTGGCCGACTCATCGGCGCGGCTCGACAGCCTGTTCGGCCGCTTCGGCGTTCCCGTCGCGGGCGGCACCACGCTGTTTCGTTATTTGCGGCTTTCCGATGCCGCCGGCCTGTTTTTGGCCCTCGGCGAGCGCGGCATCCTGCTGCGGCACTTCGACGACCGGCCGCATGTGCTGCGCGCCGGCTTGCCGGGAAGCGAAGAGGAATGGCGGCGGCTCGACTCCGCTCTTGCCGAATGGGCATCGCGGCGCGAGACTCGATCGAAGGATTGCGAATAATGATCCATGTCTGCTCGCTGGCGAAGATCGAGGAAACGGTGGCCAGGACCGGTGCCGACCGAATGCTGTCGCTGCTCGCGGCCGGCACGGAGGTGATTCGTCCGGCATCGATCCAGAGAGAGAACCATCTGCACCTGGTGATGCACGACATCGCAGCGGCGCAGGACGGCATGACCATGCCGGGCGAGGACCACGTCCTCAACCTGCTCGATTTCGCGCGCCGCTGGGACCGGGCAAAGCCGATGGTGGTGCATTGCTATGCCGGCATCAGCCGATCCACCGCGTCGGCCTATATCATCGCGGCGGCCTTGGCGCCAAAACGCGACGAAGCCGAACTGGCGCGGACGTTGCGTTCGCTGTCACCCTCGGCAACCCCCAACCCGAGGCTGATCGCGGTGGCCGACACACTGCTAGACCGCAATGGCCGCATGATCGAGGCGATCCAGTCGATCGGGCGCGGTGCGGATGCCTTTGAAGGCACGCCGTTTGCGCTCAAGATCGATGTGTAGCTACCTCAGCCACTCGGGCAGCTTTGCCTTGCGCACATCCCTGATCAGGCTGATGAAACCGTCGGCCTGATATTCAGCGGTCAGCCGGCCCTTTTCAGCCGTTGCGATGCTGGCGTCGCCGACCACGCCATTCGGATTGAGGTCGCTGGCGATCCAGGCGAAGGCGTGGGTGCCGGTGTGGCGAAGCAGAGCAAATTCCTTCTCGGCCTTCGCGACGTTGGAGACGAAATTGTCGGCCTTGCCCATGTCGACCAGATCCGGCCGGAAATGCAGCATCAGCGATGTCTCGACATCGCCGCCATGAATGCCATGGCGGTCCTCGAGCTCGGCGTACATGCCGGCCGGACGGCCAAAACGCTGCCAGCTGGTCTTCACCGCCAGCATCTTTTCGCGGACCCGCAATTCGCGCGTGATGATGCCCATGATCTCTTCATTGCCGCCGTGCGAGTTGACGACGATGAGCTTGCGCACGCCGGCGCGCGCGATCGACAGGCCGAGTTCGGTCCAGGCCTCGACCAGCGTCGTTGCCGGCAGGGTCAGGGTGCCGGGCGCGTGCAGATGCTCGATCGACTTGCCGACCGCCTGGACCGGCAGGATTCGGATGTCGAGATCGTCGGGCAGGCGGGCGATCACCGTGTCGAGCATGCCGTTCATGATCGAAGTATCGGTCGACACGGGCAGATGCGGCCCATGCTGCTCGATCGCGGCCACCGGCAGAACGGCGATCGCCGCCTCCGGATCGATCGAGGCATATTCTGTTGTCCGGTAATCACCCCACCAGACGCGTCTTCTTGCAGCGGTCATGTCATGCCTCTTCGATGATCGGTGAGACCTAGCGCGGGAGGGGCCTGCTGTCGATCACCCGGCGGCGATTGCCTCGACCTCGACCTTGAATTCAGGTCGGGCAAATCCGCTGACGATCATCAGCGTCGAGGCAGGCGCCGGGCTCGAAAACAGCCGGTCGCGGACGTCCATGTAAGGGCGCAGATGCGCTCGGTCGGTGACATAGGCGTTGATACGAACGATGTCCTGGAGTCCCAGCCCGGCCTCTGCGAGGATCGCCTCGATGTTGCGGAAGCAGAGCTCGGCCTGGTCGCCGGCGTCCTCGGGGATCTGGTCATCCGCCGTAATCGCGACCTGGCCGGAGCACAGCACCAGCCGCTTGCCAGGGGGCAACTCGACGCCATGGCTGTAGCGGGCAAAGGGCGGCTTGATCGACTTCGGGGTTAGGAATCTGAACATGGCAATCTCCTGGATGCCGCCAGCCTAAGGCGGGATGCATTACAGCTTCAAGATGTCGGTGCATGTTGCCGGTGCGATTGTGGACAGGCGTTCAAAAAATAGGCACGATGCCTCCGGTGCAGCACGACCTTTCCGGCTTTCGCAGATGGCTGTGGTGCAGGCGGGCGGGTCCCGGCGCGAGACGCCGGTGGCATGTGTCTTGCTTCTTGAATCTTTGGTGTCGAGCTTGGTGCGTGGCGCGCCGGAGCAAACAAAGGGTGGTGTGGATGTACGGAAGACAGAAGATTTCGGTGGCGGCGATGGCCCTGCTGGCGGCCAGCACGCTCGGCGCTGCGGCAAATGAGAAAGTCACCTTCGGCACCAACTGGCTGGCCGAGCCCGAACATGGCGGATACTACCAGGCCGTCGCGGACGGAACCTACGCCGCCTGCGGCCTCGACGTCACCATCATGCAGGGCGGACCGCAGGTCAGCGGCCGGCCGATGCTGCTGGCCGGGAAGATCGACTTCTACATGGGCGGCAACCTGCTGTCGGCCTTCGACGCGGTCCAGCAAGGCATTCCGATGCGCGTGGTCGCCGCCGACTTCCAGAAGGATCCGCAGGTGATCATGTCGCATCCGGGCGAGGGCCTCGACAAATGGGAGGACCTGAAGAACGCAGACCAGTACATCCTTGGCGACGAAGGCGTGCAGACCTTCTTCCAGTGGATGGTGATCGAGCTTGGCTTCGACGCCGCCAAGCGCGCGCCCTACACGTACAACACCGCGCCGTTCCTCGCCAACAAGAAGTCGATCCAGCAGGGATATGTGACCTCCGAGCCGTTCGCGGTGCAGAAGGAAGGCGGCTTCGTGCCGAACCAGTTTTTGCTTGCCGACTATGGCTGGGACACCTACTCGACGACGATCGAAGTGATGCAGGACACGATCGACAAGAAGCCGGAGGTGGTCCAGTGCTTCGTCGATGGCTCGGCCAAGGGCTGGTACAAATATCTCTACGGCGACAACAAGGCCGCCAACGACATGATCAAGAAAGACAATCCTGACATGACGGACGACCAGATCGCCTTCTCGATCGAGCAGATGAAGAAGTTCGGCCTGGCCGATTCCGGCGACACCGAAAAGCTCGGCATCGGCGCCATGAGCGACGCGCGCATCCAGAGCTTTTACGACAAGATGGTCAAGGCCAAGGTCGCTCCTGCCAGCATCGACATCAAGAAGGCCTACACGCTGACCTTCGTCAACAAGGGTGTCGGGATCGAGCTGAAGAAATAGGCCGGCCCCGGCGTGGCGACTGAGAAGCTGACGCTGTCGCGGACCGATGCGGCCGCCGGACCCTCGACCTTGCTGGCGCTGCGCGGCGTCGGCAAGGTCTTCTCCAACGGCGTGACGGCGCTGAGCGACGTCAACCTGGCGATTCGTGAAGGCGAATTCGTCAGCCTGCTCGGGCCGTCGGGCTGCGGCAAGTCGACCGCCCTGCGCCTCATCGCCGGCCTGTCGACGCCGACCTCGGGCCTGCTCGACTGGCGCGGCGGCGGCTCGCTCGATCGCGCCAACATCGGCTTCGTCTTCCAGGAGCCGACATTGCTGCCCTGGGCGAGCGTGTTCGACAATGTCTGGCTGCCGCTCAGGCTGAAGGGCATTTCGCGGGCCAAGGCTGCGCCGGCGGTGAGGGAGATGCTGGCGCGCGTGCACCTGACCGGCTTCGAGGACGCGGTGCCGCGCGAATTGTCAGGCGGCATGAAGATGCGTGTCTCGATCGCTCGCGCCATGGTGACCAAGCCGCGCGTGTTGCTGATGGACGAGCCGTTCGCCGCACTGGACGAGATCACGCGCTTCAAGCTCAACAACGACCTGCTGGAGCTGTGGCAGGATGAGCGCTTCACGGTCGTCTTCGTCACCCACAGCGTCTTCGAAAGCGTGTTCCTCTCCAACCGCGTCGTCGTCATGGCGGCGCGGCCGGGCAGGGTTTTCGACGAGCTGGCGATCGACGCATCCTATCCGCGCGACGAGGCGTTTCGCACCTCGCCCGACTATGCGGCACTGTGCCGGCAGGCCTCCGACGTGCTCGTCAACGCCATCAATTCAACCGCGGGCAGGTATCATGACGGCCATTGACGAGCGGGTCCTCAAACTCGATCCCGAGGAAGCGCGCCGCGTGCGCCAGGAGCGGTTCGAGCGGATCGGCCGTTGGGTGTTGCCGCTCGCGATCATGATCCTGGCGATCTGGCTGTGGGACCGCATCTGCGTCTGGAACCAGATTCCGCAATACATCCTGCCGCGCCCTGGCGTGGTCCTGTGGACGCTCTACAACGATGCCGGACTGCTGTTTTCATCGCTGCTTGTCACCTTGCGCATCACCTTCCTCAGCCTGGCCCTGGCCGTGATCGGCGGGGTCGGCCTGTCGGTGCTGTTCGCGCAATCGAAATGGGTCGAGATGTCGTTCTTCCCCTTCGCGATCGTGCTGCAGGTGACGCCGATCGTGGCGATCTTCCCGCTGATCAACATCTATGTGAACAACCAGACGGCCAAGCTTCTGCTCTGCGCCTGGATCGTCGCCTTTTTTCCGATCCTCTCCAACACCACGCTCGGCCTCAACTCGGTCGACCGCAATCTGCGCGACCTGTTCAAGCTCAACGGCGCGACGCGCTGGCAGCAGCTGCGGTATCTGCGGCTGCCGGCGGCGATGCCGTATTTCCTTGGCGGGTTGAAGATCGCCGGCGGCCTGTCGCTGATCGGCGCCGTGGTGGCCGAGTTCGTCGCCGGGACCACCGGCCAGTCGTCGGGACTTGCTTCGCGCATCATCGAGGCGGGATACCGGCTCAACGCACCGCGGCTGTTCGCGGCGCTGTTCCTGATCTCGCTGACCGGCATCCTGATCTTCCTCGTGCTGTCGCTGATTTCGCATCTCATCTTGCGGCGCTGGCACGAGAGCGCGCTGAAGCAGGAGCGGTAGGAGATGCAGGCCTTGATTCCAGCCTCTGGTTCCTACCGGCTTGCCAAGGCACGAGTTCATCAGTCTGTTACGCTCGGCCTCGCCGCCGACTTCGACAACGATGGCTTTGCGCTCGCCAATGTCACTGTCACCGACGGCAAGATCGCAGAAATTGCCGCGCATGGCCGGGCAGCTGTGCCCGCCGATGCCATCGACCTCGGCGGGCGCATCGTGCTGCCATGCTTCGTCGATTGTCATACGCATATCGACAAGGGCCATATCTGGCCGCGCGCGCCCAATCCCGACGGCACTTTCATGGGGGCATTGAATGCCACCGGCGCCGACCGCGCCGCGCGCTGGAGCGCCGAGGATGTGGCGCGACGCATGGAGTTTTCACTGCGTTCGGCCTACGCGCATGGCACCAGGGCTTTGCGCACGCATCTCGACAGCGTCCCGCCGCAGGAGGAAATCTCCTGGCCGGTGTTCGAGACGATGCGCGAGGCTTGGCGTGGCCGCATCGAATTGCAGGGCGCGTGCCTGCTCGGCATCGAAGGCGTGCGAGACAAAAAGTGGTTCGACGCTCTGGCAAGGCGGGTCGCAGCGGCAAAGGGCGTACTTGGCGTCGTCACCTACATGGTGCCGGATCTGGAAGAGCTGCTCGACCACGTCTTCGCCCAGGCGATCGAGCATGGCCTCGACCTCGATTTCCATGCCGACGAGACCGACGACGTCGCCGCGATCTCGCTGAAGAAGATCGCCGAGGCGGCACTGTGGAACGGCTTCGAGGGCAACATCCTGGTCGGCCATTGCTGCTCGCTGGCGCGCCAGCCGGACCTGGATGTGCTCGATACGCTGGACAAGGTGGCCAAGGCCGCGCTCGCGGTCGTGTCGTTGCCGATGTGCAATCTCTATCTGCAGGATCGGCGTACGGACCACACGACGCCGCGCTGGCGCGGCGTGACGCTTCTGCATGAGATGAAGGCGAGGGGCATTCCGGTGGCCGTCGCCTCCGACAACACGCGCGATCCCTTTTATGCCTATGGCGATCTCGACATGCTGGAGGTCTACCGCATGGCGACGCGCATCCTGCATTTCGATCATCCGGTGGCTGACTGGCCGAAAGCGGTCGCCGCGACACCGGCCAAGGTGATGCGGCTCGACGGTTTCGGTACGCTGGCCGCCGGCGGCGACGCCGACTTCATTGTTTTCAAAGGCCGAAGCTGGACCGAATTGCTGTCGCGCCCGGAATCGGATCGCATTGTCGTGCGCGCCGGACGCGCGATCGACCAGGAATTGCCGGACTATGCAGAACTCGACGAACTGATGGTGGAATGATGGACTTGTCGGCGCTCAAGCGTGATCTCGACGGGCTGAAGGTCGATGACAATCCGGCCATCGTCCAGCAGAAGAGCCGTGATTTCTACTGGTATAGCCCAGTGTTGAAGGAGCAGCTCGACCATGTCACCGGCGACCTGATCGTGACGCCGAAGAACGAGGCCGAACTGGTCCGCGTGCTAGCCGCATGCCACCGTCATGGCGTGCCTGTCACGCCGCGTGGCAGCGGCACCGGCAATTACGGCCAGGCGATGCCGCTGTCGGGCGGCGTGGTGCTCAACCTGGCCGAGATGAACGAGATCAAGTCGATCACGCCGGGTCGCGTGGTGACCGGTCCGGGCGCGGTCATTGCCGACATCGACAAGGCGACACGGGCGCATTCGGGCCAGGAGCTGCGGCTGTTCCCGTCCACCTACAACACGGCGTCGATCGGCGGCTTCATCGCCGGCGGCTCTGGTGGCGTCGGCTCGATCAATTTCGGCGGCCTGCGCGATTTCGGCAATGTGCTTCGCCTGCGCGTGGTGACCATGGAGGCCGAGCCGAAAGCGCTCGAACTCACCGGCGAGGATCTGCACAAGGTGACGCACGCCTATGGCACCAACGGGATCATCACGGAAGTCGAGATGCCGCTGACGGCGGCCTATGAGTGGGTCGACGTCATCGTTGGCTTCGATGCCTTCATGGCGGCGGCGCGCTATGGCAACGCGCTCGCCTGCCAGGACGGCATCCTGACCAAGCTAATCACACCGATAGCGGCACCCGTGCCGCAGCTTTATTTCAAGCGGCACCAGAAGTTCCTGAAGGAAGGGCAAAGCATCTGCGTCGTCATGGTGGCGCAGCATGGACTGGATGCCTTCCTGGCCTTCACCCGCCGCGCCGGCGGCGAGGTGATCTTCAATGCCGCCACCGTGGCGGCGGAAGACAAGAAGGGCCTGCCGCCGGCTTATGAGCTTGCCTGGAACCACACGACGCTGCGGGCGCTGCGCGTCGATCCCTCGATCACCTACCTGCAGTCGCTCTATCCCTTTCCCAACCAGCTGGCACTCGTCGAGAAGATGGACGCGATGTTTCCACGCGAGGTGTTCTCGCATCTCGAATTCGTGCGGCTGGACGGCAACATCACCTGTTTCGGCCTGCCGCTGGTGAAGTTCACCAGCGAGGCGCGGCTGGACGAAATCATCCGCCTGCATGAGGAGAATGGCTGCCCGATCTTCAACCCGCATCGGTACACGCTGGAGGAGGGCGGCATGAAGCAGACGGATGCGGTGCAACTCGCCTTCAAGCGCGAGACCGATCCGCAGGGCCTGCTCAATCCCGGCAAGATGATCGCCTGGGAAAATCCTGATTACGACTATCGGTCGGGGCGAACTTTCCTGTTCAAAGGCCTGCAAAAGGCAGGCTGATGACGAGCGTGTGGCGCTGCACCCCCCTCTGGCCTGCCGGCCATCTCCCCCTCAAGGGGGGAGATCACGCGCTCCATTGCTTTCGTCAATTTTCAAGGCTCCAAAATGAGCGCCGGCGGACAGGCCGCCGATCTCCCCCCTTGCGGGGGAGATGCCCGGCAGGGCAGAGGGGGGTGCCTCGCGCTGACCTCGGCAAGGATCCGCCGTGAACATCCTCGTCCTCTATGCGCATCCGGTCGAGACAAGCTTCAATGCCGGCCTGCACAGCTTGATCGTCGAGCGGCTGACGGCGGCCGGCCACACGGTCGATGATTGCGACCTCTATGCCGAGGACTTCGATCCTCGGCTCACGCGCGGCGAGCGGCTCGATTACCACAGCGAGCGCGGCCCGGGCGATGCCGTGGCGCCTTATGTCGATCGACTGCTGCGGGCGGATGCACTGGTGCTGTCCTATCCGGTCTGGAACTACGGCTTCCCGGCGATCCTGAAGGGCTTTTTCGATCGCGTTTTCCTGCCCGGCGTGTCGTTCAAGCTGGTGAACGGCAAGGCGCAGCCGTCCCTGCATAACATCCGCAAGGTCGTGGCGGTCACTACCTATGGCGGGGGGAGGTTCCGCGCCATGCTGATGGGCGACCCGCCGCGAAGGCTGATCAAGCGCATGCTGCGCGCCACCGTAAGGCCGGGCGCGCCGGTGACCTATCTGGCGCAATATGGGATGAACCTGTCCACGGATGCATCACGCAAGGCGTTCATGTCCAAGGTGGCGGCCAGCATGGACGCATTCTGACGGGCGCTGCCTGGCCCCTTGAGCCCACTCTTCGGGCACCCGCCAGAGGTAGAACGCTACATCCTCACCCGTTCTGACTTCGGATCGTACATCGGCTTGATCGATGCCTGCGCCGCGAAACGCTCGCCGGCGATCTCGATCTCGTAGGATGAGGCCAGAACATCCGCTTCGCTCTCGCCCTGGCATGGCACATAACCCAAGCCTATGGCGCCGCCGAGATGATGGCCGTAATTGCCCGAGGTGATCGGTCCCACGATCTTGCCGTCGCGCAGGATGGCTTCGTTGTGGAAGAGCAGGGGTTGCGGATCGTTCAGCCGGAATTGCACCAGCCGGCGGCTCAACCCGGCTTCCTTCTTCCTCAGCACCGCCTCACGGCCGATGAAGTCGCCCTTGGCGGTTTTCACCGCGAAGCCAAGGCCGGCCTCCAGCACATTGTCCTCGTCGGTGATGTCATGGCCGAAATGGCGGAACGCCTTTTCGATGCGGCAGGAATCGAGCGTATGCAGGCCGCAGAGCTTCAGGCCGACATCAGCACCCGCCTCGTCGATCGCCTCGAAAACATGCGCCGCCTGGTCGGTCGAGACATAGAGCTCCCAGCCGAGTTCGCCGACATAGGTGACGCGGTGGGCGCGAGCGAGGCCCATGCCGATCTCGATTTCCTGGAACGTCCCGAACGGGTTGGCTTCGTTGGAGAAATCGTTCGGGCTGACCTTCTGGATCAGCCTCCGTGCGTCGGGGCCCATCAGGCAGAGCACGCTTTCCGCCGCCGTCACATCGGTGATGACGACGAATTCGTCGGTCAGGTGCTTGCGCAGCCAGGCAAGGTCGCGCTGCAGCGTCGCGCCCGGCACGACGAGGAAGTAGGCCGTATCTGACAGCCGCGAGACCGTCAGGTCGCTCTCGATGCCGCCGCGCCGGTTGAGCATCTGCGTGTAGACGATCTTGCCCGGCGCGACGTCCATGTCGTTGGCACAAAGCTTCTGCAGGAACGCGCAGGCGTCGCGGCCCTCGACACGGATCTTGCCGAAGGAGGTCATGTCGAACAGGCCGACGCTGTTCCTGACCGCCAGGTGCTCCTCGCGCTGGTTGTCGAACCAGTTCTGCCGTTTCCAGGAGTAGCGGTATTCACGCTCCTGGCCATTGCGTGCAAACCAGTTGGCGCGCTCCCAGCCGGCGACTTCGCCGAACACGGCGCCGCGTGCCTTCAGATGCTCATGCAGCGGCGACCGCCTGATGTTCCTGGAGGTCGCCATCTGCCGGTAGGGGAAATGGTCGGCATAGAGCAGTCCGAGCGTCTCCGAGACGCGCTCCTTGAGATAGCGGCGGTTCTTCTGGAACGGCTGGGCGCGGCGGATGTCGACTTCCCACAGGTCGAAGGGCGCCTCGCCATCGTTGATCCATTGCGCCAGCGCCATGCCGGCGCCGCCGGAAGAGACGATGCCGATCGAGTTGTAGCCGGTCGCCATCCAGTAGCCGGACAGTTCCGGCGCCTCGCCGAGATAATAGCGGTCGTCCGGGGTGAAGCTTTCGGGGCCGTTGAAGAAGGTGTGGATGCCGGCGGTGGCCAGCATCGGCATGCGGTTGACGCCCATTTCGAGGATCGGCTCGAAATGGTCCATGTCCTCGGGCAACTGGTCGAAGCAGAAATCCTCGCGGATGCCGTCCATGCCCCAGGGCTTCGCCACCGGTTCGAAGGCGCCAAGCATCATCTTGCCGGCGTCTTCCTTGTAGTAGGCGCACTCATCGGGCACGCGCAGCACCGGCAGGCGGCTGAGGCCGGGAATCGGCTCGGTGACGAGATAGAAATGCTCGCAGGCATGAAGCGGGATGGTGACGCCGTTCTGCGCGCCCAGTTCGCGCGCCCACATGCCGGCGCAATTGACGACGATGTCGGCTTCGATCATGCCCTGGTCCTCGCCCTGCGCCCAGGACACACCGGTGACGCGGCCGGCCTTGGTGTGGACCTTGGTGACCTTCACATTCTCGATGATGGTCGCGCCGCGCTGGCGCGCGCCCTTGGCCAGCGCCATGGCGATGTTGGCGGGATCGCACTGGCCGTCGAGGGGGAGGTGGACGGCGCCGACCACGTCGGAGACATTGAGATGCGGGTACATCTGTTTGACTTCGTTGGGCGAAATCTCGCGCACATCGACATCGAAGGCGCGCGCGAGCGACGCCTGCCGGTAGATCTCGTGCTTGCGCTCCTCGGTGAGCGCCACCGTTATCGAGCCGACCTGGCGCATGCCGGTGCCGACGTCGGTCTCGGCTTCCAGCTTGACATAGAGGTCGGCCGAATATTTCGCCAGCCGCGTCATGTTCTGCGAGCCGCGCAACTGGCCGATCAGGCCGGCGGCGTGCCATGTCGTGCCTGAGGTCAGCTGCTTGCGCTCCAGCAGCACGATATCCGTCCAGCCGAGCTTTGCCAGGTGATAGGCGACCGAACAGCCGGATACACCGCCGCCGATGATCACAGCGCGGGCCTTGTTGGGTATGGTCTTGGTCATGCGGCCTCGCGGCGGTAGCTGGATGTGAAGCGGCGCAAGCGAAGTGCGGCTTCTTGAAGGATGGGCTCCGGCTGGCAGAGGCTGATGCGAATGTGCCCGGCGGCGGCCTCGCCGAAGCTGGAACCGGGCATGACGCCGACTTTTTCCGCGTCGAGGAAAGCGAAGGCGAATTTTTCGTCGTCCGGTTCGATGTCCGATATGTCGAGCATGACATACATGCCGCCCTCCGAGCCGCGCACGGTGACGTCGTTCATGCCGCGCATGGCATCGAGGAAGACGGTGCGGCGCGCCGCGTAGCGCTCGGCGATGTCCTTCACGCCGTAATGGTTCTCGAGCGCCTCGGCGCAGGCGATGGAGATGAAGGCTGGCAGCCCGTAGGTCGTCACCAGATTGAGATTGGTCAACAGCGTGATCATCTCCTCCGGGCCGGTCAGCCAGCCCATGCGCCAGCCGGTCATGCCATGGCTCTTCGACATGGAATTGATGACAAGCGTGCGTTCCGCCATGCCGGGCAGCGAACGCGGCGAGACATGCTCGCCGCCGCCCAGCGTCCAGTAGACCTCGTCCGACAGCATCCAGAGGTCATGCTCGCGACAGATTTCCGCCAGCTCCTCCAGCCGCTCGCGTGTGTAGACGGCACCGGTCGGGTTGTTCGGTGTGTTGATCAGGATGGCGCGGGTGTTTGGCCTGAGCGCTGCGCGGATCATGTCGGCGCGTGGCTGGAAACCATCTTCGGCCGGCGTCTCGACGACGGTGAAGTTGGCACCGGCGGCGCTGAACGTGTTGGGGTAGGTGGCATAGTAGGGAGCGACGACGATGGCGTGGTCGCCCTGGTCGAGGACGGCCTGCACCGAGGCGTAAAGAGCGGCCTGGCCGCCGGGGGTTGCAATCACCTGCTCGGACGTCGTCTCGACGCCGGTGCAGGCGCTCGACGCTGCCGCCATTGCCCGGCGCAGGCGCGGCAGGCCGGGAAGCGGCGTGTAGTGGTGGTTGCTGCCGCGAACCGCGGTTACGCAGGCCTCGATCGTTTCAGACGGCGTGTCGAAGTCGTGGTCGCCGACCGAGAGCATGATGATGTCCTCGCCGGCCTGCTTGCGCGTCCAGGCGGCGAAATGGACTTCCCAGCCATCCTTGCCTGACGGCACGATGCCGGAAATGCGCGATGATGGTTTCGGCATTATGCTCTCAGCCTCTCGTTCTTCGGATCCCACAAAGGCTCGTCCTTCTGCACGACCGCCTTGAAGCGTTCGCCGACGATTTCGACTTCTATGGTGGTTCCCGGTTGCGCCAGATCGGCGCGCAGCATGCCGAGCGCGATCGACTTGTCGATGCGGTGACCCCAGCCGCCCGAAGTGGTCTCGCCGACGATCTTGCCGTCGTGCCACAGTGTCGAGACGGAAGGGGCATCGCAGTCGCCGGGGTTCTCGACGACCAGCGTGACAAAGCGTTTCTTCACGCCCTGCTGCTTTTCGTTGAGCAGCGCCGCCTTGCCGCGGAAATCGGGCTTGTCCCATTTGACGAAGCGCTCTAGCCCGCCCTGCAGGATCGAATAGTCGGTCGACAGGTCGCCTTTCCAGGTGCGGTAGCCTTTTTCGAGCCTGAGTGAGTCCAGCGCGTACATGCCGAACGGTTTCAGCCCATGCTTTTGGCCGGCCGCCCAGACGGCGTCGAAGATGGCGGCAGTGTCGTCGACCCTGGTGTGGATTTCCCAGCCGAGTTCGCCGGCGAAGGACACACGCACCAGCCGTGCCCAGAGGCCGGCGATGCTGGTTTCCTGATGCGTCAGCCATGGCAGGGCAAGATCGGCTTCGCAGACCTCGGCGAGGATCTTGCGCGAATTGGGCCCGGCGAGGATCTGGGTCGAATAGTCCTCCGTACGGTCGATCAGCTTGAAGGTCGCGTCCTTCGGCATGCGCGATTTCAGCCATTCGAAATCGTGCCATTGCGCCACCGCGGCGGTGATCAACGTCATCAGGTTCTCGTCGTGACGAACGACCGACATCTCGGTGACGATGCGGCCCTTGTCGTTGGCAAAGTAGATCAAGCCGATGCGGCCGGGCTTCGGCACCAGTCCGGTGACCTGAAGGCCAAGCCATTCGGCGGCACCGGGACCTTCGAGATTGAAGCGGGAGAAGCCCGGCAGGTCCAAAATGCCGGCGGCGTCTCGCACGGCCAGGCATTCCTCGCGGACGCGATGCTGCCAGGGCCCTTCGCGGCGGAAGGTGAGCGTGGCTTCCTCGGAAATGTCGTCGCCGGGCTTTGCGTACCAGGTGGCGCGCTCCCAGCCATTATAGGCGTCGAAGCGGCCGCCGAGCGCCTTGATGCGGTCATGGATGGGCGATAGCTTCCTGTCGCGACCTTCCGGCCAGGCATGACGCGGGAACTGGATGGCATATTCGTTGCCATAGATCTCCTTGCCCTTGGCGACGCAATAGTCCGGCGCCGAGGCGAATGAGGTGAAACGGCGCGGGTCGCAGGACCACATGTCCCATTCGGTCTGGCCTTGCGTTACCCATTCGGCCAGCACCTTGCCCGCACCACCGCCCTGAGCGATGCCGAAGGTGAAGACGCAGGCTTCGAAGGCGTTGGGGACACCCGGCATCGGCCCGATCAGCGGGTTTCCGTCCGGCGTATAGGGGATCGGCCCGTTGATGACCTTGGACAGGCCGGCGGTGCCGAGGATCGGCACGCGGGCGACCGCGTCGGCCAGGTAATGTTCAAGCCGGTCTAGATCGTCGGGGAACAGCTGGAAGGAAAAGTCCTCGGGCATCGGATCATTGTGCGTCGCCCAGTGCGCGCGGCAATTGCGCTCGTAGGGGCCGAGGTTCATGCCGTTCTTTTCCTGGCGCAGATAGTAGGAGGTGTCGACGTCGCGCAGCAGCGGCAATTTCTTGCCCTGCTCCTTCGACCATGCCGCGAGTTCGGGAATCTCCTCAAACAGGATGTACTGGTGGCTCATCACCATCATCGGCACGTCGCGGCCGAACATCCTGCCCACTTCGGCGGCGCGATAGCCGGCGGCGTTGACGACGATCTCGCAGCGGATCTGGCCCTGCGCCGTTTCCACCACCCATTCGTCATTCTCGCGGCGCGCGCCGGTGACCGGGCAGAAGCGGATGATCCTGGCGCCCAGGTCGCGGGCGCCCTTGGCCAACGCCTGTGTCAACTGGGCCGGGTCGATGTCGCCGTCGCTCGGGTCGTAAAGCGCGCCCTTCAGGTCATGCGTCTCGATAAAGGGATAGCGGCGCTTGATCTCATCGACGCCGACCACGTCGATGTCCATGCCCTGGTAGCGGCCCATGCCCTTGGCGCGCTGGAATTCCTGCATCCGCTCGACCGAGTGGGCGAGCCGCAGCGAACCAGTGACGTGATAGTTCATGGGGTAGCCGACGGCGTCGGCCAGCCCGCGGTAGAGCTCGGTCGAATAACGCTGCATGTTCATCAGCGACCAGGACGAGGAGAAGGTCGGCACATTGCCGGCGGCATGCCAGGTCGAGCCGGAGGTGAGCTCGTTCTTTTCGAGAAGCACGCAGTCAGTCCAGCCCGCCTTGGCAAGATGATAGAGAGCGGAGGTGCCGACAGCGCCTCCTCCGATGATCACCACGCGTGCCGTGCTCGGCAAACCGGCCATGTTCTTCTCCAGACCTTCGTTCAATAAAAGACGTATCGATCAATAGACTGGCGGCGACACCACCCAGATGACAACAGCCGGCTCATTGCCCGGATTGCGCCAGCGGAACGGCTTGCCGTCGAAGCGAAACGAGTCGCCTTCGCCGAGCCGATGCCAGACGCCCGCAATCTCGATGTCAAAGGTGCCGGAGACGACGTAGCCGGCTTCCTCTGTCGGCCTGCGCGCCTCCGACTTCAGGGCAGCGCCGGGCGCGAAGACAGAACGCAGCATCTCGAAACTACCGCCGAGATCGGGCGACAGAAGCTCCTCCACCAGGCCGGATTCGCTTGTGCCAAGCCTGCGGCGGCTACCGGCGCGCACGACCACGCCGCGCTCGATTTCGACGGGTACGTCATGGCTGAAGAACAGGCTGACCGGCACACGGAACAGCTCGGCGAAGGCCCTGATGTCGCCGAGCGACGGCATGGACAGGCCTCGCTCGACCTGGCTGACCCACCCGACCGAACGGCCGAGCTTCAAGCCGATCTCGGCCAGCGTCAGTCCACGCGCCTTGCGCAAGGCCCTGATATCGCCGGCCAGGAGGCGTTCGTCCGGTTCCTGCGAAGTCTTGGCTACGATCGAGGGCAAAGCACTCACTTCATGAAAAAATCCAGTCAATTTTCATGAGAGATCAGGCTCGTGAAAAAATCAAGTGGATTTTCACCGATGCACAAGATTTGCTTGCACGATTTTGGCGGTTCATGCAAAGGCTCGGGCGCGAACGGCGATTGGGGACGTCCGGTCGAGACGATCGTCAAGGGACGGCCCATGCTGGACAACAACACCCGAATTTCGGGCGATGCCGAGATTGTCGACGAGGCAATCGTGTCGCGCCGCTCGGTACGGGCATTCCTGCCCGATATGGTCGATGACGACACCATCCGTGCGATCCTGACGGTTGCGGCGCGGGCTCCGTCCGGCACCAACATGCAGCCGTGGAAGGTCTATGTCACCAAGGGCGAGACCAAGCAGCGGATAAGCGATGCCATCCTCAACTCGGGCATTCGCGCCGAGAAGGCCGATTGGGACGAATACCGGTATTATCCGACCCAGTTCTTCGAGCCCTATCTGACCCGTCGCCGGGCCAACGGATTTGGCCTCTATGGCGCGCTCGGCATCGGCCGCCGGGAGGTCGACAAGATGCGCGCCCAGCACGACCGCAACTTCGTTTTCTTCGATGCGCCCGTCGGCATGATCTTTACCATCGACCGTCGACTCAACCAGGGCTCCTGGATCGACTATGGCATGTTCCTGCAGAACATCATGGTGGCGGCGCGGGGACGGGGCCTTCACACCTGCCCGCAGGCAGCCTTCGCGCCTTATCACCGGCAGATCAGGCCGGTGCTCAACATTCCAGACGAGGAAATCGTGGTGTGCGGCATGGCGCTCGGCCACGAAGACATCTCAAAGCCGGAAAACGCCTTCCGCACCGACCGCGTGCCACTGGAAGAGTGGGTGACGTTCAGCGAATAGCCGAGCCGCACGCCGGGAGACTGCGGCTAATCCGTATTCATCTGGGCGCCGTGGCCGCTGACATGGGCGCCGTCCTGCGGCGTCAGCTTGAGATAGGCGAGCAGCGCGCAAAGCGTAATCACGCCTTCGATCAGGAACAGGATGCGGAAATCATTGGTCACGGCGGGTCCGCCGCCGGCCAGGAATGACAGCAGCGCCGCCGCCAGGCCAACGCTGATCGCCACCGCCAGCTGCCAGAGTATGTAGTAGAGCGCGCTGAAGCGGGCGAGCTGGTCGGGCGCAATGTCGGAATAGGCGAGGTTGCCGGTCGACGCCCACTGCGCGGAGCGCAGGACGCCGAAGGCGAAGATATAGGCAAGCACGATCCAGACCGGCGTGGTGACCTCTATCAAGGCGAAGCCGGCAACCATTGCCGCAACGATCGGCGTGTTGACAACCAGCACACGGCGAAAGCCGAAGCGGTTGAGCAGGCGCGGCATGAAGACACGCATGATCAGAGATCCGATTGCGGCCACAAAGGTCAGCGATCCCGCCTGCACCGCACTCATGCCAAAGCCAAGCTGGAACATCAGCGGCAGCAGGAAGACGACGGAGCTGAGGCCGATCGTGTCCAGCCCGCCGCCGGTGAGGAAGGAGATGCGGAAGGTGCGGATGCGCAGGAGTTTCAGGTCAAGCAATGGGTTGCGGGCACGCAGGCAGTAGAAGGAGGCGACTGTCAGGATGACGATCGCCAGCGCCAGCTCGGCCGCGATCATGCTGGCGGATGCATCTCTCGCGGCAAGCGAGTCCATGCCGAAGACCAGCAGCACCATGCCGCTGCCGACCAGCAGAAAGCCCGGAAAATCGAATGGCGTGCGCACCGGTTTTGTGACTGTCGGAAACAGCGAGGCGGCAAGGACAGCGGCTGCCAGCGCGAACGGCACGTTGATGAAGAAGATCCAGCGCCAGGAAATGTAGGTGGTGAGCGCGCCGCCGACGAGCGGCCCGACAAGCGGCCCGGACTGGCCGGCGAGCGAGATGTACATGTTGATCTTCAGCGTGCGGCTGCGCGGGAAGGTCGACAGGATGACGACCTGGCCGAGCGTGCCCATCAGCGCGCCGCCAAAACCCTGGAGGGCGCGGGCGCCGACCAGCATCCAGATATCGTTCGACAAGCCGCAAAGCGCCGACGAACCGGCGAACACCAGCAAGGCGAAGCAGTACACGTTGCGCAGACCGAAGCGGTCCGCGGCCCAGCCGCCAAGCGGCATCGAGATGATCAGGCTGGCGACATAGACGGTAATCAGCAGGCCGAGCTGGCTGGGTGGCCGGGCGAGGCTTTCGCCGATGCCGGGCAGGGCGGTCACCACGACGTTCTGATCCAGGCTGGTCATGAACACGCCGCAGGCGACCGTCAGCGGCAGCAGAAGCAAGGCGCGGGCCGACACATCGGCGCGATCCGCGGCGCCGGCGGATAGTTCTGCGGTCATGGAGATGTTCGAACCAAACGAATGCGCCGACACTGAGACGGGGTCTGCCCTTGGGCCGATCTGGCGGCCACGTTTTCCTACCATGGCCACTGGCGGCGCGATTCTGTAGCGGCAGAACCGGCCGGCATTGAGGCCAGAAGCCGCGGTGACGCGGCCATCTGGTCACGTCTTATTCAGAGAGGTGCAGTCTGCGAGCCTGGCTGAGGCCGGGAAGCGCAAGAAGCCAGCCGGATTGGTCGGCCGATTGTTGTCGCAGACCTCGTAGGGTGGTGGTTGGCGATGATCATGTCTCGGTGGGCTCGGGCTTGATCTGTTTCGGGTGCGATTCAAAGAGTGGTTTGGCGTCGTCGTCGTGGCGTAGCTCTTCTCGCTCCCAAATGCGCCACTGGAATGGAAGTGTAAGTGGAGTGGGCTCCGGCCGCGTCGCCCCGGTCATCAGGTCCAAGTCGTACCATTCCTCATTCTTGCTAGGGTCAAGAGGCTGAAACCGCATGAGATGGTGGCCTCCATCGAGCGCAAAGCCGCATGGACCGTGCCAAGCGATAGCATTTCCAGGCCAAGTGTCCGCGGTGGGCAAAGGTTCAAGAGCCCACTCCGTGCCGTAAGACATGCAATATGTACGATTTTTCAGAACTTCCGACACAGGTCCACCACGATCAGCAGGCCGCAGGTAGCCGAGGGTGAGTTCTGGGAATTCACGCCTCAACACAATCGCCAATTGAGGCCGGCCGGCAACATCTCGTACGGTAACAAGTTCACCTGGCACAGTATCAAAAATGTCCTTTACGGTCACATTCGGCTTGATAAACTTCATGCTGCCCCGCTAAGTTTATGATTTGGAGTTGCCCTTATTTAGATTGGGCCGGAGGTGATTTCGCAAAGAGGCTTGGAGCCATGCCTTTCGAAATGCGGGCGGCTTTCCCACACCCGCCAGCATTCGAATGGAGTTACAAGGCCAGATGGACTTGCTGCGGAGAAGTCGCACAGGGTCAGATCGTACCAGATTTCATCATGGACGCTGTCGTCTGGGTTTTGGTAAAACAAGGCGAGATATGTTTCTCCGTCCAGTACGAGGGAACCCTTGGATAAGGAACCTCTATGATTTCCCGGCCACGAGCGTTCCCCAAAAACGGGTTCCAAGAGCCAATCGGTACCGTAGCTAATAGCCTTTCGATCTGAATTTATGCGTGCATGAGTTGGATAGTCTGCATCCGGCGTCGCTTCGAGGAAACCAAGGACACAGGTGTCAGGCCGATTAGGTCCATTGGAGGCAGCTACGCTGAGCACTATGGCCAGCGTTAGCTTGTCGGCGTGGCGGATACGAACGAGTTCACCCGGAACGGTCTCGTGGATCAGCTTCACATTAGTCGATGTGGATGATTGCATAGCGCGCGTCCCTCTTATGGCGCGCAAAGCAATGCGCCCTTGAACCAGCAATCGCAAGGCAGACGCTAGGAATTCAACTCAGATGAGTACAGACAATGCTCTCGCCGACCGGAATAGAGCAGCGATGCCCTGCTCACGACCGCGTTTGCCAACGAGACGGCCCAATCTACTGCACCTCGTAGCCGACTTCCTCGCTGGCATGGCGGAGCGCCTTCCAGAACGAACGGGCGAACGAGCGAAAGACATAGATGTCGAACTGATCGGCGCCGGTGCGTTGGATCTGGGCGAAGACGTCGTGATGGACGGTCGAACGGCCGGCGCCGACCGGGAAGGCGGGCAGCGCGAAGTCGATGGCAAAGAATTTCGCCAGCACCCATTCGGCCTTCGGTCCGGCGATGCGGATGGCGGTGCGGCCATGCGAAAGGTCCGTAACGGTGCCGATAGCCGGGGTCACGACCTTGGCAAAGGCATCGGCCAGGCCTTCGGCCTCGCCGGCGACGATGAACTTTCCCGGCGCGAAGCCGAATACCGATTTTATGCCATCGCTCAGGCCGCCGCCGGCGCCATCGGGCAGCGCCAGCCCGGTGACGGTGCGGATGGCTGATATCAGCGTCTTCTCCTCGCCTGGCCAGGCGGCGAGCTGCACGATCGAATCCGGCCGCGTTTCGGTCAGGATGATTTCGACGCCGTGCTCGAAATTACCATGCGAGCCGACGTGAAAATCAGGCTCAAGCGGGGATTGGCGCTCAACCATGCATGCGGCTCCCATCCGGATCGTAGAAGTGGTTGGAGACGATCTCGATCGGTCCGAACCGGCCGCGCAACGGATCGGAGACGTGGGCCCGCGTCCCGTGACGCGCCTTGCCGCCCTTGACCAGCGCCAGCGCGATATACTTGCCGAGCGCCGGCGAATAGCAGCAGGCGGTGATGTGACCGATCGAGCCGTGCGGATTGACCTCGTCGACCTCCTCGACAATGTGCGCGCCGCCATTGAGCGGCCGGTTGTCGAGCGCGATGAGGCCGACCAGTTCCAGCCGTTCGGACGCGATCAGACCTTCGCGATCCATCATCGCCGAGCCGATGAACGGCTTCTTCTTCGACAGCATCCAGTCGAGATGCAGGTCGCGCGCGGTCGTGCGGCCATCGATCTCGGCGCCGGTGACATGGCCCTTCTCGATGCGCATCGTGCCCAGCGCCTCGAGCCCATAGGTGACCAGTGCGTGCGGCTTGCCCGCCTCGACAAGAGCTTCCCAGACATGCGTGCCATGGCCGGCACCACAATAGACCTCGAAAGCCATCTCGCCGGAGAAGGACAGCCGGCAAATCATCACCGGAACATCGGCGATCCGGCCGCGCACAATGCCCATGAAGGGCAAGGCGGTGTTGTCGACGGCGGTGCCGGTGACACAGGTGGCCAGTATCTGCCTCGCCTTGGGTCCGCCGATGGCGGCACCCGCCCACTCGTCGGTCACCGAAGTGACATGGACCTTGAGGTTCGGCCAGATGACGTCGAGGAAATATTCCAGATGCTGCATCACCTTGCCGGCGTTCGCCGTGGTGGTGGTCATCAGGAAATCCTGCTCGCCAAGCCGCCAGGTGGTGCCGTCGTCGAAGGCGAGGCCGTCCTCGCGCAGCATCAGCCCGTAGCGCGCCTTGCCGACGGGAAGCGTCGAGAACATGTTGGTGTAGACGCGGTCGAGGAACTCGGCGGCATCGGGGCCCTGCACCGCGATCTTGCCCAGCGTCGAGACATCGACGATGCCGGCGCTTTCACGCGTCGCCCTGGCCTCGCGGACATAGGCCTGCTCGACCGTCTCGCCCGCAAGGCCGTAGATCATCGGCCGGTACCAGAGGCCGGCGGAATACATCGTCGCGCCATTGGCGAGGTGCCAGTCATGCATCGGTGTCAGCCGTTCGGGCCGCAGGTCGCCGAAGCGCTCCGCCGCCATCGAGCCGATCGACACCGGCGCGAAGGGCGGCCGGAAGCGCGTCGTGCCGACCTCGGGGATCGGCTTGCCCAACGCCTCTGCCATGATGGCAAGGCCGGGAACGTTGGAGCTCTTGCCCTGGTCGGTCGCCATGCCAAGCGTGGTGTAGCGCTTCAGATGCTCGACCGAGACGAAGCCCTCGCGATGCGCCAGCCGGACGTCCTCGGCCGTCACGTCGTGCTGGAAATCGACAAAGCTCTTGCCGCTGGCCCTGATCTCGAAGACCGGCGCCGGATCGGGATCGCCCGGAACGGCCTCGACGGTGGGCAATACCGCCGGCGTGCTCGTCGCACCGGTCGCTGAAAGGCCGGCCGCGCGGCCTTCGGCGATTGCCTCGGCTGTCGAGAAGCTGCCGGTGAAGGCGCCGGCGCCGATCCATCGCTGCGTTTGGCCGTCCTGGGTTGGCTTGGGCGGCAGGAACGCCTGCCTGGCGGCATTCCATTCCGCCCTGGCGCCGGCCTGGCTGGCCAGATGGATGGTTGGCGACCAGCCTCCCGACATCAGCAGGCAGTCGGCATGGATGCTGCGCGCGTCGTCGGTGAGGGCGCCATTGCTCATGTCGAAGCGCTGCAGCTTGAGGCCGGACAGCGCCTTGCCGCCTTCGGTGGCAACGACTGCATGGCCGGCAAGGAACTCGGCCCCGGCTTCGGCGGCCAGCTCGCGCATGTCGGCCGAGGGCTCGGGCCGAACGTCGACGATGGCCACGATGGAGGCGCCGGCTTTCTTCAGCGCGATCGCGGCGCGATAGGCGCTGTCATTGTTGGTGAACAGCGCGATCCGCTGGCCCGGCAAGACGCCGAACTCGTTGGCGTAGCGCTCGGCGGCATGCGCCAGCATAACGCCCGGCCGGTCATTGCCTGGGAAGACCAGTGGCCGTTCGAAGGCGCCGGTCGCCAGCACCACGGATCTGGCGCGGATCGCCCAATAGCGATGACGCGGCTCGCCCCTGGCGGGCTGCTCCTTGTGGTCGCTGACGCGTTCGAGCGCGGCCAGCGTGTTGTTGTCGTAGTAGCCCCAGACCGTGGTGCGCGGCAGAAGCCTGACATTGTCCCGGCCTTCAAGCTCGGCCACCGTGCGGCGCGCCCAATCCGCGGCCGGCGCGCCGTCGATGCTCTCATCGGACCAGTTGGCCGAGCCGCCCAAGCGCGATTCGAGGTCGGCCAGCATCACGCGGGCGCCCTGGTCGGACGCCGCCTTGGCGGCCATCAGGCCCGCCGGGCCGGAGCCGACCACCAGCACGTCGCAAAAGGCGTTCATGCGTTCGTAGCGCGCCGGGTCCTTTGCCGATCCGGCGCTGCCGAGGCCGGCGGCGCGGCGGATGAAATGCTCGCAGAACATCCAGAAGCGCGTGCCTTTGAGCGGACCGAACACCGGCCCCATGAAGGTCTTGTAGTAGAAGCCGGCCGACAGGAGCTTGCCGCCAAGCTGGTTGACCGCATTGATGTCAAAGGCCAGCGAGGGAAACCGGTTCTGGCTGACGGCCACCAGCCCGTCATGGATCTCGACCATTGTCGCCGGAATGTTGGGCTCGCGAACCTCGCCTTTCAACACCGTCACCAGTGCGTTCGGTTCCTCGACGCCGGCGGTCAGCAGACCGCGCGGGCGGTGGTATTTGAACGAACGCCCGAAAAGGGTGACCCCCTTGGCGAGCAATGCCGAGGCCAACGTATCGCCGGCATGGCCGGTATAGGCGGTGCCGTCGAAGGTGAAGCGGATGGTCTTCAGCCGGTCGACGCGACCGCCGGTGTCGGTGCGGCGCGGGCTCATGACTTGTCCTCAGCCTTGTGGCGCGAAGCCGAGCCGTGATGCCCGCGCACGAAGGCGACGCTCGAGATCTCGTGCGTCAGCGTGTTGCGCACGACCCGCAGATGCGCGCGGCAGCCGCCGGAATGCTGCCAGACCTCATTGTGGTCGCCGGCCGGGTTCAGCCGGTCGTAGACATAGGCGTTCCAGGCTTCGAAATTCTGCGAAGCCGGTTCGGGGCGCTCACGGTTGCCGTCACCCTGATAGGTGAACTCGATGACGTCGCGCGGGCCGCAATAGGGGCAGGTGATCAGCACGGAATGTTCCTAATGACGCCTTGCTCGGTAAGATCTGGCTCAGTGAAGCCTTGCTCAGTGAAGTCGGGGATTGGCGCCTTGGCCCTTGTCGTCGATCACCAGGCCGCGGTGGAAGCGGTCCAGCGTGAAGGAGGCGTTGAAATCGTGCGGCTGGTCCTTGGCGATGGTCCAGGCAAAGCACCAGCCGGAGGCCGGCGTGGCCTTGAAGCCGCCATAGCACCAGCCGCAGTTCAGATACATTCCGGGCAGGGGACCGGTGGTGATGATCGGCGATCCGTCCATCGACATGTCGCAGACGCCGCCCCATGAGCGCAGCATGCGCACGCGGGCGAGGCCCGGGAACAGCGCCAGCATCTCGCTCATCACCTCGTCCACGACGGGCAGGTTGCCGCGCTGGGCGTAGCTGTTGTAGCCGTCGATGTCGCCGCCATAGACAAGGCCGCCCTTGTCCGACTGAGACAGGTAGAAATGGCCCATGCCGAACGTCACGACGGTATCAATGAAGGGTTTCAGCGATTCGGTGACGAAGGCCTGCAACACATGGCTCTCTATCGGCATCGTCTCGATGCCGGCCAGCCGCATGACGCGTCCGGTGCTGCCGGCGACGGCGACGGCCACCTTCTTGGCGCGGATGTCGCCGCGCGATGTGGTGACGCCAGTGACGCGGTCGCCGTCGCGCAGGAAGCCGGTGACCTCGCAATTCTCGATGATGTCGACGCCGCGACGGTCGGCGCCGCGCGCGTAACCCCAGGCGACGGCATCGTGGCGGGCGGTGCCGGCGCGCCGTTGCATCAGGCCGCCGACCACCGGGAAGCGCGCGCTGTCGGAAACATCCAGCGCCGGGATCAGACGCTTGATCTGCGCCGTCGTCATCAGTTCG
This sequence comes from Mesorhizobium sp., assembly GCF_041661565.1. Lineage (GTDB taxonomy): Bacteria > Pseudomonadota > Alphaproteobacteria > Rhizobiales > Rhizobiaceae > Mesorhizobium. The sequence goes on from NZ_JBAZUD010000026.1 coordinate 32,962, forward strand.
GCATCGACGCCGAGATGGCGCATGGCGTTGCCGCGCCTTGCATAATCGTCGAATTGCGCCGGGGTATGGGCCAGGTTCAGGCAGCCGCGCTGCGAGAACATGACGTTGTAATTGAGATCGTGCGACAGGTTCTCCCAGAGCTTCATCGAATGTTCGTAGAAGCGGGTGTTGGCGGGCAGCAGGTAGTTCGAGCGCACGGCCGTCGTGTTGCGGCCGACATTGCCGGAACCGAGCCAGCCCTTTTCAAGCACGGCGACATTGGTGATCCCATGTTCCTTGGCCAGGTAATAGGCGGTCGCCAGCCCGTGACCGCCGCCGCCGATGATGATGACATCATAGGACGCCTTCGGATCCGGCTTGCGCCAGGCCGGTTTCCAGTCCTTGTTTCCCTTGAGCGCGTTCGCGAGCAGCGAAAGGGCGGAATACTCTGCCATTGATGTCATCCGGTTCGGGCGATGCGGCAGACTATAGAGCAGGCGGCAACCGCAAGGCCAGTATTGCGCCATGGCTTTTCGACTGGCCGACGCCCTGGCCGGTGACGTGTGACTGGCCCTGGCGGATGGGGCGATCGTGGCCAGGGATCGTGTGGCACGGGATCGGAATGCTTCGGCTTGCCCCATGATATGGCCGTCTTTATCAAGGACAGGGTTTCGGACTGCCCTTCCTGTCGATGAGTCGCCAACACATCATGCTGTCGAGATTGCTCCGTCTCATTTTGCTTATGGCGCTTGTCGTTGCGGCTCCGCTGTCGCTCGACGCTTCGGCGCAGGGGCTCGGCCAGGCGCCCGCCGGCCTCATCGCCGACCAGCAGAAGATCCTGCAGGACCTGACGACCAAGACCGACAATCTTGAAAAGAAGATCGACCAGGACGGTGAAGATGACGCCAGCCTTGTCGATATCCGTCTTCAACTCGAGGAACTGTCGCACCAGTCGTTGAACAGCGCTTTGGCCTTCCGCACGCGGCTCGGCGAGATCAACACGAGGCTGGACCAGCTTGGCCCGGCGCCCGCCGCCGGACAGCCGCCTGAGCCCGACATCGTCAGCGGCGAACGCCAGGCCCTGGTTTCCGAAAAGGCCGAGATCAACGTCGTCATCTCGATGGCGCAGAGCCTGTCGATCCGCATCAGCGGGCTCATCGACAAGATCGGCAACATGCGCAGCGAGCTATTTCGCAACCTTCTGACCAAGCGCTACGTGCTGTCGGATGCGCTGAGCCCGCAAGTCTTCTCGGACGCCACCGACGAGTTCGGAAATTTCGACAAGGCCGTGTCGTCATGGCTGAGCTTCGCCTTCAGGTTCAAGTTCCAGGCGATCGTCGCCGCGACTTTCGTGGCGCTTGGGCTGGCGCTGGTGCTGCTGGTCGGCGGCAGGCGGTTGTTCGGCCGGGTCTTCGAGGCCAACCCGGCCATCGAGGATCCGTCCTATCTGAGCCGCCTGTCGGTGGCCTTCTGGTCGACATTACTGCCGACGCTGGCAGTCGCCGCCTTTCTCGGCTCGACCATCTTCTTTTTCAACTATTACAACGTGTTGCGAGGCGACATTGGCCTCTTCCTCAATGCGTTGGCGTCGGTCATCGGCGTGGTGTTCTGCGTCAACAGGCTGACCAACGCGGCCCTTTCGCCGCGGTTGCCGAACTGGCGGCTTATCCCGGTCGAAACCGGGCCCGCACGCTGGCTGGTGCGCCTGGCCACCGCCATGGCCGTGGTCATCAGCTTCAACACCTTCCTGTCGGTGATCAACGACAAGATGGGCTCGCCGCTGTCCTTGACCATCGCGCGCAGCTTCGTCGCCACCATCGTCGTCGGCATCATCCTGATCCTGATGGCGATGCTGCGGCCGTTCAAGTCGAGCGACGGCAGCTGGCGACCCTGGCCGGCATGGCTGCGCTATCTGTCACTGGCACTCGGCTTGTTCACCATCATCGCCGCCCTGCTCGGCTATATCGGCCTTGCGCTCTTCGTGTCGTTGCAGGTCGTCGTCACCGGCACTGCGCTCATCACCGCCTATATCGGCTTCCTGTCGGCACGCGCGATCGGCGAGGAGGGGGCTTTCGCCAACACCTCGGTCGGGCGCTGGCTGTCGGCCAATTCGAGCTACGAGGATACGGCACTCGACCAGTTCGGCCTCGTCGTCAGTGTCGGCATCAACCTGTTGATCGTGCTGGTCTTCCTGCCACTGATCCTGTTGATGTGGGGGTTTCAGCCGGGCGACATCCAGGCCTGGGCCTACAAGCTGGCGACCGGCATCAACATCGGTTCGGTGACGATTTCGGTCACCGGCATCCTCTCGGGCATCGTCATCTTCATCATCGGCTATTTCCTGACGCGCTGGTTCCAGGGCTGGCTCGACGGGTCGGTGATGGCGCGCGGCAAGGTCGATACCGGGGTGCGCAACTCGATCCGGCTGGCGGTCGGCTATGCCGGCGTCGCGCTGGCGGCACTGGTCGGCATTTCGGCCGCCGGCATCGACCTCTCCAGCCTGGCGCTGGTGGCCGGCGCCCTTTCGCTCGGTATCGGTTTTGGCCTGCAGAACGTGGTGTCGAATTTCGTCTCCGGCCTGATCCTGCTGGCGGAGCGCCCATTCAAGGTCGGAGACTGGATCGTCGCGGGCGACGTCAGCGGCACGGTCAAGAAGATCAGCGTGCGCGCCACCGAGATCGAGACCTTCCAGCGCCAGTCGGTGATCCTGCCCAACTCGAACCTGATCAACAACGCGGTCGGCAACTGGACGCACCGCAACAAGCTCGGCCGCATCGACATCAAGGTCGGCGTCGCCTATGGCAGCGACGTCAAGCAGGTCCATGCCGTCCTGCTCGACATAGCGCGCGGGCACCCGTTGACGCTGAAGAATCCGGAACCCTTCGTGCTGTTTACCAATTTCGGCGCCGCCGCGCTCGAATTCGAGATCCGCGTGTTCCTGGCCGATGTGATGAACGGCAACATCGTGCAGAACGACATCCGGTTCGCCGTGCTGGACCGGTTCGCCGACGAACACATCGAGATCCCCTCGACGCCACGAGCTGTCGTCGAGATCAGCAAGCCCAAGGCCTGGCCTACCGATGACGACAAGATCGAGGCCGACTTCGCCGAGCAGGAGCAGGCCAAGCTGGCGGCCGATGCCGAGGCAAGACGGCTTGCCAGATCAGGGCGCAAGGCGCGCAAGCTTGATCCCGACTAGGCTTCTGCTTTCTCTTGCGGAAGGCTCGCCATCGGCGCGCGTTCAGAGGCTTCGGAGCGTCAAAGCAATTGCGGCATGAATGCGGCATTCAGTTGCGGTTCAGCTTTCATCTCATATAAGCTCCCATGCAAAGGCGAGAATGCCTTGTGAAATGCAACAGAGGCGGTGGGAACACCGATATCGCACCATGTGGAAGTCTCTCGTCGCTGCCGTCGCCCTGGCCATCGCCACCGGCTCGGCCAATGCGGCCAGCGCGGTCAACAAGGACGCCGAGACCCGCACGCTGGTCGTGACCGAAGGCGGCAGCAAGACCGACCTTGCGCTGGCGGCTGGGGAAACGGTCGAGTTCTGCTCCAACGGATGTTTCGTCACCTTGCCGAATGGCGACCTGGAAGCCCTGACCGGTTCCGAAACGGTCGAGATCTCGGGCGGCGTTGCCCGCATCAAGTAATCTTGGAGGGCATGGCAGGAAAGGCCGGGCGATTTGCTCGGCCTTCTATCTTTCTAGGTCACTTCTGCTTAACGATGACGTGGGAAATACAGCGGTCCGGACAGCCCTGCGCGAGCAGTTTTAACGTTCGCGATGCCGTTGCCCGCTATACCAGCTTGAAGACGCCCAAAAGCGGCGCGGATTAACTCCGGTTTACCGGAGCACAGGCTGGCAGGTCAGGACGGACATGGACGCGCGGTCGGACAGGAACACAATACCGCTTGCGGTCGATCTCGACGGCACGCTGATTGCGACCGACCTTTTGTGGGAGGGGCTGTTCATCCTTCTCAAGAAGAACCCGCTCTTTATCTTCCTCGTACCCTTTTGGGCGGTGAGCGGGCCGGCCCGCCTGAAGCAGGCGATCGCCCAACGCATCGACATCGATCCGGCCTCGCTGCCCTACCGCGAGGAGTTGCTCGAACGCATCCATGCCGAACATGCCGATGGCCGCAAGATCGTGCTGGCGACAGGCACGCCGCGTAAGTTCGCTGACGCCATCGCCAGCCATCTCGGCGTTTTCGACCGCGTGCTGGCAACAGACGGCCTCGACAATCTGACCTCGGGCAAGAAGCGCGCGTCGCTGATCGCGGCCTATGGCGACGGCGGCTTCGACTACGCCGGCAACAGCCGCCACGACCTCCAGGTCTTCGATGCCGCCCGCAACGCGATCGTCGTCGCTCCCGACCGCCATGCCGCGCGCTGGCAGGCAGCGCATGGCGCCGAAACGATGCCCGCGCCGAAGCCGACATTTCGAACGCTGGTGAAGATGCTGCGCGTGCACCAGTGGCTGAAGAACTCGCTGATCGCGGTGCCGATGGTGCTGTCGCACGAGTATTTCAACACCGATATGATCTGGGAATGCCTGCTGGCGTTCATCGCGTTCAGCGCCGTGGCGTCGGCCATCTATATCCTCAATGATTTCTTCGATCTCGCGCTCGACCGCAAGCACGTCACCAAGCGCAACAGGCCGTTTGCCAGCGGGGCGCTGTCGATCCCGTTCGGCCTTGGCGCAATCCTGGTGCTGCTGACGATCGGGATTGGCACGAGCCTGTTTCTGTCGGCCGAATTCCTCGCCGTGCTCGCTGGCTACATGGTCATCACCACCGCCTATTCGCTGTCGCTCAAGCGCATGCTGCTGGTCGACGTGCTGACCCTCGCGGGCCTCTACACGATCCGCGTCGTGGCCGGGGCGGCCGCGACCGGCGTCGACGTATCGTTCTGGCTGCTCGCCTTCTCGATCTTCTTCTTCCTGTCCCTGGCGCTGGTGAAGCGCTTCGTTGAACTGCGCACCACGGCCATTCCTCCCGGCGAGCGCATCGCGGGGCGCGGCTATCGCACCGAGGACCAGGAGATCGTCGCCCAGGCCGGCATGGCTTCGGCCTTCTCGTCGGCGCTGGTGCTGGCGCTTTACATGGACAGTGTCGCGGTGCGAGAGCTCTATCCGCATCCGTGGCTGATCTGGCCGCTGGCGCCGATCGTGCTTTACCTAACCATTCGCGTCTGGATCCTGGCGCGCCGCGACGAAATGCATGACGATCCCGTCGTCTTCATCATCCGCGACTGGCGCAGCCAGATCGTGGTGCTGATCGGCGCGGTGCTGCTGGTTGTCGGGGGCTGGTAGGCATGGCCGCCGAACGGTTCCAAAGCTTTGGCCTCGCCACGCCGCCGGCGCCACGCGCGATCGACGTCGAGGACGGCATCGCGCTGCTGAGGGGAGGCCAGGCCAGGCCGGCATCGCTGCTCGGCTATGGCAATGGCCGCTCCTACGGCGATTCTTGCCAGAACGAGGCCGGCACGGTCATCGACATGCGGCCGCTGAACACTATCCGCGCCTTCAACGCCGAGACAGGTGTCCTCGAGGCGGACGCCGGCGTGCTGTTGTCCGACATCATCGCGCATGCGGCGCCGCATGGCTTTTTCCCGGCGGTTGTTCCGGGCACGCAGTTCGTCACCCTCGGCGGCGCCATCGCCAACGACGTGCACGGCAAGAACCATCACCGGCGCGGCAGTTTCGGCTGCCATGTGGAGAGCTTCACGCTTCTGCGGTCCGATGGCAGGACCTGGCGCTGCTCGGCCACGGAAAATCCGCGCCTGTTCGCGGCAACGATCGGCGGCATGGGTCTGACAGGCCTGATCCTGTCGGCCTCGATCCGGCTGATGCGGGTGCATTCCCTCGACATCGTAGAGAGGGTGACGCCGTTTCGCGACCTCGGTGAATTCTTCGGCCTGGCCGAGGCGGCCGATCAGGCCAATGAATACGCTGTCGCATGGATCGACCAGCTTGCAAGCGGGCCCAACAGCGGCCGTGGCCTGCTCTTTACCGGCAATCATGCCGAGCATGGGTCACATGCGGCCTCGGGTGCCGGCGGCACCCTATCGGTGCCGTTCCAGCCGGCGTTCAACGTGCTCAACCGGCCGTTCCTCACTGCCTTCAATGCTATCTACCGGTGGAAGAAGGGACGATCGACGGGGCCACGCCAGGTGGGTTACCAGGGCTTCTTCTTTCCGCTCGACGGCGTGCACGACTGGAACCGGCTTTACGGACCGAAAGGGCTCTTCCAGCACCAGAGCGTGGTACCGGAGGACACGGCGCGCGTGGTCGTGCCGGCGCTGCTGTCGGCCGCGAGGCGGGCCGGGCAGGGCTCGTTCCTCACGGTGCTGAAGCGTTTCGGCTCCATCCGCTCGCCGGCGCTGCTGTCGTTTCCGCGTCCCGGCTACACGCTGACACTGGACTTTTCCAACAGGGGTCCGGCGACGCTGACGCTGCTACGGGAACTCGATCGGATCACGGTCGAGGCGGGCGGCGCGGTCAATCCCTACAAGGACGCGCGCATGAGTGCAGACATGTTCGCCTCGTCCTTTCCCGAATGGCGCCGGCTCGAAGCGCTGCGCGATCCCGCCTTCATGTCGAGCTTCTGGGCGCGGACCGCCAAAAAACTGGACACGCATTGCGGTTCGGCGGAAGCGGCGGAATAGATAAAACTTGAATAATTCTCGGTTATCGAATCGTTAAAGAGCGGATTCACTCAAAACATTGTTGTGACTTCACGAAATATTTGTGGGTTTATAATACGAGGCGTGCAGGGGTTGGCTGGGAACACATGAAATATATCGTCTTCATTCTCTTTACGGTCATGACCAATGCCGCAGCGCAGCTCATGCTGAAGCAAGGCATGATGTCGCTCGGGCCGATTTCGTTTGAGGGCGTCAATCCGCTCGTCAAACTGCTGCAGATCGTCTTCAGCCCCTGGGTGTTCCTCGGCCTGTGCACCTTCGTCATCTCGATGGCGTCGCACCTTTATGTGCTGTCCAAGGTCGAACTTTCCTTTGCCTATCCGTTCCTCAGCCTCGCTTATGTCGCCGTCGCCATCGTGGCCTATCTCGTCTTTCACGAGGACCTCAATGGCTGGCGCATCGCCGGCATCGCTTTCATCTGCGTCGGCACCGTGCTGATCGCGCAGAGCGGGCGTGGGCATGAGGTGGAAACGGCATCCCTTTCGTCCGACAAGATTCACAGCGAGACCGTTCGATGAGACATGTGATTTTCGGTGGTGACGGTTTCGTCGGCCGCCACCTTGCCCCGAAGCTTGTGGCCGATGGCGAAGATGTCGTCGTCGCCGACATCGTCAAGAGTGACCTGCCGCACTACCGCAGCGTCCGCTTTATCACGTGCGATGTCACCGACCCCGCATCGGTCGCCGCGGTGGGGCTCAAGGCCGACGACATGGTCTACAATCTTTCGGCCAAGATGCTGTCGCCGATCCAGGTGCGCGCCAAGCGGCACGACTTCTTCTTCCCGGTCAATTTCCATGGCACCGAGCACATCATGCAGGCCATGGACAGGGCCGGCGCGTCCAGGCTGGTCCACTATACGACCGACATGATCTATGGCCACACGGTCACGCAGCCGATGACGGAGGACCATCCGGTCGCCCCGCTGGGCGAATATGGCTGGTCGAAGCAGAAGACCGAGGAACTGGCCGCCGAATGGCGCAAGCGCGGCATGTCGATCTCGTTGTTCCGCCCGCGCCTGATCATTGGGCCCGGGCGGCTCGGCATTCTCGAAAAGCTGTTCAAGCTCATCGACTGGAATCTTCCGGTGCCGATGATCGGTTCGGGCCGGAATCCCTATCAGTTCATTTCCGTTTTCGATTGTGCGGAAGCCGCCCGCGCCGCCTGGAAAGCCGGCGTGCCCAACGAGGCCTACAACCTCGGATCTCTCAATCCGCCGCCGGTGAAGAAATTGCTCGGCGACCTGATCCGGCATGCCGGGTCCAAATCTATTCTGGTGCCGACGCCAGGCTGGGCGGTGAAGCGCACGCTCGACCTGCTCGACCTGATGAACATGCCGATCATGGATCCCGAGCAATATCTGATCGCCGACGAGGAATGCGTGCTCGACGTGTCGAAGGCCGGACGGCAACTCGGCTGGGTGCCGCAGTACCGCGACGAGGACATGCTAATAGCCGCTTACACCGAGTACCGCGCCAAGAAGGCGGGGCACGTCGTCGCCACAGAACATGTGCCGGCCGAATAGCGGCTCGCCAAACAGCTTTCGTTGCGCTTGGCCGTGGCCATGCGCGCAGACAGGAGATTGAGATGACCGTCATGACCAAGCCCGAACAGACGAATGCGCGCACCGTGGTCAGCGCGCCGGCGCTGTCGCCCGCCACCATCGCCAAGCCCGACCTGATCAGCGTCGAGCAGGCGAAATCGATGGATGTCGCGCGCATGACCGATCTGTTCAAGGCGCATCTCAACCCCGGCCAGCTGCATTTCATGAAGCTGCTCGGCTTTCACAAGATCAAGATCGAGCGCGCCGAGGGCATGTTCTACATCGACCAGAACGGCCGCAAGATCCTCGATTTCTTCGGCGGCTTCGGTTCGCTGGCCTTCGGGCACAACCATCCGCGCATCCTCGAAGCCCGGAAGAAATTCCAGGAGGAAAAGCGCCAGGAAATCGCCATCGCCTTCATGTCGCAATATGCGTCAGCCCTGGCGCACAACATCGCCAAGTGCTCGCCCGGCGATCTCGACATGGTGTTCCTGGGCTCGTCCGGTTCCGAAGCGATGGAAGCCGCGGTGAAACTCGCTGAGCGCGCCGCCGGTCCGAAGCGGCCCAAGATCGTCTATGCCGAGAATTCCTTTCACGGCAAGACGAAGGGCGTGCTGGGCATCACCGACGGCCAGCTCTACCGCGCCGACTTCAAGATGGCCGAAAACACGGTGCGCATTCCCTTTGCCGATATCGACGCGGTCGAGCGCCTGTTCCGCGCCGATCCGGAGGTCGGTGTGATCGTGCTGGAAACGATCCAGGGTGGTGGCGGCATCATCCAGGCGCCGGCGGAATATTGGCAGAAGCTGCGCGCGCTCTGCGACCAGTATGGCGTGTTGTGGGTGGCCGATGAAGTCCAGTGCGGCTACGGCCGCTCCGGCCGCTTCTATGCCTTCGAGCATTACGGCGTCATTCCGGATGTGACGGCGCTGGCCAAGTCGCTGGGCGCCGGCAAGGCGGCGGTCGGTGCGATGATCGCACGCCGCGAGGTCTACATGAAGGCCTACGGCACGCCGAAGACGGCGATGATCCACGCCATGGCGACATTCGGCGGCATGGGCGAGGCCTGCGTCACCGCGATCGAGGGCATCAACGTGCTCTATGACGAGGGGCTGATCGACAACGCCGCCGTCACCGGTGACTACCTTCTGCAGCGGCTGCAGGCGCTCAAGGACAAATATCCGAAGATCATCAAGGACGTGCGCGGCAAGGGCTTCATGGTCGGCCTGGAGTTCCACGACTTCTCGCAGAC
>NZ_JBAZUD010000027.1:0-41523 GCF_041661565.1 Mesorhizobium sp.
CCACCATCGCGCTGACCGGTCTGGTCAACGAACAGGCACTCGACATCAAGGCGGCGCTGGTGACGAGCGACGGCAAGCGTTCGATCAATGGTTTCCTGGTTTCGCTGGGCGACAACAAGGTTTCGGGTGATCTCGCGCTGGACGACAAATTCCTGCCCCAGGGCACGCTGACGCTCGCCGCGCCAGCCATCGACCAGCTGGCTGCCCTTGCCGGGCAAGCCGTGACAGGCGACATCAATGGCACCATCAAGTTCGGCAAGGAGGGCGAAGCGCCCTCCGTCGCCATCGATGCGCGAAGCACGTCGATCGCGCGCGGCGAAGTGACGGCCAAGGCCATCACCGTCAATGCACTGATTGCGAACTATCTGAAGGCGCCCGCGATCGCCGGTTCGATCAAGGCCGACAGCGTCACCTCGGGCAGCACGCAGATCGGCGCCATCGGCGTCGACCTCAAGCGCGACGGCAACTGGACCAACTTCACCGGCGGAGCGACCATAGCGGGCATTCCGGCGACGGCCGCCGGCCGGGTCAGGATCGCCGACGGCATCACCAGCGTCGAGATAGCCTCGGGGGACGCCACGGTTCGCGGCATCAAGGCGGCAATCGCTCAACCTTCGGCGCTGAGCATCGCCAATGGCACGACCAGCATCGAAAGGCTGGCGCTCGATGTGGGTGGCGGCTCGGTGACCCTGTCTGGAACCGCCGGCGAGACGCTCGACCTGGCAGCGGAATTCTCCGCACTGCCGGCGGCGCTCGCCAATGATTTTTCGCCCGGCCTCGATGCCGTTGGCACGCTGGGCGGCACGGCGCGCGTGACCGGCTCGCCGGCCGCGCCCGATGTCCGGTTCAACGCGCAGCTGACAGGGGTCGAGACCAGCCAGACGCGGCAGGCCGCGCTTGGCCCGCTCGCCGTCGACGCGGCCGGCAACTACACCATGGCCGGTGGCGTCGCTCTCGACCACGCGACGCTGAGCGGAGACAAGATTTCGGGCAAGGCCGCCGGCGCCATAAACCCGAACGGCGCCAGCGACTTCACGCTCGACCTCGCATCCACCGGGCCAAGCCTGCCGCTGACGCTTGGCAGCGCGGAAAGCCCGATCAAGCTCGAACTGCAGACCCTTTCGGTAAAGGCGGCAGGGGAAGGTGCGCGGCCGCGGCTCGACATTTCGGCGACGCTGCCCTCCGTCGCCACCAAACTGGCCAGGATCGAAGGCATGGCGGTCGCGCTGCATTCCGAAGCGTTCGACCTCAAGGCTCGGACCGGGCCGATCTCGGCCACGGTTTCGGCCGACAGGATCGGCCTCGACAATGCGACCATCGCGCCGCTGATCGCCGGCAAGGTCACGGCGAAGGTCGCCGGCAGCCTTGCCGCCGACGCGATCACCATCGACAGCGGCTCGGTGACGAGCGATGCGCTGAACAGCGGCTTCACCGGTCGGGTGTCCCTGGCGGACGGAGCGATCGACCTCAACCTGAAAGCCGACGCGGCGTCGGCGGCGCTGCCGGCGGCCGCTCGTGGCGTCCTTGGTGAACGCACCGAACTCAGCGCGACGCTGAAGCGCGACGCCACGGGAAATGTGAATGTCGATGGGCTGAAATTGACGTCGGGTGCGCTGACCGCGCAGGGGCAGGCGAGCCTCGCCGACAACAAGGTGGCCGCCGACATTTCGGGCTCGCTCACCGATATCTCCTTGCTGTCGAAAGACGCCAAGGGCGCCATCGCCTTTGCCTTGAACGCGCAGGGTCCGGCAACGGCGCCCGACCTGTCGCTCACCGTCAACAGCGACCGGCTGCTGGTCGCGGCGCGCGAGATCACCGGACTGAAGCTGACGGCCACGGGCAAGGCCGATTCCGCCAACCCGGCGGCGAATGTGCAGCTTACCGGCAATGTCGCCGGCCAGCCCCTGCAGGGCAGCGCGGTGCTGGCGACGGCTGACGGCAAGAGCGCCATCAACGGCCTGCTGCTGTCGCTGGGCAAGAACAGGATCTCGGGCGACCTGGCGCTGGACGAGAACTTCGTGCCTGAAGGCACGGTCTCGCTCGACCTGCCGGATATCGGCCCGCTGGCGGCGCTGGCGCTGGAAAAGGCCGAAGGCGACGTTCGCGGCACGATCGCATTTTCGAAGAACGGCACCGGACCGCAAGTCGCGATCAAGGCCACCACGGCATCGATCTCGCGCGGCGACCTGCAGGCGAAGGCTGTATCCATCGATGCGCTGATCGCCAACTATCTGGCTGCCCCGGTGATCTCCGGAAAGGTCCGTGCCGAGACCGTTACCTCGGGCGGCACGGTGATCAGCGGCATCGATGTTGACCTGAAACGCGACGGCGACTGGACCGGCTTCTCCGGTGGAGCGACGGTCAAGGGCATTCCCGCCAAGGCCGCGGGTCGCGTGAGAGTGGTGAACGGCACCACGACCATCGAACTCGCTTCCGGCCAGGCAACGGTCCAGGGCATCAAGGCAGCCATCGCCCAGGCCTCGACCGTCACCATCGCCAATGGCATGACGACGCTCGACAGGCTGGTGCTCAACCTTGGCGGCGGCACGGCGACGGTGACCGGCAAGATCGGCACGGCGCTCGACATCAACGCGACGCTTGCACGGGTGCCGATGTCACTGGCCAACAGTTTCTCGCCAGGCCTCGATGCCGCCGGCTCGATCTCGGGCACCGTCAAGGTGACCGGCGCGCCGGCCAGTCCATCGGTTGCTTTCAACGTCGATGCTTCAGGCGTGCAGACGTCGCAGACTCGGGGCGCTGGCATCAGCGCGGTGAGCGTCGCGTCCTCCGGCACCTTTGCCGCCAACAAGCTGACATTCAACGCCACTGTCGGCGCCGGCGGCGGGCTGGACCTCAAGGGCGGCGGCACGGTGACCACGTCTGGCACGCCGGCCCTGGTGCTCGACTTCAACGGCTCCGTGCCGTTCGGCATCCTTGCCCAGAAGCTCGCCGCACAAGGCCTGTCGCTGGCTGGAACGGCCAAAGTCAACGTCCAGGTGCGTGGTCCGGCGACCTCGCCGGTCATTGGCGGCAACGTCAGCACCGCCGGCGCGCGTCTGGTCGATGCGCGTTCCGGCCTCGCGGTCAACGATCTCACGGCCGATGTGTCGATCGGCGGCGGCGTCGCCAGGATCAACCGGCTCACCGGAACCCTGTCGACGCGCGGCAGCCTGTCGGCCAGCGGCACGGTCGGTATCGATCCGGCGCAGGGGTTTCCGGCCAACCTCTCGATCAAGCTGGTCGACGGCCGCTACACGGATGGAAGGGTGGTGACCGCCAATCTCGGCGGCGACCTGACGATCAAGGGCCCGCTTATCTCGGCGCCGGTCATCGCCGGCACCGTCAATCTCGCCAAGACCGTGATCACCGTTCCTGACAAATTGCCGGGCTCGCTGGCGGCGCTCGACGTCAAGCACAAGAATGCGCCAAGCGCCGTCAGGGCGCAGGACAAGGCGCTGCGTCCGGCGACGACCAGCGGCGGTAAAAGCGGCAGTGGTCTCGCCCTCGATGTCACGGTCAACGCGCCGAACCAGATCTTCATCCAGGGCCGGGGCGTCGACGCCGAACTCGGTGGCTCGCTGAGGCTGACCGGTCCGGCCTCGTCGCCGCAGGCGGTCGGTACCTTCACGCTGCAGCGCGGGCGGCTGTCGATCCTGGGCAAGCGGCTGACCTTCACCGAAGGCACGGTCGGCTTTTCCGGGTCGCTGGTGCCATACCTCAACCTGACGGCGACGACGACGACCGGCAGCACCACCGTCACCATCGTGGTGTCGGGCGAGGCCAACAACCCCAAATTCACCTTCTCCTCGGTGCCGGCATTGCCCGAGGACGAGGTGCTGGCCCAGCTGATCTTCGGGCGCTCGATGTCGAACCTGTCGCCGCTGCAGATCGCCCAGCTCGCCGAAGCGGCCGGCCAGCTGGCTGGCGTCGGCGGCTCGACCTCGCTGCTCGAAAATCTGCGCAGCGCGATCGGCGTCGACGATCTCGACGTCACCACCGACGACCAGGGCGGCACATCCGTCTCGGCCGGCAAGTATCTGAACGACCGCACCTATGTGACGATCCAGAAGGGCGACAAGCCGGGCTCGGGCAAGGCGACGATCGACCTGAATGTCGGGCGCGGCGTCAAATTGCGCGGCGAGGCCAATGATGGCGGCGAGGCCAAGGGCGGCATCTTCTACGAGAAGGAATATTAAGGCGATGGCGATGTCTGGCCTCACCGGACATGAAGGCTGGCGCTGTTCCAATCCCGGCGAATGGCTCAGTTTAACGGCGTTCGGAGATTCAAACGAATAGTGCGGCGCAATAGCAATTTTGCGCCAAGACTGTCGTTATCACGCGAACCGCCCCCCTTCCAAAGTTGCACATTCTCTAAACATGTTCCCAATCCATGCGGTCTTTGACATGATGGCCTGGATGCGGAATGTTAAAAGGCAGAAAGCCAACAATGGGAGTTAGTCATGACGATCTACAAGAGTAACGGCGACCGCGTTCCGGATCACATCCTGGCCATGGCCGAGGAAGCCAAGGCAGGCAAGGTCGATCGCCGCGAATTCCTGGCGCTCGCCAGCGTCTTCGGCGCGTCGACGGCGATGGCCTACGGCATGCTCGGCCTCGCCGACCCGACGCCGGCCAGGGCCGAGGAAGTCAAAGGCAAGAAGGGCGGCACGCTGAAGGTCGCGCAGTGGATCAAGGATCCGAAGGACCCGCGCAAGGCCGATTGGTCGGAAATCGCCAATGCCGAGCGCCAGGCGCTCGAGCCGCTGGTCAAATACACCACCGAATACACGTTCCGTCCCTATCTGCTGGAAAGCTGGGACGTGAACGACGACGCCACCGAATACACGCTGCATGTTCGCAAGGGCGTCACCTGGTCGAACGGCGACGCCTTCACCGCCGATGACGTGATCTTCAACCTGAAGCGCTGGGGCGACAAGAAAGCCGAGGGCAATTCCATGCCCGGCCGTCTCGGCTCGCTGGTCAAGGACGATAAGCTCGACGAGAGCGCGGTCACCAAGAAGGACGATCACACGGTCGTGCTGAAGCTGGCCAAGCCCGACATCGCGCTGATCCCCAACATGTGCGACTACCCCGGCCTCATCGTTCACAAGAGCTTTGACGAGAAGGGCGGCGATTTCAAAGCCTGCCCGATCGGCACCGGTCCGTTCGAGCTCGTGTCCTACGACGTCGGCCAGAAAGTGGTCTACAAGCGCCGCGAAGACAACAAGTGGTGGGACGGCGAAGTGTTCCTCGACGGCATCGAGTTCATCGACTACGGCACCGATCCGGCGGCCATGGTCAGCGCTTTCGAAGCCGGTGAAGTGCACACCAACTTCGAGACCTCTGCCGACTATGTGTCGATCCTTGACGGCATGGACCTTGTGAAGTCGGAAGTCGTGACGGCGGCGACCATCGTTTGCCGCACCAACGTCAAGAACAAGCCCTACGACGACCAGAAGGTGCGTCAGTCGCTGCAGCTTGCCGTCGACAACAACGTCGTTCTTCAGCTCGGTTACGGCAATGCCGGCACGGTCGCTGAAAACCACCATGTCTGCGCGATCCATCCGGAATATTACGAACTGCCGAAGATCAAGCGCGACCCAGCCAAGGCGAAGGCGCTGATGGCGGAAGCCGGCCAGGCCGATTTCGAGCACGACCTCATCACCGTCGACGAGGATTGGCACAAGAACACCGGCGACGCCATCGCGGCGCAGCTGCGCGACGCCGGCATCAAGGTGAAGCGCACGGTGCTGCCGGGCTCGACGTTCTGGAACGACTGGACGAAGTATCCGCTGTCGATGACCAACTGGAACATGCGCCCGCTCGGCGTGCAGGTCCTGGCCATCGCCTACCGCACCGGCGAGGCCTGGAACGAGGCGGCCTGGTCGAATCCGGACTGGGACGCCAAGCTCAACGCCGCGCTTTCGGTCGCCGATGCCGCCAAGCGCAAGGAAATGATGAAGGATATCGAGCAGATCCTGCAGGATTCCGGCATCATGATCCAGCCGTACTGGCGCAAGCTCTTCAGCCATTCGGTCAAGGCGGTGCAGAACTACAAGATGCACCCGACCTACGAGCACGACTACGGTAAGGTCTGGCTCGACCAGGCTTGATCGGACCGATGAGGGAAGGGGCCACCGGTCCCTTCTCCCGCTCTTGGCATCCGTCCCTGTTGGTCCGCGCTTCTCGAAAAGTCGCGGGCTCGCGGGCAAGGTCATGCAAGATAACAGAGTTGATCGCATCCGAAGGCCTGTTTGACAGCCAGCCCAGCCGGTCACGGCCGGGTTGGCTTTCGTAGCCGGCTCAATCCCCAACCCATCGGCAGGGGGCCGCCATGCTTTCCTTCGTTCTCAGGCGTCTTGGCACCATGGCATTGACGATGCTGTGCCTGACCATGGTCGTGTTCTTCCTGATAAACCTCGAACCCAACTTGAAGAAGCTGGCGATCAGCCAGACCGAGATGCATACATCGGCCGACCAGCTCGAGAGCTGGCTGGCCAATCATGGTTACCGGCAGAACTTCTTCGTCCGCTATGGGCAGTGGCTCGGCGTAGTGCCAAAGCAACCGGTGACGGACCCGGCTACCGGCAAGCCGGCGCAGCGGTTTTCGTTCTGCAATGACCCGGTCGTGCCGACCTTTGCCGGCGTTCTCGAGGGCGATTTCGGCTGCTCGACCAAGTTCAAGAACACCGTGGCCGCCAAGCTGTTCCCGGCGCTCGGCGCCACCGGGATCCTCATGTTCTGGGTGCTGGCCGTCATGGTGCCGATTTCGCTGCTGATCGGCATCCTGGCCGGCATGCGCGAGGGATCGCGAACGGATCGGGTGCTGTCGGTGGCGTCGATCGCATCGACGGCGACACCCGAATATGTCTCGGGCGTCATCTTCACCGTCATCTTCGCCTCATGGCTCGGCTGGCTGAATGGTTCGGCGGCATCCGCCAGCCAGGGCATCACCTTCTACAATTTCACGCTGCCGGTCATGACGCTGGCCATCTACGGCATAGGCTACATCGCCCGCATGACGCGCGCCTCGATGGTCGAGGTGATGACGCAGCAATATATCCGCACCGCCCGATTGAAGGGTCTTTCCTTTGGCAGCGTGGTGGTGAAACATGCGCTGCGCAACGCGCTGATCGCGCCGTTCACGGTCATCATGCTGCAGTTCCCCTGGCTGCTCACCGGCGTCGTCATCGTCGAGGTGATGTTCCGCTACCAGGGCTTCGGCTACACGCTGGTCGAGGCCGCTGGCAACAACGACATCGACCTGCTTCTCGGCTGCTCGCTGGTCTCGGTGTTCATCGTGCTGATCACGCAGCTCATTTCCGATGTCGGCTACGCGTTTCTCAACCCGCGTATCAGAGTCCAGTAGGAGATCAGGCGGATGCAGGTCGAATATATCAGCGCCGTCAGTGTCGTGCTTGGAGTGCTGTCGCGCTTCTGGCCGGTCTGGATCGCTCTCATCATCGTCATGGGGGCGAGCTTCGCCTACAAGAAGAAGCTGGGGCTCTACGGCCAGCTGTTCGACAGCGGCGTCGGCATCGTCGGCGTCGGCATTTGCCTGTTCTGGCTGTTCACGGCGATCTTCGCCGCCACTGTCGCGCCCTTCGATCCGCTGGCGCAAATCCCGGAGATGAAGGACACGCTGCCGGGCGCCATCGAGGCGAAATCGGGACTTGCCTATCTGTTCGGCGGCGACAAGCTGGCGCGCGACGTGTTTTCGCGCATGGTCTATGGCAGCCAGATCGTGCTGATCATCGCGCC
Organism: Mesorhizobium sp.; assembly: GCF_041661565.1. GTDB lineage: Bacteria > Pseudomonadota > Alphaproteobacteria > Rhizobiales > Rhizobiaceae > Mesorhizobium. The sequence goes on from NZ_JBAZUD010000027.1 coordinate 7,762, forward strand.
TGCCGCGACGGGGTTCGCGCTGATGGTCGGCATCACGCTTGGCCTGCCGGCCGGCTATTATGGCGGCAAGATCGACACGGTGCTGTCGTTCCTCGCCAACCTGGTGCTGGCCTTCCCGGTGATCCTGCTGTTCTACCTGCTGGTGACGCCGGGCATCATGGACACGCCGATTCCGTACGCCATGGCGGGCGTGTTCTTCCTGTTTCCGATCATCTTCTTCAGCGTGCTGTTCTGGACGCGTTACAAGAACCGGCCCGACCGGCTCTATATCCTGATGGGCCTGACCCTGGTGATCGGCGGCTGGGTCTATCTTGGCCTGGTGTTCGACAAGGACCCGCTGCACATCGTCCATATCGAACCCAACCAGCTCAACATCTTCGTTGCGGTGGTGTTCGCGTCCAGCCCCGGCGTCTTCCGCATCGTGCGCGGCCTGGTGATGGACATCAAGACGCGCGATTATGTGGCGGCGGCGCAGACGCGCGGTGAATCGCCCTGGTACATCATGCTGTGGGAGATCCTGCCCAATGCGCGCGGGCCGCTGATCGTCGATGCCTGCCTGCGCATCGGCTACACAACCATCCTGCTCGGCACGCTGGGCTATTTCGGCCTCGGTCTCGCGCCTGAAAGCCCGGACTGGGGCACGGCGATCAAGGACGCCAGCCGCCTGCTGCGTTCCTTCATCCACCCGGCGCTGCCGCCGACGATCGCGCTGATGTCGTTCGTGCTGGGTCTGAACCTGTTGGCGGACTCTCTGCGTGAGCAATCGATGAAGGACTGATCGCCGGGCTCTGGCCCGCGTCTGGTAAATTTGGATTGGAGCGACCCATGAACGAGGCAGTTCGAAATCCCGGCAAGCCAACCGATGGGCCGATCATCGAGATCGAGAACCTGTCGATCTCCTTCTTCACCCGCAAGGGCGAAATACCCGCCGTCATGGATTTCTCCTGCACGGTGATGCCGGGCGAGGCGATGGGCATCGTCGGGGAATCCGGCTGCGGCAAGTCGACCGTGTCGCTGGGCATCATGCGCGACCTCTCCAACATCGGGAAGATCGTCGGCGGCAAGATCAAGTTCCAGGGCAAGGACATGGGCGATCTTTCCGACGAGGAGCTGCGCGCCATTCGCGGCAACAAGATCGCGATGATCTATCAGGAGCCGATGGCCAGCCTGAACCCGGCGATGAAGGTCGGCCAGCAATTGATGGAAGTGCCGCTGATCCACGACAAGGTGTCGAAGGAAGAGGCCTACAAGCGCTCCCTCGACATGGTGCGATCCGTCAAATTGCCGGATCCCGAGCGCATGATGCGCTCCTATCCGCACCAGCTCTCCGGCGGCCAGCAGCAGCGCATCGTCATCGCCATGGCGCTGCTGTCGAAGCCGGCGCTGCTTCTGCTCGACGAGCCGACGACGGCGCTCGACGTGACGGTGGAGGCGGGCATCGTCGAACTGGTCAAGGGGCTGGGCGAGAAGTTCGGCACCTCGATGATCTTCGTCTCGCACAATCTCGGCCTGATCCTGGAGACCTGCGACCGCATCACGGTGATGTATTCGGGCGAGGCGGTCGAGACCGGAAAGATCAAGGACGTGTTCGACCGCATGCGCCATCCCTATACGCAAGGGTTGTTCCGCTCGATCCCGCTGCCTGGGGCCGACAAGAATTCACGGCCGCTGATCTCGATTCCAGGACAATTGCCGTTGCCGCATGAACGGCCGGTGGGCTGCAATTTCGGGCCGCGCTGCCACCATTTCGTCGAGGGCGTCTGCAACGCGGCAGAGATCCCGATGATCGAGGTGGCGGGGCATGACGGGCATTTCTCGCGCTGCGTGCGTTTCAACGAGATCGACTGGGAGGCGCTGCCGCCCGGCGCCAAGAAGGTCAATGAACGTGTCGTGCCCGGTGCGCCGGTGCTCAAGATCGAGGACCTCAGGAAATACTACAAGGTCGGCGGCAATGAGGTGTTCGGCTCGAGTGAAGGCCGCGTCGTCAAGGCCAATGAGACGATCTCGTTCATGGCGCGCGAATCCGAGACGGTCGCCATCGTTGGCGAATCCGGCTGCGGAAAGTCGACCCTGGCCAAGGTGCTGCTTGGGCTGGAGACGGCAAGTTCGGGCAGCGTGACGCTGGGCAACAAGGAAATTCAGTCGACCAGCATCGAGAAGCGCAGCGTCGACACCGTATCGTCGATCCAGATGGTGTTCCAGAACCCGTTCGACACGCTCAATCCCAGCCATTCGGTGGGCTCGCAGATCATCCGCACGCTGGAGAAATTCAACGTCGGCAAGACCGTCGCCGATCGTCGCAAGCGCATGCTGGAACTGCTCGACCTGGTGAAGTTGCCGCGCGCCTTCGAGACCCGCAAGCCGCGCCAGCTCTCTGGCGGCCAGAAGCAGCGCATCGGCGTGGCGCGCGCCTTCGCCGGCGACGCCAAGGTCGTGGTGGCGGACGAGCCGGTCTCGGCGCTCGACGTTTCGGTGCAGGCGGCGGTGACCGAACTTTTGATGGACATCCAGCGCAAGAACAAGACGACGATGCTGTTCATCAGCCACGATCTGTCCGTCGTGCGCTACATCGCCGACCGCGTCGTCGTCATGTATCTTGGCTATATCGTCGAGCAGGGCACGACCGACCAGATCTTCGCGCCGCCCTATCACCCCTATACCGAGGCGCTGCTGTCGGCGATCCCGATCGCCGACACCAGCGTCATCAAACGTCACATCGTGCTGGAGGGCGACATTCCCTCGGCGATGAACCCGCCCTCGGGCTGTCCGTTCCAGACACGGTGCGGCTACAAGAAGCTGGTGCCGGACAATCTGTGCGAGACCAAGGTGCCGCCGGTCAAGCATCTCGGCGACGGCCATATGAGCCTGTGCTGGCTGTCGGACGACGTCCTGGCGACGATGGAGCCGGTTATCAAGTTCGACAAGGACCATGCAGCCAATGAGGGCGTGCCGGAAGACGCGCCGCATGCCGATGGGCCGGGCTTTGCCGGCACACCGCCTGAGCGGCCGCATGGCAAGCGGGGCGGCGCGGAAGCCGATGCCATAGGCGAGGCTGTCGAGGAGACCGAAGCTGTCTCACGAGCCCGTCGTCACGAAGTCCGCGACGAGGTCTCGGAAACCGGAGGGGCTACGAAGCCCGTCGACGGCGACAAGCCGCACTGATCGGTCGACGGCGGTAAGTCAGTTGCCGCACTGGCTCAGTTGCTGGCCATAGTCGCGCGCCATCTTGTCGGTTGCCCGCGCATAGCCCTGGACGCCCGCGTCGCCACGGTTGCCGCGGCCATAGGCGGTCCAGCCGAGATAATAGGCGAGGTAGAGATTGTAGGTGTCGTTGCGGGCGACGCCGTATGTGTCCGATGTCTTGGAATGGTACCAGCCGACGAAATCGACCGCGTCGGCGAATTTGGTCCGCCGCGCCGCCCAGTTGCCGGTCTCGCGCTGATATTGCGACCAGGTGCCGTCCAGCGCCTGCGAGAAGCCGGTGGCCGTCGAAACGTGCTTCCACGGAATGAAGCCGAGCAGTTTGGTGCGGGGCGGCCGGGCATTGCTCTTGAAGCCGGACTCCTTGCGCACCGTCGCCATCAGCACGGGAACCGGCACACCGTATTTCTGCTGCGTGCGTTCGGCCGCCGACTGCCAATTGTCGAACCAGCCGTCATTCTGGTCGAAAACCGCGCAGACATTGTTGATATGGCTGGGCGCCGTCGCGCAGGCCGACAATGCCAGCAGAACGCCAACCGCAACAATTTTACTCAAACTCGAACTACGCATTGGATGAGCAATAGGCTGAAATCATAAAAGGAATCTTGAGACCGGCGTTAACCCCTCCAGACGCGTCCGCACCGATGATGTCGGTTGTTGGTATTGCGACGGACTCCGTCGGATTTCATAAACAGCATTCTCGTAGATGCCGCCTTGGCTAAAATCGCGCCCGCAAACGACGTATTTCTGACAGCTTGGCTGGTTCGCTGGGGCTTTGATGCCTGGCATGAACGAGCCAAGACGCAAACGCGGCGCCGAGCGCACCAGCAACAGGGGACCGTCGGCGATCCCTCAATTGCCTCCAAGGCGCGTCGTCAATCCTTATCCGCCGATGGCCTTGCTGGCGCCCGACCAGGTCGAGGCGATCCACCAGGCTTCGATGCACATATTGGAGAATTTCGGCATCGAAGTGATGAGCGCGCGGGCGCTGTCGCTGTTCGAGAAGGCGGGCGCGAGGGTTGACCATGCGACGGCGAATGTCCGCATCGACAGGGGCATGGTCGCAGAGGCTTTGAAGACCACGCGGTCAAACTACACCCTGACGCCACGCAACCCGACCAATGCCGTTCATCTCGGCGGCAATACAATCAACTTCACGCTCGTCGCCGGGCCGCCCAATGTGCATGACATGGAACGCGGCCGCCGCGCCGGCAATACGCGCGACTATGCAGACCTCGTGCGGCTGGCGCAGCATTTCAACTGCATCCACATGCTGGGCAACCAGGTCTGCGCGCCGGTGGAGCTGCCGGCCAACTCGCGCCATCTCGACACCTACCTCGCCAATCTGGAGCTGACCGACAAGAGCTTCCATGTCTCGGCGATCGGCCGGGGCAGGGCGCTGGACGGCATCGAGATGATGGCCATCGCGCGCGGGCTGACGCTGGACCAGATGCGCGACGATCCGGGCGTCACCACGATCATCTCGGTCAACTCGCCGCGCCGCTTCGACGAGATGATGGTCGAGGGGCTGATGACCATGGCCGAGTTCGGCCAGTCGGTGGCCGTGACCCCGTTCACGCTGATGGGGGCGATGAGCCCGGTGACACTGGCCGGCGCGCTGGCGCAGCAGAATGCCGAGGCGCTGTTCGGCGTGGTGCTGACGCAACTGGTGCGCCCGGGCGCACCGGTGATGTATGGCGCCTTCACCTCCAATGTCGACATGAAGTCGGGCGCGCCGGCCTTCGGCACGCCGGAAAATACCAAGGCCAACGTCGCCTCGGGGCAGTTGGCGCGGCGCTACGGGCTGCCCTATCGCACGACACCAGGTTCGGCTTCAAACGCCGCCGACGCGCAGGGCGCCTATGAGACTTTGATGGCGCTTTGGGGCGCGGTGCTCGGCCATGGCAACCTCGTCTACCATGCCGCCGGCTGGCAGGAGGGCGGGCTGACCGCGTCGTTCGAGAAATTCATCATCGATGTCGAAATGATCCAGCACATGATGGAGTTTCTGCGCCCGATAGTGGTCGACGAGGCCGAGCTTGCCGTCGCGGCGCTGGGCGCGGTGCCCACCGGCGGCCATTTCTTCGGCGAGCCGCACACGCTGGAGCGCTACGCCACCGCCTTCTACCAGCCGATGCTGTCCAACTGGCAGAATTACGAAGCCTGGCAGGAAGCGGGCGGGCTCGACGCCACGGCGCGCGCGACGCGGCTGTGGAAGAAGGCGCTGGAGGACTATGTCGAACCGGCCATGGATGTCGCCGTGCGCGAGGCGCTGGAGGCCTATGTGGCCCGGCGCAAGGAAGCGATCGGCCAGGGCGAGCCTTGACGGATTTCGAAGGCCGGCGGTGCTACGCGCATCACTCGAAACAGCCGGTCGCTGTCGGGAATGTGCCCAAGGAGATCGCCGACGAGAGCGAAGGCTTCGAAATCGAGTTGCTGGGCAAGCGACACGCCGCGCGCATCCAGGCGGCGCCGCTGTTCGAGGCCAATTTCGAGCGGATGCGGGGTTAAGGTAACCCCGCTCAAGATCATGCCTTGCGATTGTCCAGCGCGAAGGCGCCGGCGCCGGCAAACACAAGATAGAGGAAGATGAAGCAGAAGGAGATCGCCGCATCGCCGCTGTTGTTGACCGGGAAGAAGTCGCGGGGCATGTGCGCCATGAAATAGGCGACCGCCATCTCGCCGGCGAGCACGAAGGCGACGGGGCGGGTGAACAGGCCAAGCGCCAGCAGGCTACCGCCGGCAAATTCGAGGATCGCGGCGGTCAGCGACAGCCCGCCGAGGGCGTGCGGCGCGGCGCTGACGGGGAAGTTGAACAGCTTCTGGGTGCCGTGTTCGATGAACTGCAGCGCGGTCATGATGCGCAGCACGCCGAGCGCCTGCGGCTGGTAGCGGGAGAGGGTTTCGAACAGCTTCATTTGAACTCCAATGTCACCCTCCCGCCCGGCCATAGGCCATCGCGCCAAGATGGACCAGTCACGTCCCTCCCTCCGTCATCAACAATCGGTGACAAATTGTCCCAGTTTTCGGCTTCATGATGCTCACGCCAGGGTTGCATTTATACCGTCATGGTTGTATAGCTGTTGGAGACGTTTTCGAGCAGCTGGGGTCCTTCGCCATGAAAAAAGTCATCATCAGCCTCTTCGCAATCCTTGCAAGCAGCGGTTTCGCCACTGCCGAGGACGCCGGTTGTGAAGCCTTCAAATGGCCGGTGACGCGGGAACAGGCCCTGTTCGCCGCCGCACCGGCAGCATCGTCGGGAACGACATTGGCGGTGGGTGACGCCGCGGACCTTGCGCTGGTCCCGGCGGAGAAGGCCGGTTTCACGCTGCCGCCCGAACGGTCCCCGGCAGAGGGCACGTTCGGTGCCGTCGCCAGCGTGGAGGTGCCGCCCGAGGGAGCGATCCAGATCAGTCTCTCGGGCGAAGCCTGGGTTGATGTCATCCAGGATGGCCACACCGTCAGGTCGGCCGGCTATAGTGGCGTGAAAACCTGCAGGGATATCCGCAAGAGCATTCGCTTCAAGCTCGCCGCCGGCCCGGCCACCGTCCAGTTCAGCGGCGCGAAGAAGGCCGAGCTCAAGGTTGCGGTGCTGACGCCGGAGTGACCAGCGGCCGGGTACCAGAGGGTCGCTTCATCTTACAGGCGCCAGCAAGGCGAAATGCGCGCCCTGCGGGTCCTGGCACTGAATGATCCACTGGCCTGTGGGCACCGCCATCGGGCCCATCAGCACCCTGCCACCGTTGCCCGTCACACGGTCGGCGGCTGCGTCGATGGCCGCTACGTTGAAATAGAACTGCCACACGGGGACGGGAACCTGAGCGGGCTTGTCCATCATACCGCCGCCAAAGTCGGGTCCGGCGGCGAAGGTGCGATAATTTCCCATCTCGCCCATGTCGAAATCGCCGGCCCGGGTCCAGCCGAACTCGCTGGAATAGAAGTCGAAGGCTGCCTTCCAGTCGGTCGTGTAGAGTTCGTGCCAGCCGACATGCCCGGGCGTCGTGGCCGGAAGCGGCGGCTGGTCCGGCCCATTGGGCTGCAGGAACATGAAGGTGGCGCCTTGCGGGTCGGCAACGACGGCAAACCGGCCGACCCCGGGAATATCCGAGGGCTCACGGTGGACGGCACCGCCCGCCGCCACAAGAGCCTCGGTGGAGGCATCTGCATCGGATGTCTTGATGTAGCCGAGCCAGGCTGGCGGCATGCCCGCGCTTGCAGGCCCTTCGGGCATGGTCATCAGCCCACCAACGCCGCCTTCTGCGGAGTTGACCACGATATAGCGCGGCATGCCGGGTGCCTGGTTGAAAGGCTCGGCCTTCCAGCCAATGACGGCGGTGTAGAAGGCCTCGGCCGCGTCGATGTCCGATGTCATCAACTCGTACCAGAAGAAGGGCATTGGCGATTTCGGCATTGTCGGTCTCCTTCGCTCGCTTATGGATCTCTTCGATCCGATCCTAGGACGATCCGCGCGACGAAAATCCTACAAAGTGCAAAGAGGCCATCGTCGCAGGCCCGCCTTTCAGACTTGCCTGAGCGGCGGATTTCGATTTCTCTGTGTCAAACGGGGTGTCGTTCATGCGCCGGATGTCGCTCACGCCAGAGCTTGTCGCACTATGCCATCGACCGGAGGCCGATCCCGGGCCGGATCCGAGCTGGACGGAGATGACCGACGGGGATTTCCGGGATCTTGCCGTGCGGCTGTCGCTCGCTGCCGACGAGGGGCCGCTCTGGGTGTTCGCCTACGGGTCGCTGATCTGGAAACCGGAATTCGAGTCCGTCGAGCAGCGGCTCGCCACGGCCTTCGGCTGGCACCGCTCCTTCTGCCTCGACATGGTACGCTGGCGCGGCAGCCTCGAACAGCCGGGGCTGATGATGGCGCTCGAACGGGGCGGACGCTGCGACGGCGTCATCTACCGCCTGCCGGACGGCGAGAAGCCAGCGCAGATCGAAAGGCTGTTGCGGCGCGAAATCAACGACCATGAAAGCGTCAGTTCGGTCAGGTGGCTGCCGGTGCGCACGGCGGATGGCATGATGCGGGCGATCGGCTTCTGGGTCGGCGTGAAGGGCAGGGGAACATCGCTGAACCAGCCGCTCGACCGCGTGGCAGGCGTGCTGGCCCGCGCCTGCGGGCATATCGGCTCCGGTGCGGAATATCTCTACAACACGGTCAGCCACCTTGAAGCGTTTGGAATCCGCGACCGTAATTTGTGGCGGCTGCAGGAACTGGTGGCGGATGAGATCATGGCGATTCACAGGACCCGGCTTGGCCGTGGCGATTAGGGCTGCCCAGAAACAGCAACACCCAAATAAGATGAGCAAACGGGTCATGTTTTTGGCATATCTTTTCAAGGAGTTGGGTCAAAAATTGACCAATTGATAAAAAAATTAAACGTGCTAGCTTTTCTCAAAACGAAAACATGGGGAACCGCACGATGCCAGAAGGCCAGAACAGGGAAGGCATTGCCGGCGGCCGGCTCCCTCCCCACCGGTACGCCGACAATTTCTCCGATTTGCACCCGCCGCTCGATCACCATGAGGCGCTGGTCGAGTCCGACCGCTGTTACTTCTGCTACGACGCGCCATGCATGAACGCGTGCCCGACCTCGATCGACATTCCGCTGTTCATCCGCCAGATCTCGACCGGCAACCCGATCGGCTCGGCCAAGACGATCTTCGACCAGAACATCCTGGGCGGCATGTGCGCCCGCGTCTGCCCGACCGAGACGCTGTGCGAGGAAGTCTGCGTGCGCGAGATCGCCGAAGGCAAGCCGGTGCAGATCGGCCGCCTGCAGCGCTACGCCACCGACGCCGCGATGCGCGAGAACAAGCAGTTCTATCCACGCGCCGCGCCGACCGGGAAGACGGTCGCCGTCGTCGGCGCCGGGCCGGCCGGGCTCGCCGCCGCGCACCGTCTCGCCCGTCACGGCCATGAGGTTTCCATCCTGGAAGCGCGGCCAAAGGCCGGCGGCCTCAACGAATACGGCATCGCCGCCTATAAGAGCGTCGACAATTTCGCTCAGGCGGAGGTGGACTACGTGACCGCCATCGGCGGCATCGATATCCAGAATGGCAAGGCGCTCGGCCGCGACTATCAGCTCTCCGACCTGATCCGCAACTACGACGCGGTGTTCCTCGGCATGGGGCTTGGCGGCGTCAACGGGCTACGCGCCGAAGGCGAGGACGCCTTCGGCGTCACCAATGCGGTCGAGTTCATCTCGGAACTGCGCCAGGCCAGCGATCTCTCCAGCCTGCCGGTCGGCCGCCGCGTCGTCGTCATCGGCGGCGGCATGACGGCGATCGACGCGGCCGTGCAGTCGAAGCTGCTCGGCGCCGAGGAGGTGACGATCTGCTACAGGCGCGGCCAGGAGCACATGAACGCTTCCGAGTTCGAGCAGGATTTGGCCGCCGCCAATGGCGTCACCATCCGTCACTGGCTGCAGCCCAGGCGGGTGATTGCCGAAGGCGGCAAGGTCAGCGCCATCGAAGTCGAATACACCGCCATGGACGGCGACAGGCTTGCCGGCACCGGCGAGACGCTGACGCTCGTCGCCGACCAGGTATTCAAGGCGATCGGCCAGAGCTTTGTGCCGACGGCGCTCAACGGCAGCGGTGCCGCGATCGACCTCGAAGCCGGCCGCATCAAGGTCGATGCGGAAGGGCGTACTTCGCTGGCCCAGGTGTGGGCCGGCGGCGACTGCATATTCGGCGGCAATGACCTTACGGTCTCGGCCGTGGCACAGGGCCGCGACGCGGCCGAGAGCATCCATCGGGCACTGACCTCGAACGGGAGGGCATGAGCATGGCTGATATCCGCAACAATTTCGTCGGCATCAAATCGCCCAATCCGTTCTGGCTGGCCTCGGCGCCGCCGACCGACAAGGCCTACAACGTCATCCGTGCCTTCAAGGCCGGCTGGGGCGGCGTGGTGTGGAAGACGCTGGGCGAGGAAGGCCCGCCGGTGGTCAACGTCAACGGCCCGCGCTACGGCGCGATCTGGGGCGCGGACCGGCGGCTGCTCGGCCTCAACAACATCGAGCTGATCACCGACCGCGACCTGCAGACCAATCTGCGCGAGATGAAGCAGGTCAAGATGGACTGGCCGGACCGGGCTCTGGTCGCCTCGATCATGGTGCCTTGCGAAGAGGCAAGCTGGAAAGCCATCCTGCCGCTGGTCGAGGAAACCGGCGCCGACGGCATCGAGCTCAATTTCGGCTGTCCGCACGGCATGTCGGAGCGCGGCATGGGCGCCGCCGTCGGCCAGGTGCCGGAATATATCGAAATGGTGGTGCGCTGGTGCAAGCAGTACACGCGCATGCCCGTCATCACCAAGCTCACGCCCAACATCACCGATATCCGCAAGCCGGCGCGGGCAGCGCATGCAGGCGGCACGGATGCCGTCTCGCTGATCAACACCATCAACTCGATCACCGGCGTCGACCTGGACTCGTTCGCGCCGCAGCCGACCATCGACGGCAAGGGTTCGCATGGCGGCTATTGCGGCCCGGCGGTGAAGCCGATCGCCATGAACATGGTGGCCGAGATCGCGCGTGATCCGGAAACACGCGGGCTGCCGATCTCCGGCATCGGCGGCATCACCACTTGGCGCGACGCCGCCGAATTCATGGCGCTCGGCGCCGGCAATGTTCAGGTCTGCACGGCGGCGATGACCTATGGCTTCAAGATCGTGCAGGAGATGATCGCCGGCCTGGAGAACTGGATGGACGAGAAGGGCCATGCGACGCTGGACGATGTGGTCGGCCGCGCCACGCCCAACGTCACCGACTGGCAGTATCTCAACCTCAACTACGTCGCCAAGGCGCATATCAACCAGGACGCCTGCATCAAATGCGGCCGCTGCCACATCGCCTGCGAGGACACCTCGCACCAGGCGATCACCAACATGGTCGACGGCGTCAGGTATTTCGAAGTGATCGAAGCCGAATGTGTCGGCTGCAATTTGTGCGTCAATGTCTGCCCGGTGGAGAATTGCATCACGATGGAGCCGCTGGCGGCCGGCGTGCTCGACCAGCGCACCGGCAAGCCGGTGTCGCCGATCTACGCCAACTGGACCACGCATCCGAACAATCCGATGGCCAAGGTGGCAGCGGAGTAGTTTACCGCCGAGGGCGCAGCAGATTCCTTCTCCCCGTCACTATACGGGGAGAAGGTGTCGCCGCAGGCGGATGAGGGGCAGCGCTTCCCTCTTGAGATAATCTGCGCGGCTTGTCGTCCCCTCATCACTTACGTCGCGCAATCGCCTAAGCGTTTGCCGAGGGTGCCTTGTGTGCCGCAGTGGCGCTGCCCCTCATTGCCCTGCCGGGCATTTCTCCCCGTATAGGGACGGGGAGAAAGACGCTGTCCGCGCCGACTTTGCCAAATCCCGACGTATTCCCGCATCGAAAACGGATGGCTCTTCATTTTCTTATTGCGGATATATCTTATCCACGATATAATCTATCCATGAATTGGAGAACGACATCATGAAGCTTGGCGAGGGCGTTGAAGCGGCAATCCACTGCGCTGCCACGCTGGCGAGTGTCGTGCCCAACAGCACCATGCCGGCGGCCGCGCTCGCGGAGTCGTTTGGCCTGTCGCCGAGCTATCTCCTGAAGCACCTCAACATGATGGCCGCGGCACGAATCCTGGAATCGGTGCCGGGTCCGGCGGGCGGCTACCGGCTGGCGCGGGCGGCCGAGCGGATAACGCTGCTCGACATCGTGCTGGCCATAGAAGGGCGCGAACCGGCTTTCCGCTGCGGCGAGATTCGCCGCAACGGCCCGGTCAAGCTCGATGCCTCCGCCTACGTGAAACCATGCGGCATCAACGCTGCGATGCTGAAGGCCGAGCGAGCCTACCGCGCCGCGCTTGCCGAAACACGGTTGTCGGACATCGTGGCGGATTACCAGGCGGAAGGCGATCCGAGATCGATCGCCGCGAGCTGTGCCTTCGTGGCGCGCCACCAGCGGCCGCAGAAATCGAGTTCAACCAAGCAACCTGAAAACACGCAGGAAAGGACAAGACGATGAAACAGAGGCTGCAGTTTTTCGCCAAGGCGCCCGATCTGATGAAGACCGTGTCGGCGCTGAACAAGGCGGTCGATGAATGCGGGCTGGAGGTGAGCCTGCTCCACCTGATCAAGCTCAGGGCTTCGCAGATCAATGGCTGCTCCTACTGCGTCGAGATGCACAGCCGCGAGGCAAGGCGCGACGGCGAGACCGAGCAGCGGCTCTATCTGGTCGCGGCCTGGAAGGAATCGCCATTGTTTTCCGAGCGTGAGCGCGCCGCCTTCGCCTGGACGGAAGCCGTGACCCTGATCGCGAACAATGGCGTTTCGGACGAGCTCTACGCGCGTACATTGGAGCATTTCTCGGAGGAGGAACTGGTCAAGCTGTCCGTGGCGCTCGGCATGATCAACACCTGGAACCGGCTGTGCATCCCGTTCCACGCCATCCATCCGATGCCGGCGGCCAAGGCCGCCTGATCATCGTGCCAACGGCCGCCAGTCAAGGAAACGGCGCTCCGTTAGCCTTGCACCGTGCGCGGCCACGTCGATCACGATATCGGAACCAATCGAGGCGCTGACGCATTTCGACCCTGAATGCCCTGCAACCAGGATGACATATGAAAATCGCCCATGTCGCGCCGCTTTATGAATCGGTGCCGCCCAAACTCTATGGCGGCACCGAGCGCATCGTCTCCTATCTGACGGAAGCGCTGGTCGATCTCGGACATGAGGTGACGCTGTTTGCCAGCGGCGACAGCCGGACGTCGGCAAAACTGGTGCCGGGCCGCGAATGCGCCCTTCGTCTCGATCCGCGACCGCTGAAATCGGAGACGGCGGCGCATCTTTCGATGCTCGCAGAGGTGCGGGACAGGGCGCGGGAGTTCGACGTCATCCATTTCCACCTCAGCCATTTCCTGCACTTCTCGTTCTTCGAGGACATGGCCGGGCGAACGGTGACGACGCCGCATGGCAGGCTGGATTATGTCGACCTGGCGCCGGCCTATGAGCGGTTCCCGCGCTTTCCGATGATTTCCATTTCGCACAGCCAAAGGACAGGGCTTTCCCAGGCCAACTGGCTGGCGACGATCCACCATGGATTGCCGACCGACATTTACGAGCCGACTTTCGAGACGGCGGCGGAGGAACCCTATCTTGTCTTCCTCGGCCGGTTTTCCCGCGACAAGCGGCCGGACCGCGCCATCGAGATCGCGCAGCGCTCGGGCCTGAGGCTGAAGCTTGCGGCCAAGATCGGCGATGATGATCGCGCCTATTTCCACGAAGTGGTCGAGCCTCTGATCGACGGCGATCGCATCGACTATGTCGGCGAGATCGAGGAGAACCAGAAGGCTGAATTCCTCGGCAAGGCGGCCGGGTTGTTGTTTCCGATCGACTGGCCGGAACCGTTCGGTCTTGCCGCGATCGAGGCGATGGCCTGCGGCACGCCGGTGATCGCGTGGAATTGCGGCGCGCTGCCGGAGATCATAGATCAGGGCGTCACCGGCTTTATCGCCGATACGATGGACGGCGCGGTTGCCGCCGTCCCGGAGCTGCTGCGCCTCGACAGACGAAAGGTCAGGGCCGTTTTCGAAAAACGGTTCTCCGCCAGAAGAATGGCGGGCGACTATCTGGCCGCTTACGCTCGGCTGATCGGCGTTCCGAACGAAGCGAAGGCATCGTAACCGCGACGCGCCAGCGCGGACGCGAAATGACAGGGATTTGTGACTGATGACAAAACTCGACGAGCGCCAGCTCGATCCCGCCGTGGCGCTTGCCTCGCTGGACGAGACAGCTCCGCGTGAGCCGCACCGGCTGTTCGCGCTCAAGCAGGGCGATTGTTTCGTCGTTGCCGACGCTTATGGCGACATACGCGGCGCGGGCGACGGCTTCTTCCGCGACGACACGAGAGTGCTCTCGGAATTCCGGCTGACCGTCGGCGGCAGGCAGACATCGTTGCTTGGCGCTTCCCTCAGCCAGGACAATGTGCTGTTCACCACCAACCTGACCAATCTGCCCATCCAGAGCGCCGGCGGACACGATATTCCGCAGGGCGCGATCCATGTCGAACGCGTCAGGCTGCTGTGGCAGGACAGGCTGTTCGAACGAATCACCCTTGCCAATTACAGCCGGGAAAGCTCGACGATCGGGGTTTCGCTGAGCTTTGCCGCCGATTTCCGCGACATGTTCGAAGTGCGCGGCTCGACACGGGCCAAGCGTGGGGTGGCTCATGTCGCCGAGACGAATGCGAGCAGCGTGCTGCTGCGCTACGACGGGCTGGACGGCGTGGCCCGGGCTTCCGCGATATCGTTCTCGCAAGCACCGGACCAGTTGACGAGCGACCGGGCGGACTTCCTGCTCGCGGTGAGCAAGCGCAGTTCCAAGGTTCTCTACATCGAAGTGGGGTCAGCGGCGGCGGACGCGCCCGACCGCGACCGTTTCCGGGCCGCCGCGGCGCGTGCGCGTTTTGGCATGCGGGCCAAGCGACGGCATGGCGCGACCGTGCACAGCTCCGGCCGCGTCTTCAACGACTGGGTCGAGCGTGCCCGCGCCGACGTCGCGCTGCTCACCACCGAGCTTGCAACCGGGCCTTATCCCTATGCCGGCATCCCCTGGTTTTCGACGGCGTTCGGCCGCGACGGCGTCATTTCGGCGCTGCAGATGCTGTGGCTCAACCCGGGGCTGGCGCGCGGCGTGCTCGCCTTCCTGGCGGAACATCAGGCGACGGAGACGTCGCCGTTCAGCGATTCGCAGCCGGGCAAGATCATGCATGAAACCCGCAAGGGGGAGATGGTGGCGCTGCGCGAGCTTCCGTTCGGCCGCTACTATGGCGGCGTCGATACGACGCCGCTCTACATCCATCTTGCCTGTGCCTATGCCGATCGTACCGGCGACATGGCGTTCATCGACAGCCTGTGGCCCTCGCTATGCGCCGCGGCCGAATGGACCGAGGAGGCCGGCCGCGAGACCGGCTTCGTCACCTATCAGCGGGCGGCCGAGTCCGGGCTCGCCAACCAGGGATGGAAGGACAGTTTCGATTCCGTCTTCCACGCCGACGGCCGCATTCCCAAGGGTCCGATCGCGCTGGTCGAGGTGCAAGGCTATGTCTTTGCCGCCTTCCGGGGGCTGGCCAAGCTCGCCCGCCGCCGCGGCGAGAACGAGAGGGCGGACCACTGGGAGAGCCGCGCGGAGGCCATGCGGGTCGCGGTGGAGCGCGATTTCTGGTTGGAAGATTTGGGTTTCTATGCCCTCGCCATCGATGGTGCGGGCGAACCCTGCAAGGTGCGCACCTCCAATGCCGGGCATCTGCTGCTTGTCGGGCTACCCGAACCTGAACGGGCGAAGATGGTCGCCGACCAGCTTCTGTCCGCCTCTTTCCATTCCGGCTGGGGCTTGCGCACGCTGGCCGACGATGCCGTGTTCTTCAACCCCATGTCGTACCACAATGGCTCCATATGGCCGCACGACACCGCCATCTGCGGGGCGGGGTTGGCGCGCTATGGTGAAAGGGAAAGCGTAGTCCGCCTGATGAGCGGAACCTTCGAATCGGCGGTCCACTTCAACATGCGGCTGCCCGAACTGTTCTGCGGCTTCACCCGTGCGCCGGGTGAGGCGCCGATCGCCTACCCGGTTGCCTGCCTGCCGCAGGCGTGGTCGGCGGGTTCGGCCTTCATGCTGATGCAAGCCTGCCTTGGCCTCGAGATCGATGGGTGGGATGGAGAGATCCGCGTTACCCGCCCGCGTCTGCCGATCGGTATCGACACGCTTACGCTGCGCCATCTGGGCGTTGGCGATACCAGGGTCGACCTGACATTCCAGCGGGTCGGCGACCGTGTCGTGGCTTTTCTTGCCGATCGGCATGAAGGGCTGGTGCCGCTCATCGTCAGGACATGAGGGGCAATTACCGGAACCGATCCCGGTTTTGTGCGTTGCAAAAACACAGCCTTGGGCAATGAGCTGATTGCCGGGGCAGGACTTCAAATCGGAAACATCAGCAAGCGGCCGCCGAACGGCCGGGCGAGTTGGCATTCAATGACCGATTATAGCGCGGCTCTCCTCTGGGTTTTGATCATCGCGAGCCTTGGGTTTTCCGCATTCGCCGTTTTCTTCTCCCTGTCCAGGCACCGCCGCGCTCATCCTCCAATTGTTGCGCGACCGTCGGGCGAAGACGTGGCCGCGGAAGCCGCGCGCAAGGTGATCCGGGAGTTCGAGAAGAACGCCCAGTCGGTCGATTCCGCCCTGGTGACATGGTCGCCCGAAACCTTACGCAAGATCCTGGCCGACGACCTGCCGGACGCGCAGGTCATCGTGGTCTCCAACCGCGAACCCTATATCCACAACACCAAGGGTGACGGCATCGAACTGTTGGTTCCGGCCAGCGGACTTGTTTCGGCGCTCGAGCCGATCACGCGCGCCTGCGCCGGCACCTGGATCGCCTATGGCGGCGGCAGCGCCGACCGTGAAACGGTGGACAAGGACGATCGCGTGCAGGTGCCGCCCGACAATCCGTCCTACACGCTGCGGCGGGTCTGGCTCACGGAGGAAGAATATCAGGGCTATTATCTCGGCTTCGCCAATGAGGGGCTCTGGCCGCTCTGCCATATCGCTTTCACCCGGCCGATTTTTCGCCAGTCGGACTGGGAAGCCTATGAGGCCGTCAACCGCAAGTTCGCCGATACGGTTGTTGCCGAAGCCCGCAACGAGCGGCCGATCGTGCTGGTTCAGGATTACCACTTCGCGCTTCTGCCACGGATGATCCGCGAGCGCCTGCCCGAGGCCATCGTCATCACCTTCTGGCATATCCCATGGCCGAACTCCGAGGTGTACAGCATCTGCCCGTGGCGAGAACGCATTCTCGAGGGGCTGCTCGGCAGTTCGATCATCGGCTTCCACACCCAGTTCCATGCCAACAATTTCACCGAAAGCGTCGATCGCTTCCTGGAAAGCCGCATAGAGCGTGCCGACGCGGCCATCTCCTATGGCGGGCAGACGACGCTGGTGCACGCCTATCCGATCTCCATAGAATGGCCGGCGGAGCTGCTGGCGAAACTGCCCGACGTCGAGGACTGCCGCGCCCGCCTGCGCGAAAGGTTCTCCCTGAAGCCGGATGTGAAGCTGGGCGTCGGGGTCGAGCGCCTGGACTACACCAAGGGCATTCTCGACCGGTTCCAGGCGTTGGACGAATTGTTCAAGCGCTACCCGGAATGGATCGGAAAGCTGGTCTTCCTGCAGATAGCGGCGCCCAGCCGCGGCACGCTGCCGGCCTATCAGCTGCTGCATGACGAATGCCACCGCTATGCGGAGGAGCTGAATGAGCGTTATGGCAGCGAGGGCTACAAACCGGTCATCATGGTGGCCGAACACCACTCGCAGGAACAGGTCTACGAGATCTATCGCGGCGCCGACATCTGCATGGTGACCAGCCTGCATGACGGCATGAACCTGGTGGCCAAGGAATTCGTCGCCGCGCGTGACGACGAGCAGGGCGTCCTGATGCTCAGCACGTTCGCCGGCGCGTCGCGGGAGTTGCTGGAGGCGCTTATCGTCAATCCTTACGACGCCGCCATGATGAGCGAGGCGCTGTTGCAGGCGCTGACCATGACGCCGGACGAACAGCGCGAGCGCATGCGGCCCATGCGCGAGATCGTTCGCAACAACAATGTCTATCGCTGGGCCGGCAGCATGCTCCTGGATGCGGCGCGCCTGCGCAAGCGCGGTGATCTCGACAAGGTAACCGGCGCTGGCGCCACGCCGTCCGCCATCGACAATGTCATCTCAATCGCCGAGCGGAAAAGGATGGCAATCTGATGAGTGAAGCTCTGCAAGCCCCGCCCGCCCTGCTGACAGGCGATTGGGCGCTGTTCCTCGACATCGACGGCACCTTGCTGGAACATGCCGACCATCCGGACGCCGTATCGGTCAGTGCCGAGCTGCGGTCCTTGCTGCAAGACCTGGAGCGCAAACTGGACGGGGCATTGGCCGTCATCACGGGCCGCTCGGTCGCGGTCGTCGACCATCTTTTCCAGCCGTTGAAGCTCCGCGCCGCCGGGCTCTATGGCCTGGAACACAGGCTGATGCCCGATGACGATGTCGAAGCCGCCGGAGAACCCGCCGACATCGCGGCCCTCGCGGACGAGATCGAGGCCGAGTTGGGCCGAGGGCAGGCGCATATCGAGCGCAAGGGACGGGTGCTGGCGATCCACACGCGCGCCGCTCCGCACCTACTCCCACGCGCGACTGAGCTTGTCGAGCAGGCCCTGGCCTCGCTGCCGAAGGGTTACCGGGTGGTCCCCGGCAATGCCGGCGTGGAGCTGCTGCCGCTCGAAGCCGCCAAGGGCGCCGCCATCCGGCGCTTCATGGCCATCGCGCCATTCGCGGGCCGCCGGCCGGTCTTCCTGGGCGACGACACGCCCGACGAAAACGGCTTCGAGGCCGTGAATGATGCCGGGGGAATTTCGATACGGATCAGGCCGCCGGCGCAGACCGCGGCGCAATATGGCCTCGTCGGCGTTGGCGAAACCCTGGAATGGCTGAGAAGCCAACTCTGACTGGCCAACGAGTTTAGGCGCACCATGAGGCGCTAGCCCTTCGGCTTCAGGCCATCCAGAAACAATTGCTCCAGGAACCTTGCCGCGTCCTCGAAGCGGCCTTCGCCGCCGCGGTTCGGCCCCAGCACGGCGCGTACCTGGACGTCGAAATCGGCATAGTGCTGGGTCGTTGCCCAAATCGAGAAGATCAGGTGCCAGGGATCGGTCCTGGTGATCTTGCCGGCGCGCATCCAGCCCCTGATGACGGCCGCCTTCTCGTCGACCAGCGTTTTCAGCTCACCCTCCAGCAGCGGCATGATGCGCGGCGCGCCCTGCAGGATTTCATTGGCGAAGAGGCGGCTCTCGCGCGGAAAATCGCGCGCCATTTCGAGCTTGCGCCTGATGTAGCTCCTGAGTTCGGTCATGGGATCGCCGATGTCGTCGAGTTCCCTGAGCGGCGCCAGCCAAGTGTCGAGCAGGCGCTGCATCAGCGTCTCGTGGATGTCCTCCTTGCGGCGGAAGTAATAGAGCAGGTTGGGTTTCGACATGCCGGCGGCTTCGGCGATCTGGTCGATGGTCGAGCCGCGGAAGCCATGAGCGGAGAACACTTCGAGCGCGGCCTCAAGGATGAGTTCGCGCTTTTCCTGCTGGATGCGGGTGCGGCGAGGGGCTTCGGTGCCGGTGGTCACCGTTGCGAACCCTCGCTTCTGGGGTCATCTGGACCAATTCTCTGGACCAGTTTTTCCCTGGCCTGTGGAACGCACTTCAGGAGCCGCATTTCCGCTAGTAATCCCTTGACCGCCGACAGGGCGGTGCTAACGTTTGTCCAATCGGTCAAAAATTTGCGTAGCATGAAAGCGCGACAAAGACCAAGCGTTGGGCGCACCGAAACAGGTTACAAGGGGAAGTCTTGGTCATGTCCAACAGGCTGAAAGTCACGCCGAACGATCTCAGCGCATTCTGGATGCCGTTCACCGCGAACCGGCAGTTCAAGCAGGCGCCGCGCATGATGGTGTCCGCCAAGGACATGCATTACACGACCAGTGACGGCCGCAAGGTGCTGGACGGCACCGCGGGCCTCTGGTGCGTCAATGCCGGCCACTGCCGGCCGAAGATCACCGAGGCGATCCAGCAGCAGGCTGCAGAGCTCGACTACGCGCCGGCCTTCCAGATGGGCCATCCGATCGTGTTCGAACTGGCCAACCGGCTGGTCGATCTGGCGCCGAAGGGCATGGACCATGTGTTCTTCACCAATTCCGGTTCGGAATCGGTCGAGACCGCGCTGAAGATGGCGATCGCCTATCACCGCGTGAAAGGCGAGGGCTCGCGTACCCGCCTGATCGGCCGCGAGCGCGGCTATCACGGTGTCAATTTCGGCGGCATCTCGGTCGGCGGCATCGTCACCAACCGCAAGATGTTCGGCACGCTGCTCGGCGGCGTCGACCACATGCCGCATACGCATCTGCCGGAAAAGAACGCGTTCACCAAAGGCGTGCCGGAATATGGCGCGGAACTCGCCAATGAACTCGAGCGCATCGTCACCCTGCACGACGCCTCGACCATCGCCGCCGTCATCGTCGAGCCGGTCGCCGGCTCCACCGGCGTCATCCTGCCGCCCAAGGGCTATCTGCAGAAGCTGCGCGAGATCTGCACCAAGCACGGCATCCTGTTGATCTTCGATGAGGTCATTACCGGGTTCGGCCGTCTAGGCACGCCCTTCGCCGCCGACTATTTCGGCGTCACGCCCGACATCATGACGACCGCGAAAGGCGTCTCCAACGGCGTCATCCCGATGGGCGCGGTGTTCGTCAAGAAGGAAATCCACGACGCCTTCATGACCGGCCCCGATCATATGATCGAGTTCTTCCACGGCTATACCTATTCGGGCAATCCGATCGCCTGTGCGGCGGCACTCGGTACGCTCGACACCTACAAGGAAGAGGGGCTGTTGACCCGTGGCGAAGAGCTGGCGCCCTATTGGGAAGATGCGTTGCATTCGCTGAAGGGCGAGCCGAACGTCATCGACATCAGGAACATCGGCCTCATCGGCGCGATCGAGCTGGCGCCGATCGCCGGCCAACCGACCAAGCGGGCCTTCTCGGCCTTCGTCAAGGCGTTCGAGCGCGGCGCGCTGATCCGCACCACGGGCGACATCATCGCGCTGTCGCCGCCGCTGATCATCACCAAGGGCCAGATCAACGAGTTGATCGACCACGTGCGGGATGTGCTGAGGTCGATCGACTAGAAGCCAGCTTGCCTGGATGGGCGGGCGGCGGTAACCGCCGCCCGCCCAAGATATTAAATGGAAGGACTTTGAATGGCCGCGCCCGGCGAGAATCTGCGAGTCAATTCAGACCGTTTGTGGGATTCGCTGATGGAGATGGCGAAGATCGGCCCCGGCATTGCCGGCGGCAACAATCGCCAGACCGTGACCGACGAGGATGGCGAAGGCCGGCATCTGTTCAAGCGCTGGTGCGAGGCGGCCGGGCTCGAGATGGGGCTCGACGAGATGGGCACGATGTTCGCCCGCCGCGAAGGCACCGATCCCAGCCTGCCGCCTGTCTATGTCGGCAGCCATCTTGATACGCAGCCGACCGGCGGCAAATATGACGGCGTGCTCGGCGTGCTGGGCGGGCTGGAAGTTGTGCGCTCGCTCAACGACCTCGGCATCAAGACGAAACATCCGATCGTGGTCACCAACTGGACCAACGAGGAGGGCTCGCGCTTTGCCCCTGCGATGATGGCGTCCGGCGTGTTCGCCGGCGTGCTCGACCAGGCGGACGTCTATGAGCATACCGACAAGCAGGGCAAGAAGTTCGGCGAGGAATTGGAGCGCATCGGCTGGAAGGGCACCGAGAAGGTCGGCGATCGCAAGATCCACGCCTTCTTCGAACTGCATATCGAGCAGGGGCCGATCCTCGAGGACGAGGACATCGACATCGGCGTCGTCACCCACGGCCAGGGGCTGAAATGGCTGCAGGTGACGCTCACCGGCAAGGAGGCCCATACCGGCTCGACGCCAATGCCCAAGCGCCGCAATGCCGGCCTCGGCATGGCGCGCGTCATCGAACTGGTGCACGAGATCGCCATGGACTACCAGCCCGACGCTGTCGGCGCGGTCGGCCACATGGAGGTGTTTCCGAACTCGCGCAACATCATCGCCGGCCGCACCGTCTTCACCATCGACATCCGCTCGCCTGAAAAGGAAGTGCTGGACGCCATGGACGGCCGCATCCGCGAAGGCATCGACACGATCTGCGAGGCGCTCGACATCCAGTACACAATAGAACAGGTCGGCGCGTTCGATCCGGTCACGTTCGATGCCGGCTGCGTCAAGGCGATCCGCGATGCCGCCGAACGGCTCGGCTACTCCCACCGCAACCTCGTCTCCGGCGCCGGCCACGACGCCTGCTGGATCAACCGCGTCGCGCCGACCGCCATGGTGATGTGTCCCTGCGTCGATGGCCTCAGCCACAACGAGGCCGAGGAGATCACCAAGGAATGGGCCTCGGCGGGGGCCGATGTGCTGTTCCACGCGGTGGTGGAGACGGCTGTCATCGTGGAATGAGCCCAGAATCTGCATTCCAAACGCCGCTCACAAAGAAGCGCGAAGAGAACAGGGAACGAGAAAATGACCAAAGTCATCAAGAATGGCACCGTCGTCACCGCCGACCGCAGCTGGAAGGCCGACGTGCTGTTCAGCCACGGCAAGATCGTCGCCATCGGTGCGGACCTGCATGGCGACCATGAATACGACGCTACCGGCTGCTATGTGATGCCGGGCGGCATCGATCCGCATACCCATCTCGAAATGCCTTTCATGGGCACCTATTCGGCCGATGATTTCGAATCCGGCACGCGGGCGGCGCTCGCCGGCGGCACCACGATGGTGGTCGATTTCTGCCTGCCGGCGCCGCAGCAATCGCTGCTCGAGGCCTTGCAGATGTGGGACAACAAGACCTCGAAGGCGTCGTGCGACTATTCCTTCCATATGGCGATCACCTGGTGGGGCAAGCAGGTGTTCGACGAGATGGCCACCGTCGTCGACAAGGGCATCACCTCGTTCAAGCACTTCATGGCCTACAAGGGCGCGCTGATGGTCGACGACGACGAGATGTACGCGTCGTTCCAGCGCTGCGCCGACCTTGGCGCCCTGCCGCTGGTGCATGCCGAGAATGGCGACGTGGTTGCCGCTTTGTCGCAGAAGCTGCTGGCCGCCGGCAACAATGGCCCCGAGGGCCATGCCTATTCGCGCCCGCCCGAAGTGGAAGGCGAAGCGACAAATCGCGCCATCATGATCGCCGACATGGCCGGCGTGCCGCTCTATGTCGTGCATGTCTCCTGCGAGCAGAGCCACGAGGCGATCCGCCGGGCGCGGCAGAAGGGCATGCGCGTTTTCGGCGAGCCGCTCATCCAGCACCTGACGCTGGACGAGAGCGAGTATTTCGACAAGGACTGGGATCATGCGGCGCGCCGCGTGATGAGCCCGCCCTTCCGCAACAAATTGCATCAGGATTCGCTGTGGGCCGGCCTGCAGGCCGGATCGCTGCAAGTGGTGGCGACCGACCATTGTGCCTTCACCACCAAGCAGAAGCGCAACGGCGTCAGTGATTTCACCAAGATCCCGAACGGCACCGGCGGGCTCGAGGACCGGCTCTCGGTGCTATGGACGAAGGGAGTCGCGACTGGCCGCCTGACGATGAACGAATTCGTCGCTGTGACGTCGACGAACATCGCCAAGATCCTCAACATGTATCCAAAGAAGGGCGCCATCGTCGAAGGCGCCGACGCCGACATCGTCGTGTGGGACCCGAAGCGCAAGAAGACGATCAGCGCCGGGACGCAGCAGTCGGCCATCGACTACAACGTTTTCGAGGGATTCGAGGTGACCGGCCTGCCGCGCTTCGTGTTCTCGCGCGGTGAACTGTCGATCCAGGAGAATGAGGTCAAGACCAGGCAGGGTCATGGCCAGTTCGTCGGCCGCGAGCCGAACGCGGCGGTCAACCGGGCGCTGTCGACGTGGAAAGACATCACCGCGCCGCGCAAGGTCGAACGGACCGGCATTCCGGCGACGGGTGTCTGACATGGGGCGCGGGGGACTTCTTTTCGCGGCTGTCCTGGTTCTGGCTGCGAGCCAAGTGTCGGCGGCCGGCATCGACCTCAGCAAGCCTTACGGCGACAAATATGGCTGCATCAACAGGAACGGCCAGGAAGTCGCGGCCGACCAGATGCTTCTCCTGACCGACAAGGAACTGATCACCGCGGCCAGCGCCTGCACGTTCAGCGACAAGCAGGCGCAGGCCGACGGATCGCTGGTGGTGACAGCGACATGTGAGGCGGAAGGCGAGGAAGGACAGGAGCCGACCAAGTTCACCATCAAGCGCAGCGCAAAGAATGCGAAGAAGCTGGTGGTGACCGACGAAGACGGCAACGTCATGGGCGAAGTCTCCCGGTGCAAGTGACGCCGGTCGCGCCCGTTTCAGGCGACCAGCGCATCCAGGTCCGGCAACAGGACGACGCTTTCCTGTTCGTTGGGATCGGTGCGGGCGATGACGGCCGAGGAGGGCGCGTTGCTCAGATTGGCCGGCAGATGCGGCACGCCGGCGGGAATGTAGAAGAGGTCGCCGGCCTTGACGACGATATGATGCTCGAGCCGGTCGCCATACCAGGTATGGACTTCGCCGGAGAGCACGTAGATCGCCGTCTCGTGGTTCTCATGGAGATGGGCCTTGGCGCGGGCGCCGGGCGGCATGGTAAGCACATGCATGCAGATGCCGGCGGACCCGACTGTTTCGCTGGCGATGCCGGCGAAATAGGTCAATCCCTGCTTGCCTTCATAAGTGGTTTCGGGGCGGATAAGATGACAGGTGGGTTTGGGCGACATCGGGGAACTCCGGGCGTCGGTTTGAGTGGGACAAGACCAATGGGACTGGGCGAGTGGAAAACAACATCGCGATAAAAGCAATCGGTATCCGGCCGGCGCCAAGGTCACGGAAACAGGCAGGCGACCGCCGATGACCGCGATTTCGCCAGCCGTTGTCGCGGCAAGCAAACTGGGTCTCACCTTCCAGACCAATGACGGGCCCGTGCAGGCGCTGTCCAATGTCGACCTGACCATCGACAAGGGGGAGTTCGTTTCCTTCATCGGTCCCTCCGGCTGCGGCAAGACCACATTGCTGCGGGTCATTGCCGATCTGGAGAAACCGACCTCGGGAACGATCTCGGTCAACGGCATGACCCCCGAACAGGCACGCGAGAAGCGCGCCTACGGCTACGTCTTCCAGGCCGCCGCCCTGTTCCCCTGGCGCACCATCGAGCGCAATGTCGGCCTGCCGCTGGAGATCATGGGCCTGTCCAGGGCCGAACAGGCGCAGCGCATCAAGCGCACGCTCGACCTCGTCAACCTCTCGGGCTTCGAGAAGAAATATCCCTGGCAGCTGTCGGGAGGCATGCAGCAGCGCGCCTCGATCGCCCGCGCGCTCGCCTTCGACGCCGACCTTCTGCTGATGGACGAGCCGTTCGGCGCGCTGGACGAGATCGTGCGCGACCACCTCAACGAACAATTGCTGGAGCTGTGGGCGCGCACCAACAAGACGATATGCTTCGTCACCCACTCCATTCCGGAAGCCGTGTATCTCTCGACGCGCATCGTCGTCATGTCGCCGCGGCCCGGCCGGGTCAGCGACATCATCGAATCGACGCTGCCGAAGGAGCGGCCGCTCGACATCCGCGAGACGCCGGAGTTTTTGGCGATCGCCGCGCGCGTGCGCGATGGCTTGCGGGCAGGGCACAGCTATGATGATTGAGGGGGTGCAGGAGCAAGCGGCTAGCCATGGCTTCGTCATCCTAGGGCGGAGCAGGCACGAAGGCGTCATCCTAGCACACAGCAGGCGCGGATCGGCATCTGCCGTGGGGCGGCGTAATCACCCGTTCGCGGCGAGAGCGGCCACAAGCTCTTTCGTCATCCTAGGGCGAAGCAGGCGCGAAGCCGCCTGTGGAGACCCTAGGATCCATTCCGTGACGTTGGCCGAAGGGCGCAGGCGGGCGAGAATATCCGCTTGGGCTGGCGCTGCAAGAAACGCAGCTTTCTGCACCGTCGCGGAGCGTCGAGTTCACGGAATGGATCCTAGGGTCTGCGCCGCGTCGCTTCGCTCCTTGCTCCGCCCTAGGATGACGAAGAGAAAGGCACCCGGCCTTCGCTTTGCTCCGGCCACCCTCTCCCCGGCGGGGAGAGGAGAAGGGGAGGCCAGCTAGATGGACACCTTCCGCGACAAGCTCATCCCCGTCACCTCCATCCTCGTCGGTGTCGTCATCCTCTGGTATATCATGGCGGTTGTCCTCAACGCGCCGTTCCAGCGCGACCTCGACCGCCGCGCCAACGAGACCTCCACTTTCAGCCAACTCATCGGCAAGACGCTGTCGCAGCCGAAGCCGACGCTGCCGGCGCCGCATCAGGTGGCGGTGAACTTCTTCGAGAACACCTTCCTGCGGCCCGTCACGTCGAACCGCAGCCTCGTCTACAATGCCTGGGTGACGCTGTCGTCGACCCTGCTCGGCTTTGCTTTCGGAACCGCGCTGGGCATCATCATAGCGGTCGGCATCGTGCATGTGACGACGCTTGATCGCAGCCTGATGCCGTGGATTATCGCTTCGCAGACGATCCCGATCCTGGCGGTGGCGCCAATGATCATCGTGGTTCTGGCGGCGGTCGGCATCACCGGCCTGATCCCGAAAGCGATGATCTCGACCTATCTGTCGTTCTTCCCGGTGACGGTGGGCATGGTGAAGGGGCTGCGTTCGCCCGAGATCATGCATCTCGACCTGATGCACACCTACAATGCCAGCGGCGCGCAGACCTTCTGGAAATTGCGCGTGCCGGCCTCGGTGCCGTTCCTGTTCACCTCGATGAAGGTGGCGGTCGCGGCAAGCCTGGTCGGTGCCATCGTCGGCGAACTGCCGACCGGGGCGGTCGCCGGCATCGGCGCCAAGCTGCTGGCAGGCGCCTATTACAGCCAGTCGATCGACATCTGGTCAGCCCTGGTCGCCGGCTCGGTTGTGGCGGCCCTTCTGGTCATGGTGGTGGGCATTGCCGGCCGCATCGTCGACCGCGCCATGGGCGGGAGGCCCGCATGAACCCGCTGAAACCGTCCTGGCAAGCGGTGCTGGCCATTGTGCTGTGCCTGGCCGGACTTGCCTTCGGCGCGATCGCCGCGCCAAAAGTAGACCCGCTGGCGCAGCCAGCCGGGACGTTGATCCATCCCTATGCAACGACAAGCTGGCTGATCTTCGGCGTGCTGCTTCTCGCTGCTTTGATCTCCATGGCCAGAATACCGGCCATCGTCGAAGCCGTCGTGCTCTTCATCGTCGCACATCTTGCGGCCTGGCTGCTGATCGGTGGCATCGCCGGCTTCGAAGGCCAGGCACGGGCGCCGTACTTCCTGCTGCTCACGGCTGCCTGGCTGCTTGGCTGGCGTTGCGTGGCGGTGCTGTCGGGACTTCGTCCAATGTCGGGTTCGTCCCGGAATGCGCTGCGCCTGATCATACCCGCCATCTTCGGCGCCTGGATCCTGATCATCTGGGAAGCGGTGACGCGCGGCGCCGGCGTTCCGTTCATCCTGCTGCCGCCGCCCAGCGCCATCGGCGCGCGCATTGTCAGTTCGCTGCCGGTCCTGGGGGCTGATGTCCGGCAGACAATCTTCAAGGCGGTGATCTTCGGCTATGTGGTCGGCAGCGGCGCCGGCTTCATCACCGCGATCCTCGCCGACCGCGTGCCGTTCCTGCGGCGCGGGCTCCTGCCGATCGGCAACATGGTCTCGGCGCTGCCGATCATCGGCGTCGCGCCCATCATGGTGATGTGGTTCGGCTTCGACTGGCAGTCAAAGGCAGCGGTGGTCATCATCATGACCTTCTTCCCGATGCTGGTGAACACGGTCGCCGGGCTTGCTGCTTCAGGCCATATGGAGCGCGACCTGATGCGCACCTACGCGTCGGGCTACTGGCCGACGCTGATCAAGCTCCGGCTGCCGGCCGCGGCGCCTTTCATCTTCAACGCGCTGAAGATCAACTCGACGCTGGCGCTGATCGGCGCCATCGTCGCGGAGTTCTTCGGCACGCCCGTCGTCGGCATGGGCTTCCGCATCTCGACGGAGGTCGGGCGGATGAACATCGACATGGTCTGGGCCGAAATCGCGGTTGCAGCCCTTGCGGGTTCGGTCTTTTATGGCGTGGTGGCTCTTATCGAAAGAGCCGTCACGTTTTGGCATCCCTCTGTCCGTGGTGGATAGGGCGGTGGGTACAGGGCACTAACTTCAGAGGGTAGAAAAATGAAAAGACTGATTATTCCCGTTCTGGCCGGCGCGATGTCGCTGGCCGCCTTCCAGGCGATGGCCGCCGACAAGGTGACGTTGCAGCTGAAATGGGTCACGCAGGCCCAGTTCGCCGGCTACTATGTCGCCAAGGCCAAGGGTTTTTATGAGGCCGAGGGGCTCGACGTCGACATCAAGCCGGGCGGTCCCGACATCGCGCCCGAACAGGTGATCGCCGGCGGCGGCGCCGACGTCATCGTCGACTGGATGGGCGGCGCGCTGGCCGCGCGCGAAAAGGGCGTGCCGCTGGTCAACATCGCACAGCCGTTCAAGAAGGCCGGCATGGAACTGGTCTGCCCGAAGGACGGACCTATCAAGACCGAAGCCGACTTCAAGGGGCATACGCTCGGCGTCTGGTTCTTCGGCAACGAGTACCCGTTCTACGCCTGGATGAACAAGCTTGGCCTGAAGACCGAAGGTGGCCCGGACGGCGTGACCGTTCTCAAGCAGAGCTTCGACGTGCAGCCGCTGATCCAGAAGCAGGCCGACTGCATCTCGGTGATGACCTACAACGAGTACTGGCAGCTCATCGACGCCGGCTACAAGCCGGAACAGCTCACCGTGTTCAACTACTCGGCGATGGGCAACGACCTGCTCGAGGACGGGCTCTATGCCTCGGAAGACAAGCTCAAGGACCCGGCCTTCGCCGACAAGATGGTGCGTTTCGTGCGCGCCTCGATGAAGGGCTGGAAATACGCCATCGACAACAATGACGAGGCGGCAAGCATCGTCATTGATGGCGGCGGCCAGGACGAGAACCATCAGAAGCGCATGATGAGCGAAGTCGCCAAGCTTATCGACAATGCCGACGGCAAGCTCGACCCGGCAACCTACGAGCGCACCGCCAAGGCGCTGCTTGACCAGAAGATCATCACCAAGGAGCCCACGGGCGCCTACACGACGGCGATCACCGACAAGGCCGTCCAGTAAGAGGACCGCTCAGTTCGACGGATACGGAAAGGGGCGGGCGACCGCCCCTTTTCTTATTGCGGCCAGTCACAATAGCGTGTGGGGGGATACATTAGGCCGTTCAGCCGTTGGGTTGATGCATGCGCGCGCCGGGGAGCCGTGACGCATGCAACATCCAATCGGAGGTTTCCATGCGCATTAGAACTTTCCTGCCGGTGCTTTCCGCACTGGCCGTTTCGGCTGCCCTGTTTGCTTCGCCCGCACTGGCCGAAATGGTCAAGTACAAGGCGACGCTCGACGGCAGCCAGCAAACCCCGCCGGTGACCACGAAGGGCAAGGGTTCGGCCACCCTGACGTTCGATACCGTCAAGAAGACCCTCAGCTGGAACGTCAAGTATTCCGGACTGAGCGGGCCGGCGACGGCCGCGCACATCCACGGCCCGGCGGCGATGGGTGAAAACGCTGCACCTGTCATCCCGTTCAAGAAACTGAAGAGCCCGATCAAGGGCTCGGAGACGCTCACCGATGCCCAGGCCGCCGACCTGGAGGCGGGCAAATATTACGTCAACGTCCACACCGCCGCCCACAAGGATGGCGAAATCCGCGGACAGATCGAAAAGGCCATGTAAGCCATGCGCCGAGGCGAGGGGCGGGCGACCGCCTCTTGCCTCACGCCTTGTCGCGGATCTGGCTCATCGTCCGGGTCGGCGTGATCGCCTCCGGGTCGAGCCTGATCTCGACGATCGACGGCTTGCCGCTGGCGCGGGCCCGCTCGAAGGCGGGAGCGAAGTCCGCCGTCTTCTCGACCGTCTCACCATGGCCGCCATAGGCTCGGGCCAACGCCGCGAAATCAGGGTTTTTCAGGTCGGTGGCCACGACGCGGCCGGGATATTCGCGCTCCTGGTGCATGCGGATCGTGCCGTAGATGCCATTGTTGACGACGACCACGATGATCGGCAGGTCGTACTGCACGGCGGTGGCGAATTCCTGCCCGTTCATCAGGAAGCAGCCGTCGCCGGCGAAGGCGACCACGGTGCGCTCCGGGAACAATTGTTTTGCGGCGACCGCGGCAGGGGTGCCGTAGCCCATCGAACCCGATGTCGGCGCGGCCTGCGTGGCGAAGCGACGGAAGCGATGGAAGCGATGCACCCAGGTGGCGTAGTTGCCGGCGCCGTTGGCCAGGATGGCGTCGTCGGGCAGAACCTTCTCGAGATAGTTCATGATCGGTCCCATCTGCACCGGGCCGGGACCGCTTTCAGGCGGCGTCGACCAGTCGAGATAGGCGGCATGCAGCCTGGGTGTCTCCGCGGCCCAGACGGGCTCCGAGGCAGGCTTGCGGCTGGCGAAGGCCTCGATGAAGGCGGAGGGCGACGCATTGATCGCCAGCGTCGGCCGGTAGACGCGGCCGAGCTCGCCGGCATCGGCATGGACGTGGACCAGCGTCTGGTCGGGGTAGGGGCTCTTCAAGAGCGTGTAGTCGGAGGACGGCATCTCGCCCATCCGGCCGCCGATGAGCAGCACGAGATCGGCCTGCTTGATCGCTGTTGCCAGCTTCGGATTGATGCCGATGCCGACATCGCCGGCATAGTTGGGGTGCAGATGGTCGAACAGCATCTGGCGGCGGAAGGAACAGCCGACCGGCAGCGACCAGGCTTCGGCTATGGCACGCATGCCAGCCACGGCTTCAGCATCCCAGCGCGTGCCGCCGAGAATGACGAAGGGCCGCCTGGCCTTGGCCAGAAGATCTTGCAATGCATCGAGTTCGGCTTCGCCGGGCCGGGTTTCCACCGGCGTGTACGGCAAGGCGGCGGGCGCTTCGGCGATGCCGGTCAGCATATCCTCCGGCAGCGAGATGACGACCGGCCCGGGTCGGCCCGATGTCGCCACCGCGAAGGCGCGGGTGACGAATTCCGGAATGCGCGAGGCGTCGTCGATCTCGACCACCCATTTGGCGATGTCGCCGAAGAACCTGACGTAGTCGACCTCCTGGAAGGCCTCGCGCTGCTTGGCATGGCTGGCGACCTGGCCGATGAACAGGATGAGCGGGATCGAATCCTGCATGGCGATGTGGATGCCTGCCGAGGCGTTGGTGGCGCCGGGGCCGCGCGTGACGAAGCATATACCGGGCTTGCCGGTCAGGCGGCCGTGACAATCGGCCATCATCGCCGCGCCGCCTTCCTGACGGCAGACGATCGTGCGGATCGATGAGTCATGCAGCGCGTCGAGAACCGCCAGGTAGGATTCGCCGGGCACGCAATAGACGCGGTCGGTGCCGTTGGCTTCCAGCGCGTCGACGATCAGTTGTCCGCCGGTCTTCATTGTCCAGACTTCTCCAGTTCGGCAAGGATTTCTTGCGTGTGCTCGCCCAGGCGCGGCGAGGGGCGCTCATAGACGAGCGGTGTTTCAGACATGACCATCGGCGCGCGCACCGATGGCAGGACATTGCCATGGCCGTCGTCGAGGTCGAGCCGCATGCCGCGCGCGATCGTCTGCGGATCGGCGAACATCTGGCCGATCGTGTTGATCGGGCTCGCCGGCACGCTGGCGGCTTCCAGCTTTGCCAGCAGCGGATCACGATCGAAGGCCTTCAGCGCCTCGATGATATGCTCTCGCAGCTTCACCCGGTTGGCGACCCGGGCAGGATTGGTGGCAAAGTTGGGATCTACGGACAGTTGATCCAATCCGACGGCGGCGCAGAATTTGGCGAACTGGCCGTCATTGCCGACCGCCAGGATGATGTGGCCGTCCCTGACAGGCACCACCTCGTAGGGCGCGATGTTCATGTGCGCGTTGCCCATCTGCACCGGCGATTTTCCGGAGATGAGATAGTTCATGTTCTGGTTGCCGAGCGCCGAGATCTGCGTGTCGAACAGCGCCATGTCGATGTGCTGGCCCTCGCCGGTCTTCTCGGCATGACGCAGGGCGGCCTGGATGGCGATGACGGAATAGAGGCCGGTGAAGATGTCGGAAATGGCGACGCCGGCCTTTTGCGGCTCACGGCCGACCTCGCCGGTGATCGACATCATGCCGGCCATGGCCTGGATGATGAAATCATAGCCGGCGCGGGGCGCATACGGTCCGGACTGGCCAAAGCCGGTGATCGAGCAATAGATCAGGCGCGGATTGATCTTGTGCAGGCTGTCGTAGTCGAGCCCGTATTTCTTCAGGCCGCCAAGCTTGAAGTTCTCGATCAGCACATCCGAGGTGGCGATGAGGCGGCGCACGGTCTCGGCACCTTCCGGTGTCGAAAAGTCGATGGCGATGGAGCGCTTGCCGCGATTGCAGGCATGATAATAGGCGGCCGACAGGTTCTCGCCGTCCTTGCCGATGACGAAGGGCGGGCCCCATTTGCGGGTGTCGTCGCCACCATCGGGACTTTCGACCTTGATGACGTCGGCGCCGAGATCGGCCAGCAACTGCCCCGCCCAGGGTCCAGCCAGGATTCGGGCGAGTTCGACGACGCGGACGCCTTTCAGCGGGGGTTCGGTCATAAATCACCGTGATTGTCGCAATCATCGTGATTGCCGCGAAAGCAGAGCCTCTATCAAGCCCGGCACCGGCTGTCACGACCCCTTGCGATGGGCCAGTGCCTTCACCGCTTCAGCACGGCTTCGGCCCAAGCGGCGAAATCGGCCATGATCATGTCGCGATTCACCTCGTTCAGGCTTTCGTGGCGGGTGTCGGCGTAAACCTTTGAAACGAGATTCGAAAAACCCATCGCGCGCATGCGTTTCGCGAGCTGGTCGACAGCCTTGCCGTAATCCGAAGCCGGGTCCTTCTCGCCGCCGATGATGGCGACCGGTAGATCGCGCCGGACGCCGGCAAAGGCGGCATCCCTGCCACCGTTCAGCGCCATCCAGACCACGTCACGCCACATCGACACCGAGGCATCCCAGCCGCACAGCGGGTCGGCAATATATTTGGCCACTTCTGCTTCGTCGCGCGACAGCCAGTCGAACAATGTGCGGTGATTGGGCACCGCCTTGCCCCAGGCCTGGAAGGTCAGCCGGGGCAGTATGCGTGATGGGACGTCGGAGCCGAGGCGCATCCGCTCCCAGGCGAGAATGCCAAGCGCTAGCTGCCCGAGCAGGCCGGCCGAGAAGTTGCCGTTCCAGATCGCGGCCGCATGGACGCGCGGTGCGTGATGCAGAAGATAGTTCAGCGCCACCGACGCACCCATCGAATGGCCGAAGAGGATGACCGGCAGGTTCGGCTGTTCGCTGGCGATGAGATCATGGATGGCGTGGACATCGGCGATCACCTTGGCCGGGCCATCCTTGTCGGCGAACCTGCCAAGCGGTGCGTCGGGTGCCTTGGTCGCGCCGTGGCCACGATGGTCGTGGACATAGATGTGGAAACCGCGCGGCGCGAGGAAATCAGCGAAGCGGGCGTATCGCGCGGCGTGCTCGGCCAGCCCATGGTTGATCTGCACCACGGCGCGTGGCCGGCCATCGGCTTGCCGGACGAAAAGGTTGAGTTGGGCACCGCTCGGAGAGGCAACCATGCGCTGCTGGCTGAATGACATGCCGCTTGGTCTCCGGGCCCTGGCCGCTGTGACGGCGCAAGCTTGTTTGCCCCCGCGAACGGTATTGCGTCAATCCGCGTGCCGGTTTTTCCGCGACGATGTTTCTTGCGTTTGACCAGCGAATTATCGCAATTCTGACACGGAGACAGCGGCAATCTGTCGGTCCAAATGTTCTCAGACAGGATTCCCATGCGTATTGGTGTTGTTTTCGGATTTGCCATGCTGGCGGCGTCGCTG
>NZ_JBAZUD010000028.1:0-40581 GCF_041661565.1 Mesorhizobium sp.
CAGCGCCAACGTCCGAAACCAGACAGGTGAGCTTCAACCCTCGAAAAAAGCGCGTTGACACACTTCGTTTGCCCGCTTACATGAGCCCGCACCAGCCCAGATGGCGGAATTGGTAGACGCGCACGGTTCAGGTCCGTGTTCCGCAAGGAGTGGAGGTTCGAGTCCTCTTCTGGGCACCATTTTCCCGTTTTGAACCATCGTTGTGGTTCAAACGCCTAACAAAAAAGCCCGGTTCGTCCGGGCTTTTTTGTTGCCTCAGCCGCAGCAGGGCTTGCCGTCGCTTTCCGTGCCGCGGCAGGCACTCACCTTCCGTTGCTCCTCGAGCCATCGGTCACGCGGCTTGGGGCTCGCCGCTGCGGCCCGCGCAGCGCTAACTGTCGAGAACCGCCCGGACTTTCTGGGCGAGGTTCTGGAGCGTTGCCGGCTTCTGCAGAAGCTGGATGTTGGGGTCGACGATCCCGTTGCTGACGACCGCGTCACGCGCGTAGCCCGACGTGTAGAGCACTTTCAAGGAGGGCCGGATCATGGCGGCGTTGTCGGCCAGTTCGCGCCCGTTCATGCCCGGCATGACGACATCGGTGAGCAGCAGCGAAAAATCGTCACGCGCCTTCAGCGTTACCAGGGCGTCGGCGCCGCTCGCGGCCCACATGACCGAATACCCCAATTCCTCGAGCATCTGCACCGTCAATTCCCGGACGCTGGCCTCGTCCTCGACGACGAGGATACGCTCGGCGGCGCTGCCATTGGGAATATCGTCGCTCTTCCTCGCCTGCGCCTGGTCGGCGGCGCCGGAATGCCGGGGCAGGACGATCCGGATCGCGGTGCCTTGCCCCAACTGGGATTGGATGCTGACATAGCCGCCGGACTGTTTGACGAAGCCGAAGACCTGGCTCAGCCCGAGGCCCGTGCCCTTGCCGACGCCCTTGGTGGTGAAGAAGGGATCGAAGGCGCGCTCCATCACGTCCGGGCTCATGCCGGTGCCGGTATCGGTGACCGAAATCAGGATGTACTCGCCGGTCGCAATGGCGTGGTCGGCCGCGGTCGACTCGTCGATCAGGACGGCCGAGGTCTCGATCGTCAGCGTCCCCCCGCTCGGCATGGCGTCACGCGCGTTGACGGCAAGATTGACCAGAACGTTTTCCAGCTGGCTGCGGTCAGCGATGATGGTGCCACCCTGGTCCTGCAGGATCGTTTCCATGTTGACGTGCTCGCCCAGGGTTCGGCGCAGCAGCTCCGACATGTCGACAACCATGCGGTTCACGTCGAGCGCTTCCGGCGACAGCGGCTGCTGGCGCGAGAAGGCCAGCAGCCGCTGCGTCAGCGTGGCGGCCTTGTGGGCGCCTTCGGTCGCGGCGGCGATGAGCTGAGGCACGCCTGGCTCGCCGCGCTCGATGCGGCGCTGAATGAGGTTGAGCCCCGAGATCACCACGGCCAGCATGTTGTTGAAGTCATGGGCGATGCCACCCGTCAGCTGGCCGACCGCTTCCATCTTCTGGCTCTGGCGCAGTTGATCCTCGAGCACCCGGCGCGCGGTGATGTCGCGGCCGGCGGCGTAGTACTGGTTGTCGTGCGGCATGAACTGCCAGCTGTACCAGATGTATTTGCCGTCCCTTGCCCGCATCCTGATGTCAAAATCGCGGACCTTGGCCTTGTGTCCGCCGATCGCCAGCCGCGCCTTCACGGTAGCCACGTCGTCGGGATGGACGAAGGCCTCGAAGCCGGTGCCTGCGACATCGCCTTCGGGATAACCGAGATGCTCGCACCAGGCCGGGTTGACGCTCTGGCATGTCAGGTCGAGATCGGTCAGCACGAACAGGTCCTGGCTGACGCGCCAGATCATGTCGCGCTCGCGCGTGGCGTCGGCCACCCGCTGCTCCAGCGTCTCGTTCAGGGTCTTCAGCTTGATTTCGGCCGACAGCCTGTCGGTCACGTCGCGCAGGAACGCCGTGGTGAACTGCTGGGCGCCGCCGGACCAGCGGCTGATCGACACTTCGAGGTAGCGAAGCGTGCCGTTGCGGCGCTTGACCATGACGTCCAGGGCAGGACCCTGTTCGCCGCCGGCCAGGATGGCGTCGTGGAGAAGCGACCAGCGCTCGCTGTCGACGAACAAACCGCCGCTCGAGAGGCCGATCAGCGACGTCTTGTCGATCTCGAACAGGGCCTCGGCGGCGGCGTTCGCCCCCTGGATCACTCCGGTGCCATCCAGGGTGAGAATGGCTTCGGCGGCGCTTTCCATGACCGCGTCGTAGCGCGCGTTCTGGCGCTGCCGCAGCACCGCCTCGCGACGGGTGGCGCCGGTGACGTCGGCGATCTGGATCATGCAATGGAACGCGCCCATGGCGCCGATCGGACGCACGGAGATGCTGTGCACCATGGGCTGGCCGGCTCTCGTGCGCAGGCCCAGCAGGGCCGGGTGGAGCGTGGGCGTGAGCAGGGAGGAGGCCCCCGCCTCCAACGCCTCCGAAACCGCGGCCAGGATGGCGCCAAGGGGGCGCGACGGGAACAGGTCCTGCAATGATGTGCCGACGGCGTCGGATCCGGCAATGCCGCTCGCCGCCGCGATCCAGGCATTCCACGCGGTCACCCGGCGCTGTTGGTCGACCACGATGACTCCGCAATCGAGCGCATCGAATATCGGATCGAAGCTCTCATGCGCGGTGGTCATCAGATTTCGGTTCCGCCAACCCGCTCTATGAAATCGGACAACAGGGCCTTCAAGACCGCCAGCGATGGCATATCCATCAGCATGGCGATGTAGCCGGTGATGTCGTGATCCTTGACGGTGAAGTTTATGTACAGAAAAAGCACGACCTCGCCGGGCGCAGGCGGCGGCGAGAGGTTGAAGAAGTCCACGCCCGTCCCCCTTATGACCTCTGGGAGCGAGACCTTGAGACTGCGGTGAAGAAGATTGGCGATCGTGGCCAGGCAGCTGTTGAGGATGACGTTGCCGGTTTCGGCAAGTGCCTCCTGCTCGAGATCGATGATGTCTTCCAGCGAATGCTCGGGTCCGGCCACCGCCCGCACCAGCTCCAGGCTGCGCGCCTCCGGAAATATCAGCAGCGCGCGGCCGGTCAGTTCGCCTTCGAAGAGCTGATGGACCGCGACGAGACGGTCCATCCCCTGTTCGCCGAGGATCTCGATGGCCTGCTGGCGTCCGACGAGCTGGATCCTGGGCACGGACAGAAAGACCTGGCCGCCGACCATCTCGCGCAGGTTCTTCGCCGCCCGGCTTACGGCAATGTTGACCAGCTCGGTGAGAGCATCGGTTTCGAGCTCGTCCAGCGTCAGCTCCGCAGCGGCCATTATCGCGCGTCCTGCCCGGCCACGGTCTCTGGCTTGCCGAGGAAATCGATCAGTTCCGGCTCGCTGACCGGCTTGTTGAGGAAGACCGCCCCGACGGCCTTGGCGCCCTCGATGATCTCATGCTGCTGGTTGGCCGAAATCAGCGCCAGCCGGGCCGCCGGATTGCGCGCGCGCAGCTCCGCCGCGAGCGCCAGGCCGTCGCGGCCAGGCATGTTGTAGTCCATCAGAACGACGTCGGCCGCGAACTCCTGTTGAAGCTCGAGCGCCTCGTCGGCATTGGATGCCTCCTTGCGGGTCCAGGTCGGGTAGCTGCGGGCGAGCACCTTGACGAGGGCCATCCTGGCCAGCTTGCTGTCATCGACGATCAGAACGTTCATTGCGACCTACCTCTATTTTCCGGGATATCGCCTAAAAGCGATGGATTTGAAAGCTTTTTCACCGCTTCGGCGCCTGGAAAACGGGGCCGAAGTG
Organism: Mesorhizobium sp.; assembly: GCF_041661565.1. Lineage (GTDB taxonomy): Bacteria > Pseudomonadota > Alphaproteobacteria > Rhizobiales > Rhizobiaceae > Mesorhizobium. The sequence continues at coordinate 3,775 of NZ_JBAZUD010000028.1, forward strand.
CCGCTGCAGAAACGGCGAGGCGGGGTGGCCGGTCACCGTCGGGCGGGCCGCGAGCAGCACCTGAAGCACGGCGGTGTGAAGGCCGGTGCATTTGCTCCAATCGACGGCAGGCTGGTCGCCGAGCATCAAGAGCCCGAGCAAGGTCTCGCTGTCTTCCATGGCGCAGTCGCCTTCGAGGACGATCACGCCGCTTTGCGGGTCCAGGGTCACGCTCATCCCAGCATCGCCTCCAGGTCGAGGACGAGCATGACGCGGCCGTCGCCGAGTATGGTGACGCCGGCGATGCCTTGCAGGCCCGCCAGAACGCCTTCGACCGGCCGCATCAGGATGTCCATCTTCTCGCCCAGGCGGTCGACCTCGATCCCGCACATGTCATTGCCGGACATGACGACGACCACCTGCACGTCCGATGCCTGCGAGCCGGGGGGCGTGCCGCCGATGGTCGCCTCGAGGTTGACCAGCGGAATGGCGCGACCGCGATGCACGAAGACCCGCGCCTTGCCGACCGGGGCGATGTCGGCGCGCGCCAGGCGGCGGGTTTCGACAATCTTGTCCAGCGGGATGCCGAAGATCTGTCCGGCCGCTTCGACGGTGATCAGCGGCGTCATCAGGATCGAATAGGGCAAGGTGAAGGTGACGAGCGTGCCCAGCCCCGCCTCGGTCTCGATGCCGACCGAGCCGCCAAGCCCCTCGACCGCGGCGCGCACCGCGTCCATGCCGACGCCGCGCCCCGAAATCGTGCTGACCGTCGCGGCGGTCGAGAACCCCGGCTTGAACAGCAGTTCGAGCGTGTCGGCGTCGGTGATCGGCGCGCCGACGGTGAGGCCGCGCTCGGCGGCGATGCGTCGGACGCGCGCCAGGTCGACGCCCTTGCCGTCGTCCTCGATCTCCACCGCTATGCTGTCGCCGACCTTTGCCGCGCGCATCGATATGGTCGCCTGCGGCGGCTTGCCGGCCCGCACGCGCTCTTCTGCCGTCTCCAGACCGTGATCGATGGCGTTGCGCACGACATGTAGGATCGGCTCGGCGAGCGCCTCGACGATGGTCTTGTCAGCTTCTGTGTCGTCGCCTTCCGTCACCAGCGCCACCGACTTGCCCATTTCGGCGGCGAGGTCGCGCACCAGCCTGGGGAACCTCTGGAAGACCTGCCGCATCGGCAGGACCCGGATGCTCATCACCGAGCGTTGCAACGCCCCGACAAGCCGGTCCAGTCGTGTCTGCTGCTCGTCCAGCAAGACGGCCAGCGACGCTGCCTGCGTGCCGCTTCGCGCCAGCGCGGCCGCGTGCGCCAGCGCGTTCCTGGCAATGGACAGTTCGCCGGTGAGGTTCACCAGCGCGTCGATGCGTTCGACGCTGACGCGCAGCGATCGCGCCGCCACCGTGCCGGTGGGTGCGGTGGGCGGCGCTGGCGGGGCGTCCGCCCCGGGCGGATCCTGGATTTCGATGCCCAGGATCCGCCCGATCACCGCCTGCAGCTCGCCCCGTTGCTCGCCGGCAATGCTTCGCTCAAGCCTGTCGGTCGACGCATCGTGCGGCCCGATGCCCCGCGCCACGATGCTCATGACGACGCGCCGCGCGGCGCCGACGCGTCCGGCCAATCCATCCACGTCCTCGTTGGCCAGCAGAGCGTGCTGGGCCTCCAGCACCCGGCGCGCCATGGCTGTGAGCCCTGGCCTTGCAGGCGGCTCGGTCGCCGCGAGGGCGCGGATCTCGATCCGCTGCCCCGCCTCCGGCGCGGCCATGGCCACGTAGCGAGACACGTCCTGCGGCGCGGCCGAGGAAAGGGCGGCGAAGCGCAAATTGCTTTCGAATGCGTCGAGTTCGGCCAGGGCCGGCCAGGGCTCGACGTCTTCCGCCTTCAAGGACAGCAGGCCAGGCATGCCGGCGAACAGGGCGAGCGGATCATCACCACGAAAGAAGCAGCGCGGATCGGGCTGATACAGTACGCCAGTAGCGTATTGGCCGGCCAGCTGCGGACTGGCCTCGATCAGCGCGGCCAGAAGATCGCGCGGCGCGGAAGCGGACCCGTCCTGTCCGCCGGCGTCGTGCCCGGTTGCCTGGAAGCGGCGAACCATCTCGTCAGCCGTCGGCCCCGGCTCGACCGGAAGCGTCCCCGTTCGCCCGATCTCGTCCAGCCAGGCGGTGACCCGGTCCAGCGCCCAGAGGCAATTGCCGATCTCGGCGACACCGAGAGCCCGGCCCCCGGCGCGGGCCGAGGCAAGCAGGTCCTCGACGGCATGGAGCCCCGTGGCCATTTCGGGGAAGTCGACGATGCCGGCACCGCCCTTGAGCGTGTGGATGGAGCGAAAGGCGCTGTCGAGCCTGGCGCCGTCCGCGGCATCGCTTTCGATCGCCAGCAGATCGAGGGTCGCCTGCTGCACCAGCTCGCGGCATTCGACCAGGAATTGCTCCAGAAGCTCGTTCATGCGCCGACCCCGCCGGCGAGCAGGCTGGCGATCTCGAGCAGGTCCTCGGCGGCGACGGGCTTGCAGGCATAGAAATTGGCGCCGGCCATCTCGGCCGCCTTACGATCCTGTGGACCGGCCTCGGTGCTGGTGACGAGGGCCGGCGTGGCGGCAAACGGCTCGGCCCGCCGCCGCAGCAGGCGCAGGAAGGTCAGGCCATCCATCACCGGCATGTTGATGTCGACGATCAGCAGCTGGACCTCCTGCCCGGTCAGCTTCTCCAGCGCCTCGAGGCCGTTCAGGGCATCGTCGACGACGTAGCCTGCCGGTTCCAGGACGCTGCGGTAATACAGGCGCACGAGTGCCGCGTCGTCGACCACCATGATGCGCAGGGATGCCACGTCACTCACCGCCCGACCTCCGGTCTCTGATAGACGATACCATCCTCGAACCGGCGGACTTCGAACAGGGGTGAAATGCGGCTCATCGATTCGGTATGGCCAAGACAGATGAAGCCGCCCGGCAACAGGCTCTCGTAGAGGTTGTCGGCGGCGATCCGGCGCGACGTGTCATCGAAATAGATCAGCACGTTGCGGCAGAAGATCACGTCGAACCGGCCGTGCTCCCTGGTCTGGCCGGCTTCGACCAGGTTGACGGGCGAGAACCGCACCGATTCCTTCAGTTCGTCGATGAGCTGCCAGCGATCGCCGGGTTGGCGGCGGAAGTAGCGGGCGACCACCTGTTCGGGCAGCCGCATCAGGGCGCGCTTGCCGTATATGCCCAGCCTGGCGGCGCCGAGGGCGTCGGTGTCGATGTCGGAGCCGCAGATCTCGATGTCGTAGGTGTCGACCAGGGGCCATTTGTCCAGCAGCCACATCGCGATCGAATAGGGCTCCTCGCCGGTCGCGCATGGCACCGACCACAGCCGAAGCCGCCTGGTGCCGTGGCCGACCGCGATCCGCTCGCGCAGGAGATCGTTGGTCAGGCAGCGAAGCTGGTGATCCTCGCGGTTGAAATAGGTCTCGTTGACGGTGAAGGCATTGACGAATTTCTCGATCTCGCCGCCGACATCGGCGCGCAGCCTGGCGAAGTAGGATTCGAAGGAGGGCGATGCCGTGGCCTTGACCCGGTCGTCGATCCGGCGCTCGATATAGTAGCGCTTTGACAGGGAGTAGACCATGCCGGTGCGGCGATAGAGGAAATCGCCCAGGCGCCGGATCTCCTCGTCCGAAATCTCGATCAAGGCTTGCCGTTCCGGGCGCCGATCCGCTGGGCCGCGGTCCGGGCGCTGAAGGCTAGGAAGGGATCCGCGGGAAACCGTTCAGCGCAGCGCAGCAGCAGCGGCACGTGCTCGGGCGTCGCGACATCAGCCATGACTTCGATCGCGGCGCCGCAGACATTGCCGTCGCCATCGGTCTCCAGGACGGGACCGAGCAGGTCGACGATCGCTTCGGGTGGCTGCGCCCGTGCCAGGTCGCAGGCGAGGATGCGCACGTCCGTGTCGGCGTCGCTCAGCAGCTGCGCCATGTGCGGCAGAACGTGGGCGGTCATCGCCTTCAGCGCGTCCAGGGCTCCCGTGCGCAACCGCGCGTCGTCCGAACGCAGGAGCTCGAGGGCGATCTCGACGCTCGTCGAATTGGACGATCTCACAAGCGCGGTGAACAAGGCCTGGAGCACGTGGGCGTCGTTTTCATGAAACAGGGCAATTGCCGTGGCGTCGCGGGTCTCGGCCGTCACGACGAGCTGGCGCGCGGCGGCGCGGCGGTCCTCGCTGGCCTCGGCGGTCAGGGACGGCACCGTGCCGGCGACAGGAGCGTCGCGGTCGGCAGAGGGCGCTGGGGCGTCGCGGCGGATCAGGGGCATGGCACAACCTTCAGCAATTGCCGTGCGATTTCGGGCAGCGGAAGGATCCAATCCGCCGCCCCGGCCTTGACCAGTTCCCCGGGCATGCCCCAGACCACGGCCGTTTCTTCCGCCTCGGCGATTGTGCGCCCTCCTCGTTCGTGCAGCAACTGCATCGCGCTGGCGCCGTCATTGCCCATGCCCGTCATGAGAACACCGATAAGCTGGGTGGCCGGAATATGTTCCAGGGCGCTGCGCACCAGCCGGTCGGCGCTGGGATGCCAGGGATAGCCGATCTGGGCCGGCGCGCTGGCGGCGAACACCGCGCCGCCGCGGCGCGAAACGATCATGTCGCCGCCGCCTCGTGCAATATAGGCCGTTCCCGGCCGGATCTGCGTCGGGCCCGCGAGCTCGACGACCGCGATGGCGCTCAGACTGTCCAGGCGCCTGGCAAGCGCGCCGGTGAACGATTCCGGCATGTGCTGGGCAATCAGGATCGGCCACGGAAACGACGCCGGCAACGCGCAGAGCACCGTCTCGAGTGCCGGCGGTCCGCCGGTCGAGGTGCCGACAAGCACCACTCCGGGCAACTCGATATCGGCAAGCTGTTCCTGCCGCCTCGCGGCTACCGGCGGCTTCGCCGCAACTGTGCTTCCCACCCGATGCCGGATCCGGTCCGTGAGCCGCAGCGTCGGCCTGACGCGGGCGATGGCGGCGGCGCGAATCTTGTCGACCAAGTCACCCCGCATCTGGTCGACGCGCAGCGACAATGCCCCGGAGGGCTTGGCTATGAAGTCGAAGGCGCCGAGGCGCAGCGCTTCCAGCGTTTCGTCGGCACTCTGCGAGGTCACCGACGACAGCATGATGACCGGCGTCGGCTTCTCCAGCATGATCCGGTCGAGGCAGGCCAGCCCGTTCATCAACGGCATGTTGACGTCGAGCGTGATCACGTCGGGAGCGAAGGCATGAAGCCGCTCAAGCCCCTCGGCGCCATTGCGGGCCGTCTCGACCTGGAAGCCGGAAACGCTCGCCAGCATCTCGGCGAGGAGCTTCCGCACCAGCGCGGAATCGTCGACGATCAGAACCTTGATCAATGTTGCGGCTTGTCCTGGAAAGTGTCCAACAGGCTGCGCTCGGCCCGGGTGAGCAGTTCGCTCGGGTCGAGCAGCATGACGATGCGGCGGCCATCCTCGAGGCTGACGATCGACCGGATCAGTCGCGTCGGCTCCCCCGTCAGGTCCGGGGCCGGCGACACCATCGTCTCGTCGACGGCCAGCACGTCGGAGACGCTGTCGACGATGATGCCGGCCCGGTGCGGCCCGGACCTGACCACGATCAGGCGCGAGCGCGCCGTCGAGGCGAGGGCCGGCATGTCGAAGCGTTTGCGCTGGTCGATGACGGGCAGCACGTCTCCGCGCAGATTGATCACGCCCTCCAGAAAGTCGGGCGTCCTTGGCACGCGCGTCATGCGTTCCGGTACCAGCGCCACTTCCTCGACGGCGCCCACCGGCAAGGCGAATTCGTCATCCCCCAGATGGAAGGCCAGCAGCATCATGGCGCCTTGCGTTCCGGCAGTGGATTGCGGCGTTCTCGAAGCCGGGGATTGCAGGGGACCCAGACGACGCATCGTTTCCTCATTGAGCAGGAGATCCGGATCGAGCACCGAGATCAGCCGGTTGTCGGCCTGGTTTCGATAGATCGCCTTGACCCGGGCCTCGCCGCCGATCCGCGCCGCCATGATCGCGGGGACCGCCTCCAGCCGCGCCGGGTCGACCGCGACGCTCTGCTGGACGGCATCGACGACGACGCCGACCGGCACGCCGTGAATCGCCGTGACGATGATCTTTTCGCTGCCCGCCACGCCCGCGTCGAGCCCGAACAGCGCGCGCAGGGACAGCAGCGGAAGCAAGCCGCCGCGGAACGCCATGAGCCCGGGCATGCCGGCATCCGCACCTGGCAGCGCCGTCAGCGACGGCGGAAGGTTGACCACTTCCTGGACGACGGCGAACGGCAACGCATACTCCTGGCCGCCGACGAGGAACGAGGCGAGCATGTCGCGCCCGACGGTCGCGTCTTCGTGCGCCCCGGCCGCCGTCAACCGCCCGCGCGCCGGCGAGCGGGCGCCTGCCTGCAGCGTGAACGAGCGCTCGACCAGTGCGTCGATGTCGAGGATCCTGACCGGCCGCCCGTCGGCCGAAAAGGCGCCGCCATCCGCGCCCGTGCCGCTGGCAGCACGGTCGATCCGATCGTCGTCGACAGCGATGATGCCTTCGACGGTCTCGACGAGCAGCGCGAAGGGAGCAGGAGCATCGATGACCACCGCTCTCGCCCGTTCCGTCAGGGGTTGCGCGGCCAGGCGCAGCAGGCCGTTCAAATCCGCGATGGGCATGACCGCGCCACGCAGGTTTGCCAGGCCGCGCAGGGCCGGCGGCGCCTGAGGCACCCTGGCCATCACCGGCACACGCACGATCTCTGCCACCCGGCGGACGGGCAACGCGTAGAGATCGTCCAGGCACCGGACAGCCAGGAACCCGCTGAGCGAGCTGGCGGTAACGTCCTGCTCAGACATTTTGCGACTTGAGCTCGTCGGCCAGGGAGGCGATCTCCTCGATCGCCGCCGCCAGGTCCTCGGCCCCGCGTGCCTGCTCTTGCGATGCGGTGGATGCCTCCCTCGAGGCGGCGCTTGTCTCTTCCGCCGCCGCGGCGATCTGCTTGGCGCCCGCCGATGCCTGTGAGGCCGCGGAGAGGATACCGGTCGCCCCGGCGAGGATTCCCTTGCTTGCTTCGACCAGCTGTCCGAGTTCGTCGCCGGCCTTCTCGAACACAGCCAGCGTGGCGCGGCTGTTTTGAATCTCGACCTCGGAGACCCCGCAAATCCGTTCGAGGTCGCCGCGCAGCGACGTTATCTGCTCGATGATGGCGCGGACGGTATCCTTGACCTTGTCCAGGCTCTGCGAGGCGTCCCGCGCCAGCCCCCGAATGTCCTTCGACACCAGCGAGAAGCCGCCTCCGTAGTCCCCGGCCCTTGCGGCCTCGATGGCGCCGCTGACGGCGAGCATGCTGGTTTGCACCGTGACCAGCGTGATCGCGTCGACGATCTTCTCGATCTTGCGCCCCGTCACCTCGAGGCCAACGAGGGCCGAGACGCTGGATGTGGTCTCCCTGAGCGCGCCGCTCAGCCCGTCAATCAACTTGTCGACCGCGCTCCGCGTCTCGGCCAAAGACCTTTCCATGCCGGCGATCCGCTGCTCGGCGGTCACCGCATTGTCCCTCGCCAGGGCTGCGCTGCGCTCGATCTGTATCAGCGAGGCGGAACTCTGGTGGGTCGCGCTCGCCTGCTGTTGCGCGCCGCGATTGATCTGCTCGACGGCCGCCAGAATCTGCGCCGCCGCGGCCGAGAGTTCCTGGATGTTGGCCGACAGTTGCTCGGCAGCCGCCGAGGCCTGTTCCGCCGCCTTGGCTGCATTGCCGTCGCGCAACTGCTCGGCCAGGCGTGCCAGCGCGTGCGCGGCGATGCGCCCCTGGTCGAGCGCCTGGGTCTGCTGTTGGATCGCTGCCTGGGACTGGGAAGCGGCGGCGGACTGTTCTTGCGCGGCGCTGGCGACGTGCTCCGCACCCTTCTGCGCTTCCAGGGCCGCCTTTTCGGCTTCGATCGAGGCCGTCGCGATGGCGCGGCTGCCGGTCGCGATCTCACCGGCGGTTTCGCGCATCAGCCGCAGATTCTGCAGCACGGCGTTGGAGGCTTTGGCCTCGGAGCCCGCCGCAGCGGCTGCCGCGGCGACGGCTGCCGCCACGGCGCTGACCTCCTGCTGAATGGCCTGGGAAAGCGCCTGGACCTCCTGCGCGCTGGTATCGGATATCTGCGCCAGGGCGCGAACCTCCTCGGCAACGACGGCAAAGCCGCGCCCGTGGTCGCCGGCGCGCGCCGCCTCGATCGCCGCGTTCAGGGCAAACAGGTTGGTCTGGTCGGAGATGCGACTGACGGTGCGGCTTATCTCGCCGATTTCCTGCGCGCGCTTTTCGACGACGGCTATCAGTTCCGCCGAGCTTGCCTGGCGGGCGGCATTGCGTTCGATCGCGCCGACCGCGGCGACGACCTGACTGGTGACGTCGGCAAGCAGGCCCTGGACATGTTCCGAGCGCCGTTGCGATTCCTCGCCCTGGCGTCTGGCAGTGGCAAGCGCTTTGGCGGTGTCCCGGATCGAATGGAGTTGCTGCTCGGCGGCCCCGGACGCCTCCTCGGCGCCAGCGGCAATCTGCTCCATCGACCGTCTCAGCTGTTCGGCCGCGGCGGATGCCTCCGTTATCCCGCTGGCCAGTTCTTCGGTGGCGGCCGCAAAGCGTTCACTGATGCGGCCTTCCGGAAGGTCGACCGGTGCAGGCGCCTGCTGTCGGGAGACGGCGTCCGCGGCCTTGGCCGGCGTGGAGGGCGTTTCGGACGGACCGCGTCTGGTGATCCTCGAAGTCTTGACTAGCGACATAGGGGAGGGGAAATCCTGAAATGAGCGATATGGCTTGGACTTCGCTCACTTTATCGCACACAGACGTCAAGCAATAGGGCGTATCGCTGTTTCGTCGCAGCGATCGGTCTGCCAGGTCGGAATTGGAGCGGGACGAGCCTCGTTCATCGCAGGCTCCGCCTCAAATTCCAAATAATGCGGAATTATTTCAGTGCCGGCGCGGGGCCAGCGTGCCATCGCCGTAGATCATGCGGCCGGCGCGGAACGTGGCTCGGACGCGCGCCACCGGCTGGCGATCGGCCACGACAAGGTCGGCCAGAAGTCCCGGCTCGACGGCGCCGCGATCGGTAAGCCCCAGCGCCTTGGCCGGATTGGCGCTTGTCAGCGCCGTCGCCGCCACAAGGTCGCCGCCGCGCAGATCCGCCAGGCCGAGCACGGCCGGCAGGATCGAGGCCGGATGATAATCGCTGGCCAGCATGTCAAGCAGCCCGGCCTCGTAGGCCTGACGGGCGGATAGGTTGCCGGAGTAGGACTGGCCGCGCAGGGCATTGGGCGCTCCCATGACGGTAAGCATTCCAAGCCTGCGTGCTTCTTGAGCCGCTTCGAGCGTCACCGGGAATTCGCTGAGCGCGGCGCCCAGGCCGTGGACAAATTCCACCTTTTCTAGCGTGTCGTCGTCGTGCGAGGCGAGCACGATGCCGCGAGCACGGGCAAACGCCGACAGGTCCTGCAACGTGCCGAGCACATCGTCCTGTCCGTTTCGACCGGCGATGCGCCGGCCGACGATCTCGGAGGCCTCGGCAACCGACATGCCGCGCTCCCTGGCGATGCGGGCGATGTACAGTTCGACGTCGCGGTACTGCCCCTGCCCGGGCGTGTGATCCATCAGCGAGATCAGGTGCAGCTTGCCTGCGTCCATCAGCCTTTGCAGCATGCCCACCGCCGGGGCGAACGTCACCTCGAACCGGGCATGGATGCGGTGATCGACAAGCAGGTCGTCTTTCAGCTCGGCGATTGTCTCGATGATCGCGGATGTGTGCTCTTCGGAGCGCAGCACGCCGCTGGTGACACTGGCACCGATGAAGGAGAGTGCGGCATAGGCCGTGGTCACGCCGCAGGAGGCGAGCTTCTTGTCAAGTTCGGCGATGCCGGTCTTCATGGGCACATGGACGCCGGTGCGCGGCTCCACTTCCTTCTCCACCATGTCGCCGTGCATGTCGATGAAACCGGGCAGCAGCAGGCGGCCCCCACCCAACATGTCGGCATTCTCGATGGGTTCCTCGCTTATCTCCGCAATCCGCCCGTTTTCGATCCTGACGGCGCCGCTTGGGATGACACGGTCGCGCAGGACAATTTCAAATTCACTCAGCCACATGTGGTTTCTCTTCGAAGGGGTCCGTGTTTGCCAGATGGATTTCCCGGTCAACCAGACCGGCGACATCCTGCGGGTAATGGAAGACGCCGATCATGGCGACGCCCTGCGCCTTCAGTTCCTTCAGGCGCGAGACGAGGGCCGCGCGGGCGGCTCGGTCAAGCGAAGCCGTCGGCTCGTCAAGGAACAGCAGCCGTTGCGGCAGGATCAGGGCGCGGGCCAGATTGACCTTCTGCTGTTCGCCGCCGGAAAAGGTCGAGGGATAGGCGGCCCAGAGCGGCTGCTTGACGCCGAAGGACGACAGCCAGCGGCGGGCTTCCGTCAACGCCTCGCCGTGGCCGCGGCCGGCCAGCATCAGCGGCTCGGCCACCAGTTCTTCGGCGGCGACGCGCGGGCGCACCTGCAGGAACTGGGTGACGAAGCCGATTTCACGCCGGCGCAGAAAGGCGATGTCGACATCGGCCGCTTCGGCAAGGTCGATGATGCCTTCGCGCGTGTGATAGAAGGCATGGCCCTGGCGCGGCAGATAGGACCGGTAGAGCGTGCGCAGCAGCGTCGACTTGCCGGCACCATTGTCACCTCTGAGCAGAATGAATTTGCCGGCGTGAAGATCGAAATCGATGTCCGCAAAGGCCGGCAAGGTGCGGCCGAGATGATGCATCTCGAAGGATTTGCCGAGGCCCCGAACCGACAGCACCAGAGACGCTGCGGCGCTGCCCGGCAAAGACTGCATATTCATAGCGGGCCCCTCACAGCTTGGCGTGGACGAGTTGCTGGGTATAGGGGTGCTGCGGATCCTGGAAGATCTGATCCGCCAGCCCCTGTTCCACCACCAGCCCGTTGCGCATCACCATGACCCGGTCGGCCATCGTCCTGATGACACCGAGATCATGCGAGACCAGGACCATGGTGATCCGGCGCTCCCGCTGCAACCGCTTGAGCGTGTCGAGCACCAGCGCCTGGACGCTGACATCGAGGCCCGTGGTCGGTTCGTCGAGCAGCAGCAGAGCTGGTTCCAGCGCGATCGCCTTGGCAAGCTGTACGCGCTGCTGCATGCCGCCGGACAGTTCCATCGGCAGCGCATCCATGCGCTCTGTGGGGAATTCCGACGCCTGCAGGGCCTCTTTTGCCTTGGCGCGCAGGGTGGCAAAATTGCGCGTTCCGGCAATCAGCAGCCGTTCGGCGACGTTGCCGCTGCTGGTGTGGTCCATCAGCAGCCCCAGATGCGGGTTCTGGTAGACGATGCCGATGCGCCTTGCCCGCAGCATCCGTCGCTGGAAACGGTCGAGGCCGAACAGGTTGATATCGTCGTGATCGGACAGGGCGAGATGGTATTCGCCTGCCTGCGGCGTGTCCTCCAGGTTCATCAGCCGCAGCAGCGTCGATTTGCCGGAGCCGGATTCGCCGACAATGCCCAGCACCTCGCCCGGATAGACTGTCGCATCGACATCGCTCAGCGCGACGACTTCGCCGTAGCTCCTGTCGATGCCGCGCATGGTCAAAAGCGGCGGCGTGCGCATCAGCCGCGGGGGCTGCCGGATGAGCTTGCTTGCTGTGGCGACATCGCTCATGGGGCCATTCTCCCGTTGCGATACCAGGTGTCGCCGATCGCCACGGGTTCTCCTTGCGTCTTCCTGATGTGCTTGACGCCGAAATCGCTGTCGGAAAGTTCGAAGTGCGACGTGCCGTCATCCTGCGGCAGTTCGTTCATGAAGAAGCCCGAGACGCCGCTGCGGCCGCAGGTCAGGTGGCCATGCTCTTCGACCCGATAGGCGATGTCCTCGAAGACCAGCGGTTCGACGCGCGTTTTGGGCGGCACCGCATAGATGCGCTTTTCGCGCCCGGCCGAGAGCAGTGTCAGATGGTCGGCCATGTGCAGCTTGCGCACATCCCAACGCGGGATCGGCGACGGGCTCATCACATGGCGGCCATTGACGAGGCTCGGATAGCTGGCGCCCTGCATGATGCGGCCGGAGCGGACAATCTGCTCATAGAGCCTGAGCCAGATCAGCCCGTAGTCGGCGTCGCCGTGCATTTCGCGGGCAACCGAGATGTCGGGATTGACGGAGCGCAGCGGTTCCGGGTTGGGCACCTGCAGGACGAGGATCTGGTCCTGCCGCAGCTTTTCCTCCGGAATGCGGTGGCGCGACTGGATGATGGTCGCGGCCAGCGTATCCTCGGTGATATCAGCGGAGCTGACGCGCTGGATGAACTTGCGGATGCTGCTGGCATTGACGCTGTCGTCGGCACCCTGGTCGATGACCTTGATGACCGATCGAGGCTTGACCAGCGTCAGCGTCGATTGCAGGCCGCCGGTGCCCCAGCCGCGGGCGATCGGCACTTCGCGGCTGGCATAGGGCACCTGATAGCCCGGAATGGCGATCGCCTTCAGCGTGCGGCGGCGGATCTCGCGTTTGGCGGAGGCATCGAGAAAGCCGTAGGAAAAAGCCGCCCAGGGTCTGGTCAGTTGCGCGAGCGTCATTCGGCGGGCTCCCTTGCCGCTTGTGTCGCCTCTTGCGCCTTTGCTTGTCGCTTTTTCGCTTTCGCGTCGCGCAACGCATCAAGTGACGATTGGAAGGTAACGTAGTGCGGCAGCTTGAAATGGATGCAGAAGCCGGAACTCTCCACGGGCTCGGTATGATAGAGGACGAACTCCTCGTTCGAGGCCGGATGCGGCTTGGGCAAGCGCGAGGCCAGGTCCAGCGAGGCGCCGGCGATGGTCTTGACCTCGTTCCATCCGAATGTGGCGCAGAATCCGAGGTCGAGGCCGCCGCCCTTGGAGATGATCTCCGCCTGGCTGACCCGGACCCGGCCGGCGCTGAACAGCGTGCCGCGCGGATGGCGCATGCGCACCGGTGCCTCGGACAGCCGCAATTCGTTGACCGTCGGATGCACCGCGCCATAGCCGCGCATGGTGGCATAGCCAAGAGCCAGCACGCCGCCGGTATCGGCTCGCGCCAGGCTTTGCAGCTTGTGGGCGCGGCTTGCCGGAAACAGCAGCGGTTCACGGGTGAGATCGGGAATGTCGTCTGGCGCGGTGGTGTCGGCCGTCGGATCGGCGATCAGTCCTTGCGCCTTCTGCCAGTCCGTCAGCGACGGTTGTTTTTCAGGCGCCGCCATTGCCGCAATCTCGACCGGCTCCGGAGCAACCGCCTTGCCGCCCAGCACCTCCAGCTTCAGCATGCGATGGGAATAATCGAGCGTCGGCCCAAGAATCTGGCCGCCGGGGATGTCCTTGAAGGCGGCGGAGATGCGCCGCACGGTGAACAGGTCGCGCTGCTGCAGCGGCTCGGCGATGGCAAGGCGCGGCTGGGTGGTGCGGTAGGCGCGCAGCAGCAGCACGGCCTCGTAGAGATCACCGCCGGATTGCGCCAGCGCCAGTGCTGCCAGATCGCGTTCGTAAAGCGAGGCCTCGCCCATCACCCTGTCGACCAGATAGGGCATGCCGTCACGGATTTCGGCGACCCGGCCGGCATCGATGGTGCCCAGTTCCTCGCGATAGAGACGCTCGGATTGTTCGATGGCGTGTTCGCCGCCGCGCGTCGCCACATAGGCCATCACAGCACCTCCACCTTGGTCGAGCGCGGTATGCCGATGACCTCCATGCCATCGACGGCATAGAGGTCGAACCCCAGGGGATAGCGCACGAGCGTCTCACGCAGGCTCCAGAAGCTACGGTCGATGCCGCCGATCGAGACGTGGGCGGCGCCGTCGATACCCGGTCCGGAAAGCTGGAGACGCGAGCCTTCGCCGAGACGGGCTGGAACGATCAGCGTGGCGGAGTCATCGGGGTAGAGCAGGTTGCCCTGCTTCAAGCGCGCCAGCGGGGCGATCTCGTGCGGTGCCGCGAGCTTGGCAAAGACATAATCGGCCTCGCCGAGTCGCGCCGGCTTGGCACCGGTTGCCGCCAGTTGAGCCGACAGATCATCTTGCGTCGTGAAAAAGGTGCATTCGCGGTCGATCAGGCTGGCGATGATTGCGGTGAAGCCGGCTGCGGGCAGCGCCTGGACCGTGCCGGGCCGGGCGAGCGCCCACATCAGTGCATCGAAACCGGCATTGGCCAATATCTCGTCCGCATCAGGCGAGAGCATTGCAAGGCCCATCAGAATGTCTCCATCTTGACGCGGGTTGCCTCGACCTTGCGCAGCCGCAGCGTGTCTTCTTCCGCCTGGCGGGCGGCCTGATCCTCGACAAAGCGCAGGATTGCGTCGGTCTGGATGCCGGCCGCAAGCGCACCATCCACCACGGCCATCGCCATCGCCTGCTCGAGGTCACGGCCGGTCACGGCGCCGTAGCCGTCCAGATTGCCGTGACCGCCGAGCCGAATATGTGCCTCGGCGACCAGCACCTCGCCGAGATGAAAAGCAGTGTTGAGCACCGTGTCGACGCAGGGCAGCATCACCAACCCGGTGCGGCTCGTGACGACTTCGACGGCGCCGATCCCCGGCAGCAGTGTTTCGGCGAGTTTCTTCAGCTCGCCGTCGTCGCTGCGCGCCAGCGTGTCGAGCACAAAGCCATGCGAAGCGATGCGCTGGTCTGCCGCTTCATCGGTCATGACAACCTCCAATCATTCGGATGTTTGTTAAGTCATCCGAATGTCGATTGCCAGTTGATTTTTGTGACATTTCGATGAATGCGGACCCTTCTCCGCGAAGACGCGTCTCTCCCGGAAGACCTGTTTCAGGCGGCGAGGTGTCGTTGGCTGAGCCATTCGGCCGTGGCCTGGCTCGCCTGCTCGGCGGAAGCTTCAAGGCTGAGGCCCTGCAGCAGGCCGTGTAGAAAGATCCCGGTAAAACAATCGCCGGCGCCGATCGTGTCCGGCACAGAAACCTGCCTCAGCGGCGTGACGTGCCGCAGCACGCTGCCGTCATAGAGCGAAATCGGGCGCGTTCCGTCGGTCAGGACCAGCGTCTTCAGGCGCGGCCCGGCGATCAACGCCGCCCTCTCCCAGACCCGATGTGTGTCTTCGCCAGGGAAATCAGCGCGCGATCCGACGACGATATCGGCCGGGCGCGGTGATGCGCTGCGCAGCGGAAATTGCGACAAGACCAGCGGGATCGTCGTCAGGGAGGCGACAAGACCGTCATTGAGCACCAGGGCGTTGAGGTAGGCGGCATCGCCGGCGACAGGCTCGGGTACCGCAAACGGCGGGCGCATCTGTCCGCCGGTGTTCAAAATGGTGCGCTCGCCGTTTGGCTCGAGCAGGATTTCGGTGAACAAGGTTTCGCCGGCCAGCATGGTGACGTAGCGGAGGTCGAAGCCGATTGTCTTCAAGGTTGCAAGGGCGGCCTGGCCATGATCGTCGTCCATCAGGTTGCTGACCAGGCGGACGTCATTGCCGAGCTTCACAAGCTGGGCACCGGTGTGGAAGCCACCGCCGCCAAGCCTGACGGTGCGATCGGAATAGGGGATGCGTGCGCCCGAAGTGAGCGGCGATGCGAGCGACCAGACGCGGTCGTGATTGACGTGGCCGACAACGATGATTGTGCCCATGGTGCCCTGCCTTGCGGCCCTCTACTTTTCGCCCAGGCCTGGCGCCAGGGCATCGACGATGAAGCGCTGCGCGATCAGGAATAACACCAGCACCGGCACCACGGACAGCAGGCTGGTTGCCATCAGGGGTCCCCACAGAACTTCGGCGCCGTCAAGGTCGGCGAAGGCGGCGATGCCGGTGGTCAGCGTCTTCTTGAACGTGTCCTCCAGCACCAGCTGGCCCCAGAGGTAGATGTTCCAGGCGCCCATGAAGGAGATCACCGAGAGCGCTGCGATCGATGGAACGACATTGGGAACCGCGATCTCCCAGAACTGCCGCCAGATGCCGGCGCCATCCATGCGCGCGGCTTCGAACATCGAGCCCTGCAGCGAACGGAAGGCCTGGCGAAAATAGAAGACGTAGAAGCCGACATAGGGAATCGAGGGGATGATCATGGCGCCGTAAGTGTCGAAAGCCTGCACTTTGACGATGGCGATATAGGTCGGGATGATGGCAAGCACCGTCGGAAAGGACATGGTGGCCACCACCAGCCAGAACAGGAACTTGTGGCCGGGAAACTCCATCCGGCCGAAGGCGTAGCCGGCCGGCAGCGCCAGCACCAGCTTGCCGAGCGTGATCAGGGTCGAGGTCAGGACCGAGTTCCACAACCACATCCAGATCGGATGACGGGCGGCGGCGATGGTGAAATTGGACAGGGTCGGCTGCTCCGGCCAGAGGCGGATCGCCTTGGCGGCAATCAGCTCGTTCGGCGTGAAGGCCGACGTCACCATCCAGACGAGAGGAAACACCGTGGCGACGCTCAGGCACAGCAGGACGACATGGACGACTGCGCGTCGAAGAGAGAACGGCAGCGCCAACGACCTTGCACTCGTCGACCGCGCCGTCATCCGTAGTGGACCCGTTTTTCACCGACACGGAACTGCATCCAGGTGACGGACAGCACGACCACGATGATGATCATGGCGACGGCACTTGCCTGTCCGAACTGGAAGAACTGCATGCCTTGCTGCCAGAGGAAGTAGAGGATGCTGCTGCTGCGCCCTGCAGGCCCGCCATGGGTCAGGACGTCGATGACGCCGACGATGTCGTCGAGGATATGGAACAGCGTGGTGACCGAGATGAAGAAGGCCGTGGGCGTGATCATCGGCAGCTCGATCGTCCAGAAATACTGCCAGCGGCTGGCGCCGTCGAGCCGCGAGGCTTCGCGCAGGCCGGGCGGGACATTGGCAATCGCCGCCAGCCACAAAAGCATGTTCAGGCCAAACGTCTTCCAGAAGGTGATCAGCGATACGCAGAGCAGCGCCAGGTCCGGATCCGTGTGCCAGCGCGACCGCGGGAAACCGAAGGCGGTCAGCACTTCGTTGAAGAGACCGTTGACCGGGTTGAGCAGCCACGACCAGGCGACGCCGGCGACTGAATAGGCCAAGATCGTCGGCAGGAACAACATGCCGCGATAGACCGTATCCATCCGCGATCCCCGCACGGCATGGATCATCACCGCCAGGATCAGCGGTAGGACAATCTGCGCCGGGATCAGAATGGCGCAGTAGAGAAGCGTGTTCCATGCCGACAGCTGGAAATCGGCGCTGCCGAACATGGCCTTGTAATTGGCGGTGCCGACGAAATTGATGTCCGGCGACAACAGGTTCCAGTCGAGGACCGACAGGACGGCCGAGCCGACGATCGGACCATAGAGGAAAACCAGCACGGCCAGAACTGTCGGCCCCACGAAGAGATAGGGGGCCAACAGCCTGGTCAGCGAACGCAACTTCAGCCCATTCATCCGGCGCCGATGAGTGCTGCGAGTTCGTCGTTTGCGCCCTTCATGCCATCGGCGACAGGGGTTTCCTTGAGCAGCATCCGGGACACCCATTTGCGCCAGATGGTCTGTCCCTCCAGACCGCGCTTGCCCGGCCAGATGGTTTCCGCCGTCAGGCCGTCGGTCAGCTGACCGGCCGCCGGCTTCATGAATTCGTTGATCAGCGGAATGTCGTGCACCGAGGTGTTGAGGTAACCGACGCTCGACCAGATCGACTGGCCTTCCCTTGAGGCACAAAACTCAAGGAAGGCCAGCGAGGCTTCCGCCTGCTCCTGGTTCCTGGTGTAGACGGCGAGGAAATTGCCGCCGCTGTTCATCTTGCGGGCCTGGCCAGGCAGGCCGGGGAACTTCGTGGTGACCGCTTTCGCCGCGCCAAACGGGAAGACCGTGGCACGCGTCGAACTGGTGGTGCAGATCGCCAGGGCGCCGGCTTCGAAAGCGGCGTCCTGCTCCTTGGCGCTGACGGGCAGCCAAAGGCCTTCAAAAGCGGGAGCGCAATACTGCTCCATTCCGGCAACGGCTTCCGGGCTGTTGAGAGCGAGCTTTCCGGCCGGATCGATGATGAAACCACCGGCATTCTGGATGAAGGACTGGCTCGTCCATTCATTGTTGGACAGCGCCAGCGCCGAGCGATAGGTCGCGTGCTTGTCCTTTAGCTTGCTGTCCAGTTGGCGGGCCGCGCCATAGAGCCAATCGGTATCCGGATTCTCCGGCAGTGCCGGATCGAGCCCGGCTTCCCGCCAAAGCGTGCTGTTGATGAAGGTGATCGGCGTCGACATCGCCCAGGGAAGGCCGATCAGCGCGCCATCGATCGTCACCAGCGGCAGGACGGAAGGATTGAAATTGGCGGCAATAGCCTCGGCCTTGGCAGCATTGATTTCCCGCAGGTCACGAGCACCAAGTGTGCGCTTGGCGAAATAGCCGAACTTCCAGCCCGTGATCATCATCGCCGGCGGGCGACCCGCCGCGATGCTGGCAACCGCCTTGGCGGTGGCGGCCTCATAGTCGCCATCAAACCGATTGACGACCGTCACGCCCAGTTTCTTGTCGTTGAAGGCGTCGACCACCTTCTGGAAGGGCTTGTCGGCACCCCATGTGCTCGATATCTCGATCTGCGCATCGGCGGAAAACGCCGGACGCAGACCGGTTGCGCCAGCTCCCGCCAATGCTGTCGCGCCCGCCAGAAATTGGCGTCGGCTTAGTCGGCTTGTTTGAACCATGATCACCCGCTCCTATTCATTCGAATGTTTTCTCTTCATTCGGATGATTTGATACCGCGGCTTGATGACAGGCATGTGTAGGAAAGGCGCTCTGGCCAAGAACCAAAAGGTGCAGGAGATATCCACCGGTTGACCGCGAAGGCGCGCATTGCATATCCCAGTGGCCGCAGTTATGATTCATTCGAATGACAAGGCGACGACGCGGCAAGGGTCGTGCTGTCGTTCACCAACGAGGATGGGAATGCAAAACAAGGTGCTGCACGGCCGTTGGCAGCAGGTCGAGGAGGAGATTGCCGCCGACATTGCCGCAGGCCGTTTCGACGACGACAACAGGCTGCCGCGTGAGACGGAACTGATGGCGCGTTTCGGCGTCGGCCGCCACAGCATCAGGCGGGCGATGCAGCAGCTTCAGAATCGCGGTCTTGTCCAGGTCGAACAGGGAAAGGGCACGTTCGCACGCGATGCCCGCCTCGATTACCGCCTGTCGGAACGGACCCGCTTTTCGCAGAACCTCCTCGATCAGGGTCGCGAGCCGCTGGGTCAGGCGATCAAGGAAGAGGCTATCCCGGCACCGCGCCGGGTCAGTGAAGCCCTGAGACTGCCGCCGGGCGAGCCCGTATATCACATCGTCCGGCTTGGTTTTGCTGACGAGGAACCGATCGACTTTTCCAACGCCTACTTTCCCGTGCGACGCTTCCCTGGCTTCGACAAGGCCAGACTGAGCGGGCGCAGCGTCAGCATCATCCTTGCCGAATATGGCGTCACCGACTACATCCGGCTGCGCACCGACATCATCGTGCGACTGCCGACCAGGGAAGAGGCACGACATCTCCAGCAATCCGAAACGCAACCGATCGTGCTTCTCAAGAAGGTCGATGTGGACATGAAGGGCACGCCGATCTCCTATTCGGAATCGGTCTGGCCCAGCGAGCGCGTGCAGTTCTCGATAGACAATACGAGCCAATTGCTGAGTGTGCTGGCGCAAGCCGCGAACGGTCTCGGCTGACGCCTGCATCGTCCATATCGGCTGCGGCGATTTTCACCGGGCTCATAGGCCTGGTATCTCGAGCAACCGTTGAGGGCCGGTCTCGGACGGATTGGCCGTCGTCGGGGCTGGAGTTCGGTCAATCAGGACTTCCTGACCACGTTGATAGAGCTCAGCCCTGATGGCAACGAGCGGAAGTGTTCCGTCGCGAGCTTAGCCACATTGTTCCCGCTCAGGCGGCCAGCCCTGCGTGTTTCGGGAGCGACCCGCTGAAGGCGCTCCGATCGCTGGATGATGGTGACTTGTAGCGCGCCATGTCGCGAACTGGAGGCAGTCCGAACATGCGCGCGTATTCGCGGCTGAACTGCGAGGCACTTTCATATCCGACCGAGAAGGCGATGGAGGCGGCATCGCGTGGTTCGAACAGCAGAAGCTGCCGCGCATGAAGGAGGCGAAGCTTCTTCTGATATTGGATTGGTGTCATCGCGGCGATTGCCTTGAAGTGACGATAGAACGCCGCAACGCTCATGCCCGTCATTGCCGCGAGAGGCTCAACCCGAAAAGGTTCTGTGTAATGGGCGCGGATCCAGTCGATGGCGCGGCGAACCTGGGACAAGCGACTGCTTGCATGCGAGAGTTGCCGGAGCATGGCGCCCTGCGGCCCCTGCAGCACGCGAAACAGAATTTCGCGCTCGAACATCGGCGCCAATATCGCCTTCTCGCCCGGGCGGTCCACCAGTCGCATCATGCGAAGCCAGGCATCGATCAGCTCCGGCGTCGCGTCGGACACCAGGAAGTCCGGAGCCGGCTGGCGGCTTGAGCGATCGTGATCCGAGAACATGGTCGCGATGACCGCGGGGTCGAGCGTGAGGCTCAATGCCAGATAGGGGCTTCCCGACATGTCCGAGCGGATTTTGCCGATGGCCGGCACGTCGACGGGGACCACGAAATACGTCGCCGGCTCGAACTGAAGGACATGATCGCCGATCGAGAGGCTCTTTGCTCCCTGCAGGACGAGGTGGAGCATCGGCTCGTAGACCTGGTCCGAACAGGCTTCGCTGCGCACCATGGCGACGCGCGGAATTCCGGTCTCCGTCCATTTGTCTCCGGCGCGCATCACGATGGCGCGCAGTTCGTCCATCGGGTTTTCCATAGGCTGAATATGGCGACGAATGCCGCAGGCACAAGCAAGCGAGAAGAATAGGCAAGGATGGGAGAGGAACCGGCACGCGGTCAGCTGTACGACGACCCACATCTGGAGTGTCGACGAGGCCAACCGGCTTCGGGAGACAGGCTCATCCAGCGAGGTCATCAGATGAAACTAACCGGAAAAATCGCCGTCGTGACGGGTGCATCGAGCGGTATTGGAGCAGCCATCGCCAAGGCCCTCGGCGCTGAGGGGGCTACCGTCGTCGTGAACTACGCCACCAGCAGGAAGGGAGCTGACGCCGTCGTTGCCTCGATCGAAACCGCAGGTGGAAAGGCATCGGCCATACAGGCGGATATGAGCAAGTCGGCGGATGTCCTTCGCCTGTTTGAGCAGGTCAGGAACGACCACGGCAAGGTGGACGTCCTGGTGAACAATGCGGGCGTCGCGGTGTTCGAGATGGTCGCCGACCTGACCGAAGACGCCTTTCACAGGCAGTTCGACGTCAACGTTCTGGGCTACTTCCTGGCGATCCGCGAGGCGACCAAGCTCTTCGCGGACACCGGCGGCAGCATCATCAACATCAGCTCTATCCTTAGCACCGATCCCTATCTGGCCTCCAGCGTCTATGCGGCGACCAAGGGCGCGGTGGACACGATGACCTTCGCGCTTGCGCGCGAACTCGGTGCGCGCGGCATCCGTGTCAATTCGATCCTGCCCGGCCACACCAACACGCCCGCCACGAATGGCAATTTTGCGGGCGCGTTCGGCGAGAAGCTGATCGCAGGTACGCCGCTCGGCCGCTTCGGCGAACCCGAAGACATCGCGGCTGTGGCGGTCTTCCTGGCGTCCGACGACGCCCGCTGGGTGACAGGCGAATCGATCCGCGCCGCGGGCGGCGTCCGCGGTGTCGGATACTGAGTCCATAGGCGGGCTGGTGTCGGCCTTGCACTCCACAACCCAACACGTAAGGAACGATGACAATGCCCTACAGATCAGAAGGCGAGATCGGCCTCATGACGGGCGCCAAAAGCAGTCTTTGCCGAGACCAGAGGCTTTCCAGCCTCCCGTTGGAATAATGTGATCACGCGAACGTCCGTAGCGATTCACCCAAACGGGCGAGTCGACGTATCGATGGCGTCGGGAGAACTATATAGCGCGCATATTACGGATTGTCGTGGAAGCGCCTCAAACCCGATGACCGATGCTGAGTTAAAAAACAAGTTTATCGCGCAGGTTTCTGCTTCCAATGATAACCTCTACGCCGAAGCCCTGTACAGCGCTGCATATGATCTAAGCGCTTGCAGCCAGGTGGCGGATTTCGCCAGGCGTTTGTCGACGTTCCCAAGCTCGGAAACGATAATGAACAATAAGGCTGCAGATTAGTTGCAGTTGCAAGCGACATCGGCGGGCCCGTCCCAGCAGAGCCCGCGCCAAATCGAAACTCTCGACGCCTCGGCCGTTCCACTGGTGCTCCTCGTGGCGCGGTGTGGGTGGGAAATTCTGGCGGATGCCGATCATCACGCAGGACCTTGCCGTTTTCCTTCAGCGTGCGATGCGTGTCGAGAGAATGATCGATGACAATGTTCGCTCAACACCTGAGATCGAACCAATTTCATCGATGAGTTGATCGAGTTCAGCGATCGAGGGCGCTGCAATGATCGCAATCAGATCGAATGCTCCACTGACAGAATGAAGCGCCGTCACCGCTTGAACCTCTTCGAGGGACGCCGTGACTTGGGCGAGGGCCTTCGGGGCGATCGTGATCAGGATATGCGCTCGGATGAGGCCCGAAGCATATGCCTCTGACAATCTGACGCCATAGCCCGTGATCACGCCCGCCCTTTCCAGCCGCTCGAGTCTCGCTTGCACCGTCGTTCGGGACAGCGACAGCTTCTTTGCCAATGTGGCAACAGGCATGCGGGCGTTCTCGCCGAGCATCGCCAAAAGGTCCCGATCCTTGGCAGTCAGTTGCATCCTGTTCCCTCACTCTGCCTATTCTGCCCATCATTTTGACCAGTTATATCCTGCAAACTGCGTTTTTCGCCACTACGAATCGTTCGCCTCGGCATTAGAATGGGTGCACCTATTGGTAGCTACAGGGGTCAAAATGAAGCACATCGTAGTGGTCGGGGCGGGAAAGATCGGGGGATCGATCGCCCTTATGCTGGCCGAAACGGGCGACTACGCCGTAATCGTCGCCGACCGAAATCCGGAGCAACTGATCAAGATCGACCGCCATCCGGCAATCTCAACGGCAACCCTGGACATCACGGATCATGTGAAACTGGTCGCAACGCTCAAGGGGAAATTTGCTGTCCTGTCTGCCGCTCCGTTCAGCCTGACGGGCGGAATCGCCGAAGCAGCGCTCGAAGCCGGGGTCCACTATCTCGATCTTACAGAGGACGTTGCCACGACAAAGAAAGTGGAAGAATTGGCAGCAGGCGCGAATGCCGCCTTCATACCGCAATGCGGACTGGCGCCCGGCTTCATCTCGATAGTCGCCAACGATCTGGCCAACCGCTTCGACACGCTCGACAGTGTCCGCATGCGTGTCGGCGCATTGCCGCAGTATCCGTCCAACGCATTGAACTACAATCTGACCTGGAGCACGGACGGGCTGATCAATGAGTATATCGAGCCCTGCGAGGCCATCGTCGAGGGCAAGGCTGTGACGGTCCCGGCGATGGAAGAGCGCGAAGAATTCTCACTCGACGGCGTAACCTACGAGGCATTTAACACGTCGGGCGGTCTCGGCACCCTTGCCAAGTCGCTGGAAGGCCACGTGCGCACTATGAACTATCGCACGATCCGATATCCGGGCCACCAGGCTATCATCAAGGCGCTGCTGAACGACCTCAACCTCAGGAACCGTCGCGAGGTCCTCAAGGATCTGTTCGAGAATGCCCTACCGGCGACCATGCAGGACGTCGTCGTCATTTTCGTCACGGTCTGTGGCTGGCGGGATGGCCGCTACTTGCAGGAAACCTACGCCAACAAGGTTTACGCCGGCGTCGTCGCCGGCAAGCTGATGAGCGCCATCCAGATCACGACCGCCGCCGGCATCACGACAGTCCTCGACCTCCTTGCCCAGGGTAAACTCACAGCAAGAGGTTTCGTGCGTCAGGAGGAGATCGCGCTGGCGGACTTCCTCGGCAACCGCTTCGGTAGGGTTTACCACCCGCAGGCTGCGCACTTCAAAGAGGCCGTATAGTCCTAAGCTTCCAGGCAGAGCACTCACGCCCGGCGCACCAAGCGCCGGGGCACATGCCTTGGGCGCAATCCGCGTCAGCAATATAAGGGCCGTTGATGACCTTGAGTGGATGCGGGAACGCTTTGGTGTCGACAGCCTGAACTGCGATCGACAGAGCATCCTGTCGCCATCGGCACGTCCTCGCCCGCAGCGCCATCGATGAGCGGCTTCCAATCATCGCATAGGGTTTCTCGGGAATGTGCCGATTGCGGGCTTTGTGGCCAAAGGTGCCGGCCATCCCGCAGCAGCCGGTTCGGCCGTATCGAGGCGCATGAACTGAGACCCTTGTTCCCTCCATTCAAAGGAGAATCCGGCGATTCATTTCTGGCCCCAGATCTCAGCCGCAGCAGGGCTTGCCATCGCTTTCCGTGCCGCAGCAGGCACCCACTTTCCGTTGCTCCTCGAGCCATCGGTCGCGCGGCTTGCAGCTCGCCGGCCGGGGAGAAAGCTCGACATGCACCGAGCCGGCTACTATTTCGGGAAGGGTCGCGCGGTAGAGCTGCATCGGTCGCACGCCGTCGCTGACTTCGAAGGTGAGCTTGGCGGAATGGTCGAGCCCGACATGCTCGGTCACCTTGCCGATGATGGCCGAGAACCTGGCCGCCGGCATATGCGCGCGATCGTCCTCGTTGACGTCCCAGAGCTGCACGAAGATTTCCGACCAGGCCTCAGGGTTGGCCCCGCAATCCAGTGCCGCGAACCGGCCGGCCTTGACCTCGGTGACATGGTAGCCGGGCTGAATGGCACGGCCGTCATAAAAGAACACCAGGGGCTTCTCCTTGTGCGCCGCCAGGACCCCGAGCAGCGCGTCGATGGTGACGTCAGCCGGATCAAGCATGGCCTGAAGGCCAAATTCGGTATTGTCAGGGGCGAGCATCGCGTGTAATCCTCGTTTCGATACTTTTAGGATTATTGAAATATGGATGAACGTCAAGCCCTTTCCGCATTCGGGGCGCTGTCGCAGGAAACGCGCCTGCGGCTGCTGCGCCTGCTCGTCATCGCGGGCCCGGAGGGCATTGCCGCCGGAGCCCTGGCCGAACGCGTGGACGTCTCGGCTTCCAATGTCAGCTTTCACCTGAAGGAACTCGAGCGGGCCGGCCTCGTTGCCGCGCGGCGCGATTCCCGGTCGATCGTCTACACCGCCGAGTATCAAGCGCTGACCGGGCTTATCCGGTTCCTGATGGAGGATTGCTGCTCCGGCCGGCCGGAAATCTGTTCACCGGCGCTCGATCCGGCGTGCTGCGTGCAGGATGAAGACCGCGTCGATGCCTGAGTACGCAGTGCCGCGCCGCGTTTCCGCCGAGGCGCTCCACCCTGCCAGCGAGATAGGGCAAGGATGAGCGCAGACGAGCCGCCGAGCCGCCGCATTGTCGTCGCCTCGCTTGGCGTCACGCAGATCATGGCGTGGGGTTCCTCCTACTATTTGCCGGCCGTCATCGCGCCGGCGGTGTCCGCCGGGACCGGCTGGCCGTTTGCCTGGGTCGTTGGAAGCCTGTCGCTCGGCCTGCTTGTCGCCGGCCTGGTCTCACCGCAGGTCGGCGCCACGATCGACCGCCATGGCGGCCGCATGACGCTGGCCTTCAGCGCCCTTTGCCTGGGCCTCGGCCAGCTGACCCTGGCGGCGTCGCCGAATCTGGCGGTCTTTGTTGCGGGCTGGCTGATCATGGGTTTCGGCATGGGGGCCGGCCTCTATGACGCGGCCTTCGCAACGCTTGGCCGCCTTTACGGGCGCGGCGCCCGTTCGACGATTACCAGCCTGACTCTGTTCGGCGGGTTCGCCAGCACGGCATGCTGGCCGTTTTCAGCCGTCCTGCTCGATACGGTCGGCTGGCGCGGCGTCTGCCTGGTCTACGCCGCGATTCAGCTCTGCGTCGCGCTCCCCGTCTATCTCCTGGTCCTGCCGCGTGGCGTCCCCACCGAGCTGGCGCCGAAGGCCGCCACGACAGCTGAAACCGATTTGGCGCCGCGGAGCCTGCCGCTCATGGCGACGCTCGCGGCAAGCATCACGCTTGCGGCGGTCATTTCCTCCACGTTGTCGGTTCATTTGCTGACCGTCCTGCAATCCACGGGCCTCGCTCTCGGCGCGGCGGTCGCTTTCGGCGCGCTGGTCGGCCCGTCCCAGGTCGGCGCCCGCGCGGTCGAGATGGCCCTGGCGCGCCACCACCATCCGATATGGACCAAACTGGCCGCGGTCACATTCGTCGTCCTCGGCGTCGCCGCTCTGTGGACCGGGGCACGGATCCTGCCGGTCGCGCTTGTCCTCTATGGCGCCGGCATCGGCCTGGAATCCATCGCGCGCGGCACCCTGCCGCTGGCGCTGTTCGGCGCCGCCGGTTATCCAAAACTGATGGGCAGGCTCGCCATGCCGAGCCTCATCGCGCAGGCGGCGGCGCCATCGGCCGGCGCGCTCCTGCTGGATCATTTCGGTGCGCGCGGCTTGCTGTCGGTGCTGCTGGGGCTCGCACTCGTCAATATCGTGCTCGTTGCCGTCCTGCTTGCTTTTCGGCGCGGCGCGCGACCCGTGCGTACCATCATTTCGTCCTGAGCGCCGCCGGACGAAGTCCGGCTCGCTGGTTTGTTGCCGACCCGCCTCCCCTCGTGGCCAGTCTCGAACAAACCGCTTCAAACCTTTCGCTCGCTTCGCTAGGCTCGCAGCCATGGCTCAACCCAGCAACCCGATCTTCGGCGCGCGTCGCGATCAGGCGTTTCCCACGCTGGCGCAGGCGGACATCGAGCGCATGCGCCGGTTCGGCGAGGCCAGCGCCTACGCGGCGGGCGAACACATCTTCAAGGCCGGCGATGTGGCGCCCGGCCTGATCGTCATCCTGTCGGGCAAGGTCGATATCACCCAGGATGGCGGGCTCGGCCGTAGCGAGACGATCGTCACGCATGGTCCGGGCAGCTTTGTCGGTGAGCTGGCGCAGCTTTCGGACCGTCCGTCGCTGGTCAACGCGCTGGCCGCCGAGCCGGTGGAGGCGTTCGTCATCGCCTCGCAACGATTGCGGGATCTGATGGTGCAGGAGGCCAATCTCGGCGAGCGCATCATGCGTGCGCTGATCCTGCGTCGTGTCGGGCTCCTGGAAAGCGCCACCAGCGGGCCGATCATCGTCGGCCCCGCCGACAACAGCGACGTGTTGCGGCTGCAGGGTTTCCTGGCGCGCAGCGGCCAGCCGCACCGTGTGCTTGATTCCGACAGCGACCCCTGCGCCAAGACCCTGGTCGAACGCTTCGACGTCGATCCTCATCACCTGCCGGTCGTCCTGTGTCCCAACGGCAGGCTGCTGCTCAATCCCGGCGAGCGGGACCTTGCCCGCTGCATCGGCCTGCTGCGACCGGTCGACAGCGCCCGGATCTACGATGTCGCCATTGTCGGCGCCGGACCGGCCGGGCTGGCCGCCGCCGTCTACGCGGCCTCCGAAGGCCTGTCGACGATCGTACTCGACTGCCGCGCCTTCGGCGGGCAGGCCGGCGCCTCCTCGCGCATCGAGAACTATCTCGGCTTCCCGACCGGCATTTCGGGCATGGCGCTGATGGCGCGCGCCTACAACCAGGCGCAGAAATTCGGCGTCGAAATGGTGATACCCGACGAGGCGAAGCTTTTGAGCGCCTCAGCCGATGGCGCCCGCTACGCCCTCGATGTCGGCGATGGCGAGACGGTGCGCACGCGCAGCGTGGTGATCGCCAGCGGTGCGCGCTACCGCCGCCTCGACCTCGCCAATCTAGCGCAATTCGAGGGTTCCTGCGTGCATTACTGGGCCTCGCCGATCGAGGCGCGGCTTTGCGGCGGCCAGGAGGTGGCTCTCGTCGGCGCCGGCAATTCGGCGGGCCAGGCGGCCGTCTATCTCGCCAGCCATGTGCGCAAGGTGACGCTGCTGGCGCGCGGCGGCAGCCTCGATGCCAGCATGTCGCGCTATCTGGTCGAACGCATCAGGGCGCAGGGAAACATCAAGGTGCTGACCGGGACCGAAATCGAGGCCCTGGACGGCGAAGGCGGCAATCTTGCGACGGTGCGCTGGCGCGACCGTGCCGGCGGCGCGCCAACGACACGCCCGATCCGCCATATCTTCCTGTTCATCGGCGCCGACCCGAACACGGACTGGTTGGCCAACTGCGACGTGGCGCTGGACGCCAGGGGATTCGTGCGTACCGGACCGGAGTTGGGACCGGCGCGCGGCGCGATGGAGACGAGCCGCGACGGCGTGTTCGCCATCGGCGACGTCCGCTCCGGCTCGGTCAAGCGCGTCGCGGCGGCGGTCGGCGAGGGCGCCCAGGTGGTCGCGGCCGTGCATGCCTATCTTGCGCGGGACGGCAGCCGGGCCGTTGCGCCGGACCTTAAAGGAGAAGTGTGATGGCGGATGAATGCAGGCACGCGGCCGGGATCAAGCCCGTGACGCCGAGCGCGCTCGGCTGCGAGGAGTGCTTGAAAAGCGGCTCGGAATGGGTGCATTTGCGGCTTTGCCGTACCTGCGGCCATGTCGGCTGCTGCGACGACTCGCCCAACCGCCACGCCACCAAGCATTTCCACGCCACCAACCACCCGATCATCGAAGGCTACGATCCGCCGGAGGGATGGGGATGGTGCTATATCGACGAGGTGTTTCTGGACCTCGGCGATGATGTGACGCCGCAGAAAGGGCCGATCCCGCGATTTTATTGAGCCGAGCCGCTCACGGCGGTCTCTTGGAAGGCCAAGGAAAAAGCCCGGTGTGTCCGGGCTTTACTGCTTGATTGCGTTGATCAGCGAATTCGCTCAGTCCCGCTTGGGCGCCTTCGGAACGGAGCTGGTGTTGTCGACGCTGTTCTCGTTCACCTGCAAGGCTATGCCTTCGACCTTCTTTTTCTTGAGGTCGTCGCCTGTTTCGGGCTGTGGCGGGCGCTTCGGGGTCTGCTCGCTATCGTCGTTCACGTCGAGGGCTCTGGTCATCACGTCCTCCGGGTTTGTCCTGGGACACAATGATCTGGCGTGCGCGGAGTTCCGCCGGTGACCCCGAAACGGCCAGGGCTCGAGCGCCGGTTGGCCTATCGCACCGACCCGGTGACGGTCGGGTCGAGTACGCTGGGAACGGATTTGCGTTCATTGCCGGCGAGCGCGGCGACGATCAGCAGGCTGGCGACCACCGGGACGAACAGGATGGCGATGCGCGCCTGCACATAAAAAATAGCTCGCCATTCGTTGCGCTTGTCAGGGCTGTCGCTCATCACACTCACTCTGTCAGGCCCCCACCGACATCACATAGCCGCGAACGGTTAAGCAACTCCTTCCGATCTGTTAACCCGGCCGATTTCGGCCGAAACGATCGGCCGTTCTCGCCTATGCCAGCCCAATCCGCCTTGCGCCTTGCCGGAACAGCGCCGCCGCGTCAGGCTCGAAGCGGAAAGTGCCGATGAAATCGTCGGCCCGGTAGTTCGGCAATGTCGCGCGGATGGCGGCGGCGAAGCCGCGCGCCTCGTCGATCCGTCCGGCAAGCGCCAGGCAGTGCGCGGCGATCGCCAGGATGATGGCGTGGGCATTCGGCCGCGCCGCCGCCTTCATGGCCCATTCGGCCGCCTCCTCGAACTGGCCGAGCCGGACATGCGACATGGCGCGCGCGCCCAGCATGCCGAACAGCAGCGGGTCGAAGGGGCTCAAATGACGCGAATGGTCGGAGGAGCTGATCGCCGCCTGCGGGTCGCCCGACTGCGAATGGACGAAGGACAGCGCGTAATGGCCAAGCGCGAAATTCGGGCTGATATCCACCGCCCGCTCGAGTTCCATGAGCGAGCCGTCCTGCTCGCCCCGCAGCCACAGCGCTCGGCCCATGGCCCAATGCGCGGCCGGATTGTGATCGTCGACCAGCAGGCTCTGGCCGGCGCTTTCAAAGGCCAGGGCGCTTTCGCGGTCGCGGTCTCCCCAGCGCTGGAAGGCGCTCTGCCAGTGGGTGAAGGACAGGCCGGCATAGGCGCGGGCAAAGGTCGGGTCGAGCTGCACGGCATTGGCGAAGAAATGCCGCGCCTGTTCGTTCTCGGCCTGGGTGAAGCGGTACATATGCCAGAGGCCGCGATGATAGGCCTCCCAGGCATTGAGCGAGTTGGGCGCCTTCAGCATGGCGCGGTTGCGTTCGACCGTTTCGATCTCGGCCGAGATCGACGACACGATGCTGTTGCCGATCTCGTCGAGCACGGCGAAGATGTCGTCGGGGCGCCGCTCGAAGGTCTCGGCCCAGACGATCCTGGCGGTGCGCACCTCGATGAGTTCGACGCTGACGATGAGGCGACCGGCCGGGCTGCGCACCGTCCCGGTGGCGACATAGTCGACATTCAGCCGGCGGCCTGCATCCTCGGGCGCTATGTTCTTCTCTGCCAGCGCGAACACCGAGCCGCGGGCTATGACGAAGAAATCCCTGAGCTTGGCGAGACGGGTGATGATGTCGTGGGTGAAGCCGTCGGCGATCCCGCCGCGCGTGCCGTCGCTGGTCTCCTCGACGAAGGGCATCACCGCCAGCGAGGCGTGGCTGCTTTCGGCAGGGGCGGTGTCGGCCGGCGCGTCCGTCAACTGTGGCACGGAGTCCGGGCTCGCCGGCTGCGGCGGCAGCGAAGCACGCGGGCGCTGGTCACGGATGTCCCGCCACGCCTCCCGAAGCGGTGCGAAATCCAGCTCCTCCGACCGGAACAAGTCCGCCGCCGCCGCGAGATGCTCCTCGGCGGCGCCGATGGCGCCGCGCTCGGCCAGACTGGACAGCAACGCCAGATGCGCGCGCGTGTCGAACGGCGCCAGTTCCACCCATCTGTCGAGATGCGCCGACACATCCGCCGAGCCCGCCGGATGGATGGCGACGAGGTGCTCGAGCAGTGCGGCGTGGCAAGAATGGAACCGGCGCCGCTGCGCGATCAGCCAGCTGTTGTAATGCGGGCTGCGCTCGAGATCCAGCCCGTCGAGAACCTCGCCGGCAAACATTTCGGCCAGCGCCTGCAAACGTCCGGCGTCGAGCGTGCCGATCCCTTGCATGGCGGCGGCGGTGACCTCCAGCGCGTCGACAAGGCAATCGCTGAGGTCAAGCGCGACCGTGTCGCCCTGCGTGGACACCCGCCGCCGGCCCGGCTCGTCGAGCACGCCGCGCAGCTTGCTGAGGCACCAGCGCAATTCGCCGCGCGGATCGTTGGGCACATCCCACAACAGCTCGCACAGGCGGCTGCGGCCAACCGGGTGCGGCGCCAGCGCCAGATAGGCAAGCAGGGCACGCAGCTTGCGCGAGGCGGGCAGCGTCACGGGCGCCCCGTCGCGGGAGATCGTCAGCGGTCCAAGCAGGCGCACGCAAAGCACCGGCTTCGCGCCGTCAAGCCTCGATCGGGTGGATTCCATGTGCGTTTCCACGCCTGCTCCCACGCTGGCCCGTCGGCCTCTGCTTTATCACCAAACCCGACACGGCGCATCCGCTGGCGAACGTCCGCGGCGCACGCCGCCCCTGCCGTGCAAGCGGCACGTCATATCGCGGCGAGGTCTCGAAACCTCGCCGCCCGACCCGCCGGTTTGTAACCGGCCCGTGAACATGAACGACGATCGAGGAGAGACCAGGCATGTTGCAGCAACAGAAAATCCGAACCACGACCGGACGCGGCCGCCTTTACGACAGCATTCTCGACACCGTCGGCGACACGCCGGTGGTCCGCGTCAACAATCTCGGACCGGCCCATGCGACGATCTACGTCAAGGCCGAGTTCTTCAATCCAGGCGCCTCGGTGAAGGACCGGCTGGCGCTCAACATCATCGAGGAGGGCGAACGCAGCGGCGCGCTGAAGCCGGGCCAGACCGTGGTCGAGGCGACCAGCGGCAACACCGGCATTGGCCTCGCCATGGTCTGCGCCCAGAAGGGCTATCCGCTTGTCGTCACCATGGCCGACAGCTTTTCCGTCGAGCGCCGCAAACTGATGCGCATGCTGGGCGCCAAGGTGGTGCTGACGCCGCGCGCCGAGAAAGGCTCCGGCATGTACAAGAAGGCGGTAGAGTTGGCTGAGGCCAATGGCTGGTTCCTCGCCCGCCAGTTCGAAACGGCGGCCAATGCCGCCATCCACGAGGCGACCACGGCGCGCGAGATCATGAATGATTTCGCCGGGTCGCGGCTCGACGCCTTCGTCACCGGCTATGGCACCGGCGGCACCGTCGTCGGCGTTGCTCGTGTGCTGCGCCGCGAGCGGCCGGAAACCCGGATCGTGCTGGCCGAGCCGGCCAACGCACGGCTGATCGGCAGCGGCCAGGCGCAGCAGCGCGCCGCCGATGGCGCTCCCACCGCCAGCCATCCGGCCTTCGAGCCTCATCCCGTGCAAGGCTGGACGCCGGATTTCATTCCCAATGTCCTGCAGGAAGCGATCGATGCCGGCCTCTATGACGAGGTCATGCCGATCGCCGGCCCCGAAGGCATCAAATGGGCCAGGGCGCTGGCCCGCCAGGAGGGCATCTTCACCGGCATTTCCGGCGGCGCGACCTTCGCCGTGGCGCGGCAGGTCGCGGAGAATTCGCCGGCCGGATCGGTGATCCTGTGCATGCTGCCCGACACCGGGGAGCGCTATATGTCGACGCCGCTGTTCGACGGCATCGAGGCCGAAATGGACGCGGACGAGATGGCGCTGTCGCGCTCGACGCCCGGCTGCCAGTTCGCGGCCTGAG
Source organism: Mesorhizobium sp. (assembly GCF_041661565.1). GTDB lineage: Bacteria > Pseudomonadota > Alphaproteobacteria > Rhizobiales > Rhizobiaceae > Mesorhizobium. The sequence continues at coordinate 36,413 of NZ_JBAZUD010000028.1, forward strand.
GGGAGGCGGCCATGGACGACGCGCGCAAATTCTTTGACGGGGTGACAGAGGAAACGCTCGACCCGCTGGACTGGGGCGACGTCCAGGCCGTTTCGCATAGGATCATCGACGATGCCGTCGACTATCTGCGCGACGTGCGCGACCGCCCGGTCTGGCGGGAGATGCCGGACAATGTGAGGGAGGTGTTCACGGCTTCCTTGCCGCGGTCGCCGTCGTCGCTTGCCGCCGTCTATGGCGAGGTCTCGCGGACCGTGATGTCCTATCCGATGGGCAACATCCACCCGCGCTTCTGGGCCTGGTACATGGGGTCGAGCAACTTCACCGGCGCGCTCGGCGATTTCCTGGCGGCGATCCAGGGCTCCAACCTCGGCGGCGGCAACCACGCCGCCGGGCTGATGGACAGCCAGGTGGTGAACTGGTGCAAGGAAATGCTGGGCTTTCCCGCCTCCGCTTCCGGCACGCTCGTCAGCGGCGGCTCGATGGCCAACATCATCGGCCTGACCGTGGCGCGCAACACCAAGGCGGGCATCGACGTGCGCGAGCATGGTGTCGCCGCCATCGAGAAGCCGTTGCGCTTTTATGGGTCGGACCAGATCCACTCCTGCCACCGCAAGGCGATGGAGGCGCTTGGCCTCGGCAACCGGGCCCTGCGTCGCATCCCGACCGATGCCGGGCTGCGCATCGACATCGCCGCCCTGCGGGCGGCAATCGCCGAGGATCGCGCGGCGGGGTTCAGGCCGGCTTGCGTCATCGGCAATGCCGGCACGGTGAACACGGGCGCGATCGACGACTTGCAGGCGCTGGCCAAGCTCGCGCATGAGGAAGACCTGTGGTTCCATGTCGACGGCTGCATCGGCGCGCTGATCGCCATCGCGCCGCGCAACAAGCATCGCGTCGCCGGCATCGAATGGGCGGATTCAGTGGCGCTCGATCCGCACAAATGGCTGCACGCGCCGTTCGAGGTCGGCTGCGCGCTGGTCAGGGATGCCGTCGCGCATCGCAAGACCTTCGCCGTCACGCCTGAATATCTGGAATCGACGCCGCGCGGGCTCGCCTCCGGCGAATGGCTGAACGACTATGGCCTGCAGACATCGCGCGGCTTTCGTGCGCTGAAAGTGTGGATGGCGCTCAAGCAGCATGGCGTCGACAAGTTCGGTCGCCTGATCGACCAGAACATCGCGCAGGCCGGCTACCTCTCGGAATTGATCGAGGCCGAGCCGCTGCTGGAACTGGCGGCGTCGCCGACCATCAACATCGTCTGCTTCCGCTACCAGCCGGGCCTGGCCGGCGGGGCGCTGAAGGCGCTCAACACCGAGATCATGCTGCGGCTGCAGGAACAGGGCATCGCCACGCTGTCGGACACCACCTTGCATGGCGAGCACTGGCTGCGCGTGGCGATCAACAACCATCGCACCCGGCGCACAGACCTCGAGCTCATGGTGCGTGAAGCGACCAGGCTGGGACGGAAGATCGCCGCCGAAGGTTCCCGCCCGGAACAATCGATCCCGGAACAACCGATCGACGCGATCGATCTGGTGCGTTGAAGGAGGCTTCCTGCCTTCTCCGGGGAGAAGGAACCAGTCAACTCCCAAAATCAGCCAGGGAATCTTGCAATCGCCGCTTTGGCGGCGGGCCGCGACATGCGATGACTATCCCGCCGGCGGGTGGGCCGGTCTCTTTTTGGGGGTTACCATGTCTTACGCCTATGCGCGGCGCGCAGTGTCCGCGCTTTTTCTTCTCGCCCTGTCCGCGCCGGCGGCGCATGCCGAGGATGTCATCTTCGCCATCAAGAACAGTCATCCCAATGCCATGCGCATCGAGCTCTACAGCCAGGATCGCGACTATGTCTGGCCGGGTGACGGCAAGGACTTCTACCTCGACGATGGCGAGACCAGGCAGCTGCCGATATCCTGCAACGCCGGTGAATCGATCTGCTACGGCGCCTGGGTCGACGGCGACGAAGAGACATATTGGGGCGTTGGCCCGGGCAACAAGGAGAAGTGCGAGGATTGCTGCTATACCTGCGACGGCGGCGAGACCGAGGAAATCGACCTGATCCCCTGACCCGTTCCGCGACGCGCCGGCGCCGCCAAAACTAGGCGTTGCCGATCAACACGCCGGCGGCGAACACCAGGGCGCCGCCGAGCACCACCTGGAAGGCGGCGCGCAGGAACGGCGTCTGCATGTAGCGGTTCTGGACGAAGGCGATGGCCCAGAGTTCGAAGAACACGACCACGGCGGCGACGGCGGTCGCCGTCCAGAAATGCGGGATGAGATAGGGCAAGGCATGGCCAAGCCCGCCCGCCGACGTCATGACGCCGGTGGTGATGCCGCGCTTTATCGGCGAGCCGCGCCCCGACAGCTTGCCGTCATCGGACGCCACTTCGGTGAAGCCCATCGAGATGCCGGCGCCGATGGAGGCGGCAAGGCCGACCAGAAAGGTCTGCCAGGTGTCGTGGGTGGCGAAGGCCGCGGCGAAGATCGGCGCCAGCGTCGACACCGACCCGTCCATCAGGCCGGCAAGGCCCGGCTGGATATAGGTCAGGATGAACTGGCGCTGCTCGGCCGCCGCCTCCTCGTCCTTCACGGCGCCCGGCACGTGCTCCAGTTCCAGGCGCTGGGCCAGCGATTCGTGGCCCTGTTCTGCCAGCGCCAGGTCGTTGAGCAGTTTCCTGGTCGAGGCATCGGTCGTGCGCTTCGCCGCCTCGACATAGAACAGGTAGGCCTGCCGCTCCATCGCTTCGGCCTGGCCGCGGACATGGTCGATGCCGAGCGGTCTCACCAGCCAGTCCGGCTTGCGCTCATAGTAGCCCTTCACATGTTCGCGCCGGATCAGGGGGATGCGCTCGCCGAAACGCTTGCGATGCAGTTCGATCAGCGAGTCGCGATGGCCGTCCTCTTCCTTTGCCATATCCTCGAACACCCTGGCCGAGTGCGGAAAGCTCTCCGCCAGTCCGTCGGCATAGGCCCGGTAGATCCGCCCGTCATCTTCCTCCGACGAAATCGCCAGGGCGAGGATCTCCTGCTCGGAGAGCGAGTCGAAGGGACGGCGGCCGAAACCGAAAACCCGGGAAAGCATGAGGAATTCACCCTAGTTTAGAATGGTTCTAAACTAAGGTTTGACCGGTTCGAGGTCAACCACGCGTTGGTCGGCGGCTCAAGAATTGTCGAAGCCGGAGCCACCCCTTCACTATCAGTGAATGTTCACCTATATTGGGAGGGAAGCCAGAAGAAGGATCCAGCGGATGACGGCAGCACCAGCTCTGCACAGCTATGACCCCAAGCCCGTTCTCGATCTCATCGCCAGCATCGAGGCCGATCTGCAGCGCCTGAAAAGCCTGGTCGAGCAGCGGGTCGAGAAGTTCGATCCGGCCAACCCGCACAACAAGGCCCAGGACGGCAAATTGACGGAGGAAGGAGTCGAATGCTGCTACCGCATGTTCGACGAAGGCAAGTCGCGCTATTCCGTCGCCCAGCAGATGAAGATCTCGTTTGCCGCCGCCAGCCACCGCTTCAACAACTGGCGCAAGCTGGGTGGCACAAAAAGGCAGAGGGCTTTGCTGGGGTGAAACTGCCGAGATGTCGGCGGGACAGCGCCCCCCTCTGGCCTGCCGGCCATCTCCCCCTCAAGGCGGGAGATCATGCGCTCCGGGCCCGGCGCCAGTCTTTCTCGTTTGCGGAAACGGGCGAAGCTGCCAATCTCCCCACTAGAGGGGGAGATGTCCGGCAGGCCAGAGGGGGGCGTGCGGCCGTGGCCTTGGCGACCGCTCGCCAACTTGTCCAATACATATTTTCGTTGGCATCACGCGGCCCTTTGCGTGCACGATGGCGGGTCACATCTTCACAGGATCCGCTATGGCCACCCTTCCCGGCATCGCCGATATCCACGCCGCCGCCGCACGGCTCTCGGGCCTGATCGTTGAAACCCCGCTCATCGAGTCGCCGGAGCTGAACAAGCGCTTCGGCGGCAGAATCCTGTTCAAGCCGGAGACTCTGCAGCGCACCGGTTCGTTCAAGTTCCGCGGCGCCTACAACAAATTGTCTTCGCTGAGCGAAGAGGAGCGCAGCCGGGGCGTCGTCGCCTTCTCGTCGGGCAACCACGCGCAGGGGGTGGCCGCCTCCGCCGCCATGTTCGGCGTCAAGGCGGTCATCGCCATGCCGGCCGACGC
>NZ_JBAZUD010000029.1:0-40027 GCF_041661565.1 Mesorhizobium sp.
TCGCGCGCGGCATCGAACTGGCGGCGGAGTCCGGCTGAGCGCCGCGGCGACACCCGGCGCGACGTCTGCGCCAAACCAGTGCGGCGGTGCAGGACAAACAACCGCTATGGGACTTTCACTTGCAGCGGGACATCACGTAGTCGCCAAGCCGCTTGTGATAGGCACTCAAGCGGTTCTTCTTCTTTTGCTCGCCGGTGCCGTCGTTCGGATCGGTCTTGTAATGGTCGGGAAAAGTGTAATCCTCCCCCGGCCCCTCCGCCGGTGCAATCGTGGCGACCGTTTCCTCGACGTCGCCCGTGAAGGGAAATGCGATATTGACGACAAGATCTTCGTCGAACGACGGGACGATCTTTAACTCGTCCCAGGTCTTGTCCTTTGGCGTCATGAAACCACGCAATATCGCTTTCATCTGTAACTGATCATTGTTTCTGAAGACCGCTTGTTTGCTCGGGTCCTTGATCAAATCCCTGATGAATTCGCCAAGAGCCTCGAACTGCACGTCCTTGAATTTCGCCATTTCATTTCCCCTCCAACTGGAAACCGACGCCCGTCCGTGCGGGCCTACTGCAATCCTAGATGCCGATCAGGCCGGCAAGAACCTCATCAGGTGTTTTTTCAGGATCATTGAGACCGATTAGTCCTGCCAGTGTCTTCGGCTCCGGATCCAGGATGAACCTGCGCGGCATCAAGTCGGCATCGATGGCCTTGAACAAGGCCGAAGCGACCGTTGCAGCCACCACATACGAACCAACCGGTCCAAGGTGGGCGCCGTCATCGCCGAGTACGGAAGCCTCCTGGATGATGTAGTAGGAGAGCGGCGTCTCGCTCAGGAAGCCCGGATATCTTTGCAAGGCCGTCCGAAGCCGGCCGGCATTGTAGACATACCGATTGGCGCAGGCTGCGGTTGGAAGCATGGCATCGCCCTGCAAGATTGGAACCGCAATGCCGCTGCCGCTTAAGGCGGTGCCCAGCGCGGCCGCCACGTCCTGCCCCGAAGGCAAGCCCAGATCATAACACCGCCAGCAATCCATGAAGGCGACCGGGCGCGGCATACCGTTCAGTTCCGCGCTGAGACTTGCATTCGTCAGTTCCTTTGACAGGAACGGCGAGATGCGACGGGCAGTTTGGGCCTTTGACGGACTGTCGACCGACACGAAACGGCTCCAGTCCACGATCCAGTTTTCGGGAACCGGAATATCGCCTTTCGGACGCAGGCTGGAAAAGGACAGCATCTTTCGCAGATTGGCGGGTTGTTCGACCGAAGTATCATTAACGACATAGAACTGTCGGACCATTGCATGGGCAAACCGCGATGCGCCGAAGGTGAATTCCAATGGCAGCGCGCTGAACGCCGAAAGCGTCGAGACGCCTCGACCTCGAAAATCCTCGCCATCGAAGAAATAGTCCCATATCTCGGGTTCCAGGATCCTGCGCATATAGTCGTTGACGACCACGGCGCGATAAACCGAAGTCAGGTAGAGCCTGGCGCGCCTGTAAGCTTCGCCGGGATCCGCCGTGGCGTTTGCCAACAGCAGGTCGACGATCCTGTTGTGGATGCACATGAGCGTGCAGAGCAGTTGCGACAGGACCAGATTGTCGTCGTTTCGGGGGTCGGCCACCAAGGGCCTGTAGGGCGATCGCCGGCCCTCGACAGTGATGAACCGACCCGACATGTCGATGCGCGGCAGATCGCGGCCACGTATGCTCGCGCGATCGACGGGAAGCTTGCTGTCCTTCATGCACGGCAGGCCGATCGGAAATCGGCATGCAGACATGTCCGCGCCGTCTGGAACATCGTAGAGGTGGGCATCGACGACCGGACCACGCCCATAGAGACCAGACAGGTCGAGCCCCTGCGAGGATGCATTTTTCAGGTGATGGATCTTGCCGTTCGGATTGGGCAAGCCGAAAATCTCGCTGAACACCATGTCGTGAAAGACGAATTGGCCGAAATAGGTAAAGCCGGCCGGCGTCGGGCCGAGATCATGGTCTTCGAGGCCGTCGATCGGACCTACCATCTCCGTGGTGATGTCGAGCAGGGCCGCCTTGGTGCGGTCGATGTCGGTCTGCGCCTCGGTGGCCGGGAACAACGCGATCGGCATGTCGGCCAGGGAGGGGAACAACCGGCTGCCCTGCAAGGTCGGCTTGTCGTTCAGCCCGTGGTCGAGCCCCTGGTTCGACCGGTTGGGAATGTTGGCGGCTTCATAGGAGGACGTTTCACCATGGAGCATCGGAGCACCCTCGTTTTCCGGGCAGTGAATGCGGCCAGGCAAGCAGCTTGGCACGAATCGGTGAGCAGCAACAGATACCCTTCATGGCCTGCAAATGGCTCATGGGGTGGACGCATCGAGCTTCTTGCCCACGGACATGGCCGCGAACAGCACGCAGGACAGGATGACACCGGCTCCCAGGAAACCGTGCGGCGAAAGTCGCTCGCCCAGCAGCGCGGCAGCGGAAATGGCGGCGAATACGCCTTCGCCGCTGCAGATCACGGCCGCGTGGGAGGAGGTGGTGTAGCGCTGCGCCGAGCTCTGCAGGCAAAAGCCGATGGCGGTCGAGAACACGCCGAGCATGACGAGTTCGGGCCATGCCGCAAGGATCGTCCGCAAGCTCATCGTGCCCTGCAAGGCGAAGGGCAGCGTTGCGACGGCCGTGCCCAGAAACTGTGAGGCGGCCGTTGCCAGGGGGCGGCCATGCTTCTGGACGTGACGCCCAAGCTCGACCGTCCAGACCGCAAAACAGATCGCGGTCAGGATGGCGAAGGCATCGCCGAACGTGGCTGAGCCGGTGAAACCGCCGGCCAGCAGCGCCGATCCGAAGACAGTGAGAATGGCGATCACCAGGATCAACGCACTTGGACGCTCCCGCATGATTACCCACGCGGCGATGGGCGTGATGACAGTGGAGACGCTGATGAGAAGGCTCGAGTTCGTCACCGTCGTGCCTGCATAGGACATCTGCTGGATGACGCAGCCGAGCGCAAACAGCAGGACGACCCTGGCCACGCTCGGGAACCAGCCGTCGCCGCTTGTGGCACTGCCCTCGCGCATCGCAAACGGCAGTGTCACGGCCCCTGCGATCACGCTGGTGAGGAAGACCACGGCCACGGGATCGAGATGGGCCAGAATGGTCTTGTGGCAAACGTTTCCCAGGCCCCAGATGATTGCGGCGAGCAGAAGCAGGGCATTTGCTTTGAATCTGGACATGGTTGATCTCATCGCCGCGACGGGCAATGGCTCCAAAGCGTGTGGGCGGGTTTGCCGGCGAACGTCGGATGCGCCACCTCGACTCCTCGTCAAGTCTGGACCCGCGCCGCTATGCTATGGCTGTGCTTTCCCTGGTGATGAGCCGGAGATCATCCGATGCCGGCGGTCGGTACATGCGATCGACGCAGGACCGGGATGGTCGGCAGCAGGACGGGTTTCGGGGTTTCGGTCTGTTCGAATGCGACGCCGCGCTGGAGGAGCGGAAGGATCGCTTCGGGGCTTGCCGACACCAGGTGCGTGCAACGCGCCGGCCCGCTCATGAAGCCGGCCTCGGCCATGGCGTCGAAGACGCCCAGAAGCGGCGACCAGAAATCGTTGAAATTCGCAAACACCAGCGGCTTGCAATGCCTCTCCAGTTTGCGAAGGGTCATCACTTCGGTCAGTTCTTCGACCGTACCGATCCCGCCGGGCAACGCTATGAAGGCATCGGCGTAGGCGAACATGAGTTGCTTGCGGATGCTCATGTCCGGAACCGTGATGACCTGACATCCGGCCGCCAGCATGTTCATCCGCTCGACGAGGAACTGTGGCGTGATCGCAATGACGGTGCCGCCCGTTTCTGCGGCGGCAACCGCTACCTGGCCCATCAAGCCGTCGCGGCCGCCGCCATAGACGAGGCGAATGCCGGCCGCGGCGATGGACTGGCCGAGGATGCGCGCGCTTCGGGCATGGTCCGGGTCGCTGCCCAGCATCGCGCCGCCGAAAACGCAAACGGTGCCGATGCGTCTCTGCATGGGATAGGTGCGATCGATCTCGTCGACGGGGTTTCCGGATGATGAGCCAAACATGAATGGTTCCTCCAAAGTTGAGCTGGAATTCCAACGCCGGTCAGGCCGTTGTGCGATCGTGGCTGGCGCTCGACCGCAGCAAGAGCAGGTCGGCCCAGGACCACAGCAGGTAGCAGCAGAGGAGAGTGGGCGCGGTCGACCAGTGCTGCTGCCCCCCGCCATCGATTTGAAACAGCAAGGCGGAGATCCCGTAACCGGCGGCGGCCAATGCCGGCAGCCGGCTGAGGAGGACCATGAGACGGAATGGATCCGAGCTGTATGCGCCGAGTGTTAGGACCCGGGCATCTGCAGCCTGGAACGCGCTGCCGAACTTGCCAAGGGAATGGAGCAGGCCCGATGTCAGGGCGAGAAAAGGGTGGCCAAGCTCGAGCAGCGCCAGACCGAGCCAAATGGCGCCGACCCCAGACAGGAAGTCACCGAGGCAAACCATGTTCTTTCGGGGCACGGGTCGCCCGCTCCAGGCGCGGTGGTAGACCTCCCCGCTGACAAAGAATACGCCGGTCGCCGAGGTCATGGCGATCGACGCAAAGTCGCCTGTCAGGGAGTGGCCTATCGCGGCCGTCGCATTCGCCCAGGCGAACTCGCCGCCATCCCTTGTGGCAAGGACCTGCACTGCGACGCCCTGACTGAAACCAAGCAGGTTCCCAATGTTGTAGGCGCCGCCCGGGCCGGTCATTCTCTCGACGAGTGCTCCGCGCAGGGCTTGCAGACGGAGCGTCAGGGCCGTCGCCGGGCGACGGGTCGAAGCTCGGGCCGGGGCGGCAAAGGCCGATGTGCCGGTGTCGTTCGTCATTTCGGGTTCCTCCGTGATGACGCATGCTTTGCGATGGCCAGCGTGATTCCAGCGTGAATCGTGACCTCGCCGGAGCAGAGGCCCAGAAGTTCCCATTCGGCTTTGCCCGGATCATCCACGCAATCGATGCGCTCTCAATATCAGCGCAGGCGCGCCTCGACCGATCCAGCATCCACCTGTTCGTTCAGCGGCGGCCGGGCTCCGCGATTGCACGGCCGCGCAAGCCTGCCACAAGCTTGTTGCGGCATTGTCCGCTGCACGGTGAACAGGCGAAAAGGCGGACCTTCTTGGCGATCTCTCCCCCCAGCGACATCGTTTTGGACGTCGCCCGCGCCGTTGACCCAACGGACATCGAAGCCGCCCGCGCCGCGCTGGCGAGGCGGGCCGGCGGCCCGGCGGCGCCGTTCGCCGTTGACAGCGCGGCTTCGGTCGATGCCGGCTCGATCCTGTCGCGCAGCACGGCGGCGACAGTGACCGCATCGGCAGACCCCGCCGGCAAGTTCAAGAAGTTCGAGGCGATGGTGCTGCAGACCTTCATCCAGAACATGCTGCCCAAGGACACCGAAGGCGTCTATGGCAAGGGCCTCGCCGGCGACATGTGGAAATCGCAGCTTGCCGAGCGCGTCGCCGACGTGATGGCCGAACGCGGCGGCATCGGCATCGCCAGATCGATGGTCGCCGACCACTATCTCGAGGGCAAGCGCGTCGTGCCTGTCGGTCCGGTTTCGGGCGGTCCGCAGAAGAGCGAGATCGATGAGCAGGACAGGCTGTCGACATCGCTCGTGCACCAGATGCAGCGCCAGGCGGCGCGGTCGATCACCGGTGACGAGCAGACCGTTACCAGGGACATCAGGATTTGAAGCACGATCCCGGGCAGTGGGACCGGCTTCGGAACCACGCCCGGCCAAGACGATAGCAAATCCGACTTCAACGAAGAGACCGGGAGTCCATGGCCGATTTTTCCGAGTTCACAGCCAACCTGCAGGAGCGCACGGCCGCTCCGGACGCGCCGGTCGCGGCGGCGCGACCCGGCAACCTCGCCGCCATCATCGGCCGTATCGAGGAGGCGGTGGAGGAGGAAACGGCCGGCCTGCGCAACGACACCGGCTACGACCTGAAGGCGTCCAACGCACGCAAGAGCCGCTATCTCTACGAATTGACCCGCGCCATCAAGGGCGGCGCCGAATTGGAATTCCTCGAACAGCACCGCGAGGGGCTGACGCGGCTGCGCCAGAAACTGGCCAGGAACGAGGCGGCGATCCTGGCTCATCTGAGCGCGGTCAACGAGGTTGCCGGCCTGCTGAAGACCGCCATCCAGCGATCGGAGGCCGACGGCACCTACTCGGCCGGCGAATTCGGCTGGGCCAAGGCATGATACCGGGCAGCGCCCCAGCCGCGATCATCGGGCGCCCGGGTAGCGCCGCCTTGCCATCGGACGGCGTTACCGGATGATCAAGGTCATCGCCATCGCCGTCTGGATCTGCGCCGCGACGCTCGGCGCGGTCTTCTATTCTTTTCAGGCTGCCGGCGAGCGCGGCGTGGGTGAAACGCCGAAACCGATGTTGGGCGGCCTCGACTACGTCAAGACCGACATCATCTCGGTGCCGCTGATCCGCGATTCCCGCATTGACGGATACTTCCTGGCCAAGCTTGTCTACACGGTGGAGCCCGAGCAGATAAAGAAACTGTCCATTCCCGCCGAGGCGCTGATCACCGACCAGGTCTATTCCTACCTCTATTCCAATCCGCAGGTCGACTTCACCAGGAAGGACACGATCGACCTCGAGGCGTTCCGTGCCGCGATCCGCGACACGATCAACGCGCGCGTCGGCGCCACGCTGGTGCATGAAGTGCTGATCGACCAGGTGAATTTCCTGTCGAAGGACGAAATCCGCGACAATGCGATACGCCGCCGGCAGAACCTGGGGACGACGGCGTCCGCGATGACCCGGCCGTTCAAGGAACATTGAGCCGCTTCTGTCAGCGCCTCCCGACGAAATTACGCGGACCTCGCCCCTGCCGGATCGCCAACGGCATAGCTGGATCTACTGGTTATGACCTGCGACAGTCCAGCGGCCGCCGCCAAGCACGACGCCGCAGGCCGGTGCGCGCCTTCCTGCCCGTCCGGGACAGCGAAGTTCGAAAGGGGTTAGCCCTTTGCGGCGCGATGCCCTACTTTGGGCAAACGATCCCGGCAAACGATTCAGCCGAATCGGCGCGGCAGGCAGGAACTGATCGATGATTGACGAAAAGCCGGAAAGCGAGGGCACCTCGGCTCTGGCGCCGTTCCGGCATGGCATTTTCCGCGCCGTATGGGGAGCGAGTCTCGTCTCGAATTTCGGCGGCCTGATCCAGGGCGTCGGCGCCGCCTGGATGATGACCACCATCGCCACCTCACCCTACCAGGTGGCGCTGGTCCAGGCCTCGACCACCTTGCCGATCATGCTGTTTGCGCTTGTTGCAGGCGCCATCGCCGACAGTTTCGACCGGCGCAAGGTGATGCTGGTCGCCCAGACCTTCATGCTGGTCGTGTCGGTGCTGCTGACCGTGTTCACCTACTGTGACCTGATCACGCCATGGACGCTGCTTGCCTTCACCTTCCTGATCGACAGCGGCACGGCGCTCAACAGCCCGTCATGGCAGGCTTCCGTCGGCGACATCGTGCCCCGCAACAAGGTGCCGGCCGCCGTCGCGCTCAACTCGATGGGCTTCAACCTGACCCGCAGCGTCGGCCCGGCGATCGGCGGCATCATCGTCGCCGCCGCCGGCGCCGCAGCGGCCTTCGCGGCCAATGCGGTGAGCTATATCGGCCTCATCATCGTCCTGGCGCGCTGGAAACCGGACCTGCCGGCCTCGACCCTGCCGCGCGAATCGCTGGGCGCCGCCATGGGCGCCGGCCTGCGCTATGTCGCCATGTCGCCCAACATTGGCAAGGTGCTGGTCCGGGGCGCCGCCTTCGGCTTCAGCGCCGGCGCGGTGCTGGCGCTGCTGCCGCTGGTGGCGCGCGACATCGTGCGGGGCGATGCGCTGACCTACGGCATCATGCTCGGCGCCTTCGGCATCGGCGCGGTCGGCGGCGCCCTGATCAGCGTGCGGCTGCGGCAGTTGCTCTCGAGCGAGACGATGGTGCGCTGCGCCTTCGCCGGTTTCGCCGTCTGTGCCTTCAATGCCGCCGTCAGCCAGCATGCCTGGCAGACCTCGCTCGGCCTGCTTGCCGGCGGCGCCTGCTGGGTGATCGCGCTATCGCATTTCAACGTCACGGTGCAGATGGCGACACCACGCTGGGTGGTGGGCCGGGTGCTCTCGGTCTATCAGACGGCGACCTTCGGCGGCATCGCGCTGGGCAGCTGGATCTGGGGCGTGGTCGCCGATGCGCATGGCGCCGAGACCGCGCTGATCGCCGCCAGCATCACCATGCTGGCGGGCGGCGCCATCGGCCTGCTGCTGCCGCTGCCGCAACAGCCGGTGCTCAACCTCGACCCCCTGAACCGCTTCAAGGAGCCGCATCTGGCGCTCGACCTGAAGCCGCGCAGCGGTCCCATCGCCATCATGATCGAATACATCATCCGCGACGAGGATGTGCCGGAGTTCCTCGCTACCATGGCCGAACGCGGCCGCATCCGCCGCCGTGACGGCGCCCGCAACTGGACGCTGGCGCGAGACCTCGAAAATCCGGCGATCTGGATCGAGCACTACCACACGCCGACCTGGATCGAATATGTGCGCCACAATGGCCGGATAACCCATGCCGACGCCATGGTCGGCGAGCGCATACGGGCGCTGCACAGCGGCGACGAGCCACCGCGCGTGCGGCGCATGATCGAGCGCCCGACCACCGCAGGCACCGCACTGGTGATGGCCAAGGGACCGATCGAACACTGATTTCGGTACGGCGCTGACGTCCGTCGATCACCCCGCCGACTGGATCATGTACAGCTTGCGCGTGGTCTCCCGGATCCGCCATTCGCCCTTCCATCCCCTCGGCAGCACGAGAAGGTCGCCTGGCCCCAGCTCACGCGCCTCGCCGTCGGCGCGGCTCACCTCCACCCGTCCGGAAATGATGTGGCAAATTTCCGACGAATCCGACCGGTCGGCGGTAAAGCGGCCAGGCGTGCACTCCCAGATACCGATATCGACGGTGCCGTCCGGTGACTGGAAAAGCGAGCGCGCCGCTTCGACCTGATCTCCCTCGATGGATGTGGGCTTGGGTGAGAACGCGCCGATATCGGCCTTGGCGAGATCGTGGAAGGTCGAAAGATCGATCAAGTTGGACTCCATGGATCAGTGACCCGTAATGCTGTCGGCGAGCGCGGCCAGTCGCGACGTATGCGCAAGTCCGGCGGCCTCGCGCCTGTCGGCGATGCGATAGAGCTGGTACATCGAATGCACGCCGAGCCAGCGGAACGGCTCCGGCTCCCATGGCCTGACCTTGCGGTTGACCCAGGGCAGCTTCGTCAGCTCCGTCTGCTGGCCAAGGATCAGGTCTGCCAGCGTGCGCCCCGAAAGATTGGAGCTCGACACGCCAAGTCCGACATAGCCGCCGGCCCAGCCGATACGGGTGGCGGGATCGAGACCAACAGTCGTGCACCAGTCGCGCGGCACGCCGAGTACGCCGCACCAGGCGTGTTCGATGCGGCAGTTCGCCGTCTGCGGCAGCAGCGTCGTCAGGATCTGATGCAGTTGGTCGATCGTGGCCTGCTGCGTCCGCCCATTGACGTCGGTGCGCGAGCCGTAGCGATAGGGCACGCCGCGCCCGCCCATCGTGATGCGTCCCTCGCGCGTACGCTGGGCATAGCAATAGGCGTGGGCGGCGTTGCCGAGTAGCTCGTGACCTTCCCAGCCGATCTGGCGCCAAAGCTCCTCCGACAGCGGCTCGGTGACGATCTGCGCGCTGTTGAGCGCGAGCCAGGTCCGTTCCTCGCCGGGTATGCCTGCAGTAAAACCCTCCGTCGCACGGATGACGGTCTCCGCCCGCACCGTACCGCGGTCGGTCGTCACTGTGCCCTTGGCGATGGACGTCACCGTGGTCTGTTCGTAGATCGGCACGCCCAGGCGCTCGACAGCGGCGGCAAGGCCGCGCACCAGCTTGGCCGGCTGGACCCGCGCCTGGCCATGGACGACGAAGCCGCCCATGACATTGCGCACATTGATGCGCGCCCGCGTCGCCGCTTCGTCCAGCATCTCGACGCGGTCCGGATCGACGTCCCAGGCGCGGATCGTTTCGCACTCCTCGCGCCCGCGTTCGAGCTGCGCCGGGTTGGTGGCCACCGTCAGATTGTCGACGCGGCGGATATCGGCATCGATCCCTTCCGCGCTCGCGACCCGGATCACCTCGTCGACGCAGCCCGCCATGGCCGCCTGCATGGCGCCCACACCTTGCCGGGTCGAGGTCTTGAGATATTTTTCGCGCGACCAGGAGAAGCCACCCGACAGCCAGCCGCCATTGCGGCCCGAAGCGCCGAAACCGGCAAACTCGCGTTCGATCAGCGCGATGCGCAGCGACGGCCTCGCCTTCTTCAGATAGTAGGCGGTCCAAAGCCCGGTATAGCCGGCGCCGACGATCGCGACATCGGCTTCGATGTCGCCGGGCAAGGGTGGCCGGGGCGCGGGAACTCCGCCCAGATCCGCATACCAGAACGATATGTCGCCGTTGCGCTTGGCTTGCATGGGATGACTTTCAGATTGATCGGATTAGGTCAGCGTCGCGTCGGCCGAGCTGTCATCGGCCAGAAGCTTGGCATCGGCGCCGTCGAAGCAAAGCTCCACCCTCTCGCCTAGGCCAAAGCTGTCGCTGGTCAGCGGCGAGCGCACGACCGCCGTGGAGCCGTCGGCGAGCCTGACTTCGTATTTCGATCCCGAGCCGAGATAGATGGCTTCGGCGATCGTCCCCGGCAGCCGGTTGGTGGTGCCTGCCGCTTCCTGGCCGGGTCGGCGTATGGCGAGTTTTTCGGGGCGTAGCAGCATGACCGGACGGGCTTCGCCGGCGATCCGGCGAGGCGCCGTCACCGTCTCGCCGGCGATGGTGAGCGCCGTGCTCGCGCCGTCGCTTCGCGCCTCGCCGCGCAGCACGGTGGAGTCGCCGATGAAGCGGCCGACGAAAAGCGTCGCCGGTTCATCGTAGAGCTCGCGGCCGGTGCCGACCTGTTCGATCCGCCCGCGATTGAACACGGCAATGCGGTCCGACAGAACCAGCGCCTCCTCCTGGTCGTGCGTCACATAGACGAAGGTGGTGCCGAGCTCGCGATGGATGCGTTTGATCTCGAGTTGCAGCCATTCGCGCAGCTTCTTGTCGAGCGCGCCGAGCGGCTCATCCATCAGCAGCAGCGGCGGGTCGAACACGATGGCGCGGGCCAGCGCCACGCGCTGCTGCTGGCCGCCCGACAGCTCGCTGGGATAGCGATGGGCGAAATCGCCCATCTTGACCATGTCGAGCGCTCTTGCCACGCGCGCCTTTCGCTCTGCCGGGCCGACGCCACGCAGCGTCAGCGGATAGGCAACGTTGCGGCCGACGCTCATATGCGGGAACAGCGCGTAGTGCTGGAAGACCACGCCGATGTTGCGCTTGTGCGCCGGCACGCCGACCACGTTCTTGCCGCCTACCAGCAGCTTGCCGCTGGTCAGATCGGTGAAGCCGGCCACGACATTGAGCGTCGTGGTCTTGCCGGAGCCGCTCGGGCCGAGCAGCGTCATGAACTCGCCGGGCTCGATCCGCAGCGAAACGCCATCCAGCGCCTTGAAGGCGCCATAGGCCTTGCTGATCGATTCGAGATCGATCGCCGCGCCCTTGGTTTCCTGTCCCGGCTTCATGGGCGTCCTTTCCGCTCCTGGCCAAGAAGAAGCATGCCTCCGCCGATCAGGATCGTGGTGGCCAAAAGCAGGATCGTGCCGACGGCGGCAACCGTCGGATCGGCGTCGCGCGTGATGGAGGAGAATATCTGCACGGGCAAGGTCTTGAGATAGGGGTTGGTGATGAACAGCGACACGACGATCTCGTCGAAAGAGGTGGCGAAGGCAAAGAGCAGGCCGGACAACATGCCGGGCAGGATCAGCGGCAGCGTCACAGTGCGAAACGCGGTCAGCGCTCCCGCGCCGAGGCTTGCCGCCGCCGTCTCGAGGCGCCTGTCGAACACTTCGAGACTGGCGGAAACCGCGATCAGCACGAAGGGAAGTGCAAGGACGGTGTGGGCAAGCACGAAGCCCAGCATCGTGCCGACGAGATGGGTGTCGAGATAAACGGCGTAGATGCCGATGGCCAGCACCACGCCCGGCACCACCATCGGCGTCAGCATCAGCATCCGCAACAGGTTGGCAGGTCCTGCCTTCATGCGATCAAGGCCGAAGGCCGCGAGCGTGCCGAGCACCGTCGCCAGTACCGCCACCACCGAGGCGACCTTCAGCGAGTTGAGGAAGCTCGACGACCAGTCCGGATTGGTGAAGAAGTTCTGGTACCACTGCCAAGAGAAACCTTGCGGCGGGAAGGCAAGCGACTTGTTCTCGTTGAACGACATCGGGACCACGACCAGCGTCGGCGCGACAAGCCATATCGCCACCAGCAGGCAGACGAGGCCGAGGATCACGCGGGTGAGCGGCTTGATCTCCATCAGCTCCGTCCTGCTTCCCGGTACCGCGAGCGCATCACGGGTGCCGCGAGCGCCAGAAGGACAAACGTGGTGACGAGCAGCACCACGCCCATGGCGCCGCCGCGGCCCCATTGCAGCAGGCTGAGCACCTGGGTCTGCACCAGCGTCGACAGCATGGTCGAGCGCGGCCCGCCTAGCAGCGCCGGCGTGATGTAGAAGCCCAGTGCCAGGATGAAGACGATGATCGCGCCGGCATAGACGCCGGGCAGCGACAGCGGCATGTAGACGGTAAAGAACGCACGCGAAGGTTTCGCACCCAAGCTTTGCGCGGCCCGCATCAGCCTGAGGTCGATGCCCTTCATCACCGAATAGAGCGGCAGGATCATGAAGGGCAGAAGCACTTGCGCCATGCCGATCACCACGCCGGTCTGGGTACGGATCAACCGGATGCCGTCAAAACCGGCCGCGCGTAACAGCGAATTGATGACGCCCGAATCCTGCAAGAGGATCACCCAGGAGAGCGTGCGCACGACGCCGCTTACCCAGAACGGGATCAGCACGCAGAGCACCAGAACGAGCCGCACGCGCGGTCCGACGGCGGTCATAAGATAGGCGTAAGGATAAGCGCAGATCACGCAGACGATCGTCACCCAGGCCGAGATGGTGAAAGTTCGCCCTAGCACCGTGAGATTGATGGGCGCGCCGAAGAACCAGACGTAGTTCTGCGCGCCCCATTGCGGTTCCGACAGGCTGCGCAGCACGATGGTGAGCAGCGGATAGCCTATCACCGCGGCAAGCAACACCAGCGCCGGCAGCGTGAGCGCGAACGGCCGCCATGCCCATCCGGCCCGTTTCGGGGTGGATGGTGTCGTCGGTTCGCGCGCGCTCACGGCCCTTGCCTTGTTGGTCAGCCGGTCAGTTGCCGGCCATCAGCGCCGACCACTTTTCCTGCGCCACCGCGAAGTTCGGAACCCAGAACTTGAAATTCTGCTTGTAGCCCTGTTTCTGGCGGTCCGGAGTGTTGGTCAGGAAGGCGGCGACGGACGCGTCGACCTTGGGCTGCGCGTCACTGTTGATCGGCGTATAGGACGTCTGTTCCGCCAGGACCTCCTGCGCATGCTTGCCGAGATAGGCATTGAGCAGCGCGTAGGATGCGTCCGTGTCCTTGACGCCGACCGGGATCGTCATCTGGTCCATCACCACCAGCCAATCCTGCCAGGCGGGCGCATATTTGGCGCCGTTCTTGACCGCGGTCATGGCGCGCCCGGTCCACATCATCAGCATATCGGCCTCGCCGGATTCGGCGAGTTGCTGCGATTCGGCACCGGTCTTCCAGAATATCGTGTCGGGACCGAGCTTGCGGACCACGTCTATGGCCTTGTCGATATCGGCCACCGTCATCGCCTTCGGATCGCCGCCGGCGACCTTGAACGCCTGTTCGAGCAAGCCGCCGGTCGGGCTGCCGGAGCCGTCGATTCCGCGCACGCCCGGGAACTTTGCCGTGTCGAAGAAGTCGGCCCAGCTCTTGGGCGGATTATCCTTGTACTTCTCGGTGTTGTACATCAGCACGACGCCATAATTCATCGCCGGCACCGAGCATTCGCCGACCTGACCTTCCGGGATTTTCGACACGTCGAGCTTCGTCAGGTCCAGCTTCTGGAACAGCTTGCCGCAATAGACGTAAGGCGGCAGGTCGTCGGTATCGACAACGTCCCAGGTG
Source organism: Mesorhizobium sp. (assembly GCF_041661565.1). Classification (GTDB taxonomy): domain Bacteria; phylum Pseudomonadota; class Alphaproteobacteria; order Rhizobiales; family Rhizobiaceae; genus Mesorhizobium. The sequence goes on from NZ_JBAZUD010000029.1 coordinate 14,148, forward strand.
ACGTTGCCGGACTCGACCTGCGCCTGCAACTTGGCGATCTCGGTCGGGCCGTCATTCAGTAGCTTGACGCCGGACTTGTCGACGAATTCCTTCAGCGCCGCCGCCTGGCCGTCCTGATAGATGCCGCCATAGGAAACGAGCGTCAGGGTCTTGCCCTTGAGCGAGCCTTCCTTCACCTCGCCCGCCACCGGCTTGTCCTGCGCGAAGGCCGCGCCTGCCACAATGCCAAGCGCCACAATGGCGCCGAGGCCTGCAAATCTCGATTTAAACATCACCAACTCTCCCATTCATGCCCGCGTTTTGATCGGACTACCTGGCCGCGAGCGGTTTCCAGGCCGTATATTGTTCGAGTTCGGCGCGCGCCGAGGTCGGCGGCGCGATGATCCACATCACTTCGGCTCGGCCGATGCCGATGTTTTCTGAGCGATGCGGTGTCGACGTCGTGTATTCGATGCTGTCGCCCTCCTCGAGCACGTGGCGCGCCTCGCCGAGCGAGACCTCGACGATCCCGCGCAGCACGACGAGCATTTCGTGGGCGTCGCCATGAGTGTAGCGATCGGGTCCGGTCGAGCCGCCAATGTCGAATTCCCCGACATAGACTTCCATGTCGCTCAGCGGCGGGCGTGACAACAGCATCTTGCGGCAGCCGTCGCTGGGCGGCAGGCTCGGCCTCTCGCTTCGTCTCAGGACGCCATGATTTTGCGCCGCGCTTTCCTCGAACAACATGGCGACGCTGACGCCAAGCGCCGAAGCCATCTGGTTGAGCGACGCGGTACTGGCCCCGGTCAGGCCGCGTTCGAGCTGGCTGATGAAACTGGCGCTGGTTCCAGTCGCCTCCGCAAGCTCCCGCAGTGACAGCCTGCGGGCGAGGCGAAGGCTCTTGAGGCGCATGCCCAGCACTTCATGTGCATCGGTCGTGGCGGGCGCGTCGCCCGTCTTTACCGAAGCCGCGCCAGAGGCCTTGCGCATGCTGTCTCCTCACTCCACTTAACAAACTGTACAGTACCACTGCACAGCTGGCAAGCCACGCCTGCCGCCAGGACCTCGCTTATGGCTGGGCCAGGCTTGCAAACGGGGAAGGTCTGTCGGCTTAAGTCAGCCGCAACCGCGGGCGAACGCGTAGGGAGCCTATCCTTCGCCCGACAAGTCCCGGCGCGCCTTGTCGAGTTCCTCGGCATAGCGTCGCATCAGATAGCCCTCGGTCAGCAGCCCGAGCACGATGCGCTCGCTGAAATCCTCGACGACGGCCAGTTCCTCGGCGCCGGCGCGCTGGAAGGTTTCGGCCGCGGCCTGCACGTTCATGCTGGGCACCAGAACCGCGTCCTTGAACCGGGCAAGCGTGCGCACTGCGACATCGCCACCGGAGGGGTCGCTATGCAATTCGGCCACGATCAGCACGCCGACATAGTGATCCCCGGGATCGACGGCGATGACGCGCTGGGCAGACCCCAGCGGCACCTCCTTGCGGAAAGTCGCCAGCGTGGTCGACGCATCGATCGTCTTGATGTCCTTGCGCATCATCGAGCCGACGGTGAGGCTGCGCATCCAGCCGACATCATGGGCACTGCGGATCGTTTCGCCGCGCAGGTGGAAGCGCCAGGTCGAGAACGAATAGCCGAAGGTTTCGCGCACCAGGATCGCCGACATGATCGAGGCGGCCAGCACGACGCCGGTGAGCGTCAGGTCACGCGTCGATTCCAGCGCCAGGAACGTCATCGTCAGCGGCCCGCCGACGACACCGACCGCAAGCGATGTCATGCCGACCACGGCGGCAACGGCGGGGTCGATCCCGGTTGCCGGCGAGACGAGCGCCATCACGCCCGCGAACACCTTGCCCAGCAGGGCGCCCAGGAAGAGCGAGGCGAAGAACAATCCGCCGCGGAAGCCCGAGCCGAGCGAGATCGCCGAGGCCGCCAGCTTGAGCACGAAGACGCCGGCCACCACTGCCAGCCCGTAGTTCATCGAGAATTCGCGATGCAGTGCGCCATGCCCGCTGGACAGGACCTGCGGCGTGACCAGTCCGAGCAGCCCGACAATGACCCCACCGATGACGGGACGCAGCGAGGCGTCGATCGACAGCTTGGCAAAGGCGCGCTCGATCAGCGTCACCAGATGCATGATGGCGATCGAGGCGCCGCCGCCGAGCAGCCCGAGCAGCAAGAACGGCACGTACTGCCCAGCGGTGAGCGCCGGCAGGCCCGACAGCTCGAGCGGAAACGGCACACCGCCGAACATCTCGGCGGTCAGCGAAGCCGAGAGCGCCGCCGTCATCACCGGCGCGACATTGGCGACCGAATAGATGCCGATGACGAGCTCGAACCCGTAGAATGCGCCGGTCAGCGGAGCATCGAAAGCCGCGGCGATGGCACCGGCAGCGCCGCAGCCCACCAGGATGCGGACATCGTTGCGGCGCAGCTTGAAGACTAGTGCCAGTCTGGACGCCAGGCCGGATCCGACCTGCGTGTAGCCGGCCTCCAGACCCACCGAGGCGCCGAAGCCGCTCGAGATCATCGTCTGGACGGCGATGATGAAGGTGTCGGTCAGCGACATGCGCCCGCCATAGAGCGCGTTGGCCTCGATCGGATCGACGGGGGTACGGAATTTGCGTATCCGCAGCCAGACCACTGACAGTCCAAGCAAGACGCCGCCGATCGCCGGCACCAGCGCCTGCATCGGATGGGCGAGCGAGAACATGGCCGACAGCCGGCCGCCCGGCTGGACGCCGAACAACAGCCCGTGCAGGTCCTGCACGATCTGGCTCATCGCCGTGACGAGGACGCCCGCCATTACCCCGACGACGCCAGCCAGGATGACCACCACGATGCCACGCGCCTCGAGCACCGGCACCCACCGGATAAGCACGGCGCGCAGCCGGCGGGCGTAGACTTCGCTATGGTTTCTGGAAGGCACCGGGGCGGCTCGCCAATATCGATGGAAGGTCCGCCTGATACGCCGGGCGAAACGCCGTGGCAACCACCATGCCGGCAGGAAGCGCCCGAGGGAACTGGCTGATCCCGGCCGCAGGCTCATCCCACCGCGAAAAAGGACAAGGCCGGGCCATGCAAATCTGTAAACTCACGGTCACAATTCCGGGAGAATTCCGGCCAAATTGCGCCAAGGTTCGCTAGCTATTCAGTATCGTGGCTGCGAGACTGCTCGCGACACCAGGGGAATCAAAATGACTGAAACTAGAGCCGGATATTCATCTTATCAGATTGCGCTGCACTGGATTATCGCGGCGCTGGTCTTGTTCCAACTGTTCTTCGGCGAGAGCATGACGACCGTCCAGGATGCTGCCGAAGAGGGCACGGTGCTTTCTGCAACCGATCAAACCTTGGGGTCGGCGCATTATTGGGTCGGGCTTGCGATCCTGGCGCTCCTGCTGGTCAGGCTGGTCGTGCGGCTGGCGGCGGGCGCGCCGGAGCCGGCAGAAAGCGGCCCATCCTGGATGCAGGTCGCCGCGCGCGTCTCGCACGGCCTTTTCTACCTGCTTCTCCTGGCCACGCCGATCGTGGGGCTTCTCGCCTTCTACGCCGGCGATCCCTGGGGGGATATCCATTCGCTCAACAAGCCGGTGTTCATCGTCCTGATCGCAATCCACGCCTTGGCGGCTCTCTTCCACCAGTTCTGGCTGGGAGACGGCACGCTGAAGCGAATCTTGGTACCGGCCCGCTAGGCGCAACAAGGAAACAGGGGCGCCCAAAACCGCAAACCGCGTTGACGTAAACGTCAACCCAAAGCTATATGCGGCGGCGATGTTCATCGCGAAAGACAAGGCAAAGCGCTTCGGGCGGATCGAAGCGCCTTTGCTCGATCAACCAGACGAGGAGAACAGTGTGAGCGTTCAGGACATTGCCGAGAAGATCAAGTCGCGCGTGGCGAGCAGCGGGTTCGATCGTTCCGTGAAATTCGATACCGGCGGCGATGGTGTCGTCGTCATCGACGGCGCGACCGTCTCAACCACCGACGCGCCCGCCGACTGCACGATCAAGCTCTCGCTCGACGATCTGGACTCGCTGATCGCAGGCGACCTGAACCCGACCATGGCGTTCATGACCGGCAAGATCAAGGTCGAAGGCGACATGTCGGTAGCCATGGCGCTCAGCCAGCTGATCGGCTGAGCACTGCAAGCGCCCGGACAGTAGCGCTTCCGAAAGTTCAAGACGCCGCCTTCCCTGGCGGCGTTTTCATTTGAGCGACCGTCTTGGTCTCGATCCTCAGGCCGCCAGCGTCCGTGCCTGCCCCTTCAGCTTTCGGCCGGACGCCTTGAGCGTGCCCTCGGCACCATCGAGCGCGCCATCCACCAGTTCCAGCGCCAGCAGGCGGTGCCGCTCGTAAGGCCCGGGCATGGCAAGTGCACCCGTCCGCGCCGCCGAGAAGCCGAAGCGACCATAATAGGGCTCGTCGCCGACCAGCAGGATCGCTGCGTGGCCGAGCCGAGCCGCCTCCGCGATGGCATGGCGCATCAGCGCCGAGCCGATGCCGGCACTTTTCAGCGACGGATCGACGGCGAGCGGGCCGAGCAGGAGCGCGGGCCGACCGCCCTCGCCCAATGTCACGTCCCAAAGCCGCACCGTGCCGGTCACCGCACCCGACGCATCGCGCGCGACGAAGGCCAAGCCTTCCGAGGGCCGCCGGCCGCGCCGCAGCTTCTCAGACGACTTCGTCTTGCGCCTAGGTCCCATGGCGGCGTCCAGCAACGCGTCGCGGGCCGCGACATCGGCCGCAGATTCCGCAACGATACCGCCCTCTGTGTTTGGAGAGGTGAGCGGCCAAGCGCCCTCAACGATGAAATTTGCAATGTCCATTTCCGCGATCCTTCACGAGCGGAGATCTGTTCCACAGGCGAGCCCGGGTGGGCGGCGGAAGCCGCCCACCCGGGACGATCTGACCGGTTCTTTCGAACCGTCAGATCACATAGGATCGGAGAGGCTCGAAGCCGTTGAAGGCGACCGCCGAATAGGTGGTCGTGTAGGCGCCGGTGCCTTCGATCAGCACCTCGTCGCCGATGGTCAGCGACAAAGGCAGCGGGTACGGCGTCTTCTCGTACATCACGTCGGCCGAATCGCAGGTAGGGCCGGCGAGCACGCAGGGCGCGGTCTCCGTGCCGTCATGCCGGGTGACCAGCGGGTAGCGGATCGCCTCGTCCATGGTTTCGGCGAGACCGCCGAACTTGCCGATGTCGAGGAACACCCAGCGCACATTGTCGTTGGCTGCCTTCTTCGAGATCAGCACGACTTCCGACTTGATGACGCCGGCATTGCCGACCATGCCGCGGCCCGGCTCGATGATGGTTTCCGGGATGGCATTGCCGAAATGCTTGCGCAGCGCCGAGAAGATCGCCTGGCCGTAGGCCTGCGCCGCCGGCACGTCACGCAAATAGCGGGTCGGGAAGCCGCCGCCCATATTGACCATCTTCAGGACAATGCCCTCTTCCGCAAGCGTGGAGAACACCCTCTTGGCGTCGGCCAGCGCGCGGTCCCAGGCGGTCAGGTCCGTCTGCTGCGAGCCGACATGGAACGACACGCCATAGGCGTCGAGGCCGAGCGCCTTCGCCTGGCGCAGCACGTCGACCGCCATGTCCGGCACGCAGCCGAATTTGCGCGACAGCGGCCATTCGGCGCCTTCTCCGTCGGTCAGGACGCGGCAGAACACGCGCGCGCCGGGAGCGACGCGAGCGATCTTCTCGACCTCCTCGACGCAATCGACGGCGAACAGCTTGATACCGAGCTGGTAGGCGCGAGCGATGTCACGCTCCTTCTTGATGGTGTTGCCGAACGAGATGCGGTCCGCCGGCGCGCCGGCGTCCATCGCCATCTCGGCCTCGGCAACGGAAGCGGTGTCGAAGGAGGAACCCATCGCGGCAAGCAGGCGCAGGATTTCCGGCGCCGGGTTTGCCTTCACCGCGTAGTAGATCTTCGAATCGGGCAACGCCTTCTCGAAGGCGCGGAAATTGTCGCGCACGACATCGAGGTCGACGACGAGGCAAGGGCCGGTCGGGCGTCGGGTGGCGAGGAAGTCAAGGATGCGCTGGGTGGCCATCGGGGTCTCTCCATCAGCGCCTTTCGGCGCGCAATAAGGCTGCGCAACGCGGGCTGTCGGCCTCGCGAATACGCGGTGGACAAAGGCGGGACGGAAATCCATGGAACCAGCCGGTGGAGACCCCGGTACCATGAAACGCCGTCTCGCGGCGGTGAACCTTGGCCTTGCCCGGCCTCGGTTCGCTTTGTCTGCCTTGGCTTGGATTGGGAGACCCGTTCCGCACTGCCGGCAATGAAGGTGTGCCTCTTCAGTAACCCCGGTCTTTGGACAACCGGCAGAACACCAGAAAGGCCCGCACCGTCGTTGCTTCAAGGTGTCCTCGGTCTGGCGGTTGGCCGCTAAACCGACTGGAGGGGTTGGCTCCAGTTACCTTACCGATATTCCTCACCATTCGAGGATCGGCGGACACCCACAGGCACGTGCGACTTTGGGCAAGCGCGATATAGGGTCGAAGGATTTCACAATCAATAAAAATCGCATCCAAGGTTGTAAAATTTCTGGCATCGAACAATGTTGATGGGATCGTATCCGGATATCGAACGATGACAGGCACCCACGGCCCTCTCAACGCCTTCCTGGATCTTCGGCAGATGCCGGTCGCGCATGCCGAACTCGGCCCGCTGGCCGGTTTGCGGCTGGCCGTCAAGGACATCTATGACGTCGCCGGCTTCCGCACCGGCTGCGGCAATCCGGAGAAATTCGCGGCGAGCCCCATCGCCTCGCGCACCGCGCCGGCAGTACAGGTGATCCTCGATGCCGGCGCCCGCTTCGTCGGCAAGACCCAGACGGACGAGCTCGCCTTCGCCCTGTTCGGCCAGAACGCGCATTTTTCGTTTCCGGTGAATCCGGCCGCGCCCGACCGCGTCACCGGCGGCTCGTCATCGGGCTCGGCGGCGGCGGTGGCGGGCAGGCTGGCCGACATCGCCACCGGCTCCGACACGGGCGGCTCCATCCGTGCGCCGGCGAGCTTCTGCGGGCTGATCGGGCTGCGTACCACGCATGGCCGCATTTCGCTCGAGGGCGCCATGCCGCTGGCGCCGAGCCTCGACACCTTCGGCTGGTTCGCCGATGACATCGAGACCTACGAGACCGTCGGCAAGCTGCTGCTTGGCCGCGATCCACATCACCACCCGCTCGACCGCCCGATCGCGCTTGACTGGCTGGACCAGCTGGTCGCCCGCCCGGCGCTTGCCGAATATGCCGACATGAAGGCCTTGGCGGGCAGGGTCTTCGGCGCGCCGGCAATGCCGGCGACGCATTTCAGCTCGACGCCGGATGAGCTCTTCTGGTGTTTTCGCCGGCTGCAGGCCAAGGAAGCCTGGGCGGTGCATGGCGCGTGGATAAGCGGCGGCGAGCGTCACCTCGGCCCTGGCGTCGAGGATCGGTTCCGTTTTGGCAGCACCGTCGACGACCGCACGGCTCAGGCCGAGAAGGTGCGACGGCTGACCTTTCGCGGCGAACTGGGCGCCCTGCTGGGCAAGGACGGCTTCCTGGTCCTGCCGACGGTGCCGGGGCCGGCGCCCTACGTGGACAGCACGCCGGAGCAGTTCCAGGCCTATCGCGAGCGGGCGCTGCGGCTCCTGTGCCTGGCGGGACTGTCCGGCTTTCCGCAGATCACCCTGCCCATCGGCACGGTCGCGGGCGCCCCGTTCGGCCTTTCGCTGCTTGGCCCTTCCGGCAGCGACATCGCCCTGATACGGCTCGGCCGGAGACTTCTCGACGCGGCACGAAAGGCCTGAGCGATGGACACACTGACCCGCATGCGTGCGTTCATCGATGTGGTCGAGGCCGAGGGCTTTTCGGCGGCGGCGCGCAAGATCGGCCGCTCCAAGGCGCTGCTGTCGAAATATGTGCGCGAGCTTGAGGACGAGCTTGGCGCGCTGCTGCTCAACCGCACCACCCGCCAGTTCTCGATGACCGAGGCCGGCCACACCTATTACCGGCGCGCCTCGGAGATCGTGCGCGAGGTCGACAGCCTAGCCGACGCGGTGCGCGAATCATCGGGCGATGTGCGCGGCAGGATCAAGCTGTCGGCGCCGCGCACCTTCGCCGACGCCCCCATCGGCCAGTCGCTGATCGACTTCGCCAAGCAGCATCCGGACATCGTGCTCGACATCCAGCTCGACGACCGCTTCGTCGATCTCGTCGAGGAAGGCTTCGACCTCGCGGTGCGCATATCGCGCCTCGAGAACTCGTCGTTGATCGCCAGGCGGCTCGCGCCGTTTTCCATAAGGCTCTGCGCCTCGCCCGAACTGATCGCCAAGCATGGCATGCCGACACGGCCGCAGGACCTCAGCCGCATGCCCTGCATCATCGACACCAATGGCCGCGGGCTGAACAACTGGCCGTTCAAGGGCGACAATGGTGATCCGATCAGCGTTTCGGTGTCGGGTCCGATCGAGGTCAACAGCCCGATGACGGCTCGGGCCGCCGCCGTGGCGGGCCTGGGTTTTTCCATCCTGCCTGATTTCATCGCCGCGCCAGACATCGAAAGCGGCCGGCTGGTCACGGTGATGGATGACCGCATCCTGGCCGGGGGCGGCATCTTCGCCGTCTATCCGCACCGCCGTTATCTGCCGGCGAAGGTACGCGTCTTCGTCGACTTCCTGGTCCATTGGTTCAGGACGCGCGAGGCATCCTGACCGGGCCGCCCGTCAAAGTGCGACCCGCCTTGAGTTCTGTTTGTGCGTGTCGTTTTCCGCCGCTCACTCCTGGGTGACACGCACCGGTCCCAATTTCGCCCCCTTTCTGGTCCCTCTCGCTATCTCCGAGCCCAATGGAATCGCTACCGGGAATGCATCTGAAACGGCACGCAATCATGCTGGCCACGGCCACGGCCGCGACCTTCGCCACTGTCGGACCGGCGCAGGTGCATCCCCACGTCTTCGCCGAGGCAAGGCTCGACGTCATCCTGTCGCCGGATCACCAAAGTGTGAAAGCGCTGCGCCATCTCTGGCGCTTCGACGATCTGTTTTCGAGTACCGTGATGATGGAGTTCGACAAGAATTCCGATCTGAAGCTTGACGACAAGGAGCTGAAGGATGTGGCCGACACCGTCCACGCCTCTCTGGCCGAGTTCAACTACTTCCAGCTCGTCACCGTCGACGGCAAGGACGTGGCGATGACGCCGCCCCCGCACCTGATGGCGAACTTCGACAACGACCAGCTGATCATCCTGTTCGAATCCGAGCCGAAGACGCCGATCAAGCTGGCCGGCAAGATCGATATCGGCGTCTACGACCCGACCTTCTACACGGCGATCGACTTCACCGAGGACTCCAACATAACGGTCGAAGGCCTGCCGTCGAATTGCGCCAGCAAGGTGGTCCGTCCCGACCCGGACGAGGCGATCAAGGAAAACCAGAAGACCCTGACGGATGCCTTCTTCAACGATCCGACGGGAACCGACATGAGCAAGATCTTCGCCACCAAGCTCGAACTGACCTGTCAGCCAGAAGGATGAAACCGGTGACGAAACCGTCCCTGCGTTTGGCACTCGGCCTGTTGATCGTCACCTTTGCCGCGATGCATTTCGCCGACGCGGCCCATGCGCAATCCTCCCTCGGCATCGGCGTCAATGACGGCATGGCGCCCAGCACCGGCCCGTTTGCCCACATCCTGATGTGGATCAACCTGCGGCAACAGGAATTCTACCGCGCGCTGGCGACAGCGATGAAGGCGATGCGCCAGGACGACAGCAAGATCTGGATCCTCATCGGCCTGTCCTTCGCCTATGGCATTTTTCACGCCGCCGGCCCCGGCCACGGCAAGGCGGTGATCTCGTCCTACATGGTGGCCAATGAAGTCGCGCTGCGGCGCGGCATCCTGTTGTCCTTCGTCTCGGCGCTGCTGCAGGGGCTGACGGCGGTGCTGGTGATGCTGCTTGCCTATTTCGTCCTGCGCGGCACCACCATCTCGATGACCGACGCGGCCTGGTTCATGGAGATCATGAGTTTTGCCCTCGTCACCCTGTTCGGCGCCTGGCTCTTGTGGCGCAAGCTCGCGCCTTCCGTCCAGCGCCTGTTCGGCGGAGCCCCGGCCTACAGCCTGTCGGCGGCTCACGCCGAAGGGGGGCATTCTCATGCCGGGCATTCGCATCCCGGGCATTCCCATGCGGCGCACAGCCATTCAGCGCATGCGCGCGCTCCGCACCTGCATGACCACCACGACCACGCGCATGTGCACGATCATTCGCACGATCATCACGACCACGGCGCGCACGATCACCACGATCACGCCGCCCATGACCATGCGCATCACGACCATGCGGCAGGCGAGGTCTGCGAAACCTGCGGTCACTCGCATGCACCCGATCCGGCCCTGCTGTCTGGCGATCGCTTCGACTGGCGCACCGCCTGGTCGGCGGTGGCCGCTGTTGGCATCCGCCCCTGCTCCGGCGCGCTGATCGTGCTGAGCTTCGCACTGCTCAACGGGCTTTGGCTGGGCGGCCTGCTCTCGGTGCTGGCGATGTCGCTGGGTACAGCCATCACCGTCTCGGCGCTGGCGACGCTTGCCGTGACCGCCAAGAACTGGGCGGTCTATTTCGCCGGCGACGGCCGCATGGGCAACCGCATCCACTCGATCGTCGAGATCGGCGGCGCCGCCTTCGTCTTCCTGTTCGGACTGCTGCTGCTTTCCGCGAGCCTGGCCGGAAGCGTATGATGCCGGCAGGTCAGGCCTGACCTGCGATCTTCCCACCCAACTCGTCGTCGATATGCGCGCGGATGATTTCGTCGAAACTCGCTTCCGCGACAAAGCCGAGTTCCCGTGACCGCCGCGCCTCGAAGCGGGTCGGCCAGCCCTTGACGATCGCCCAGATCGTCTCATCGGGCTGCTCGCGGATCAGGCTTGTCGCCTTCGGCCCGGCGATGCGCTCCAGCGCCTCGATCTGCTCGCCGACGGTGACGGCGACGCCAGGCATCGTCAGATTGCGGCGCGGCCCGACGGCGGCGCCGTCGATCCCAGCGGCATGGATCAGGAAATTCACAGCCGAGCGCGGGCTGGCATGGGTATGCACGACCGAGCGCGGCACCGGCAGGATTGCCTCCTGGCCGCTCAACGGCTCGCGGATGATGCCGGAGAAGAAGCCGGAAGCCGCCTTGTTGGGCTTGCCAGGCCGCACGCAGATGGTCGGCAGCCTTATCCCGATCCCGTCGAAGAAACCGCGCCTGGTATAGTCGGCGAGCAGCGCCTCGCTCATCTGCTTCTGCGTGCCGTAGGAGGTCAGCGGCGTCGGATGGAACTCATCGGGGATAATGTCCGGGAACGGCGCGCCGAACACCGCGATCGACGAGGTGAAGACGAGGCGCGGCGCAAAGCCGGCCAGCCGGATCGCATCGAACAGCCGGCGCGTACCGTCCAGGTTGACGCGGTAGCCGAGATCGAAATTCGATTCCGCCTCGCCTGACACGATGCCCGCGAGATGGAAGACGACATCGGGCCGCGACGCGAGCAGGCTTTCAGCGGCACCTGCCTCCGCGAGATCGCCGGTGTGAACTTCAATGCTGACGCCCTTGATGGCCGGCGCCTGCGGCGGCACGATGTCGTGCAGGTCGAGCGCGGTGATCCTCTCGCCGCGCAGCGTGCCGTCTTTCGCCAGCCGGGCGATGAGTTTGCGGCCGACCATGCCTGCCGCGCCAGTGATCAGAATGCGCATGTCGAAGATCCCCTATTTGTCCTGGTTCTTGCGCTGGTAGCGGCTGCGCAGCCAAAACACCGCGAAGAAGCCCAGCAGGAAAATGATGGCGACGATGCCGGCAAGCACGCCGGAGATGCTGCCCGCCGCCAGCATCAGCTTCGGCAGATTGTAGGCGGCTATGCCGAACAGCAGCATGATCCACAGTGCCGCGATCGCCGCATTCCTCGTGTCGCGATCCATCACCTTGCACCGGTGTGGCAGGCGGTCGTCAGGCCGGTTGTCAAGATTTTGGAACTCCCAAGTCAGACCGGCGCTCCGGCCTAGTGATGGTGGCCGTGATGCGCGGCCGCATCGTGGTCGTGGTCATGCCCGTTATCATGCCCGTGGTCATGGCCGTTGTCGGCGCAGCGGCCGAATTCCGGCTCCACGGTGGCATGGCTGATGCCGTGTCCGTTGGCAAGTCGCTTCTTGATGGCGCTGACCGCCCGAAAGGCATCGACCCCCTCATCGAGGCAGGCATGCAATGTCGCCATCGTGCTGGCGCCGTCGATCGACCAGACATGCATGTGATGGACCTCGCGCACGCCCGCCACCGTCGTTTCCAGGTCCCTCGCGATCAGGTCGCGGTCGAGGCTTGGCGGCACTCCTTCCAAAAGGACGTGCGCGGCTTCGCGCATCAACGACCATGCGGTGGAGAGGATCAGCAGCGCGACGAGAACCGACAGGATCGGGTCGATCGGCGTCCAGCCGGTGGCCAGGATGACAAGCGCAGCGGCGATCGCCGCGGCCGAACCGAGCAGGTCGCCAAGCACATGCAGGATGGCGCCGCGCATGTTGAGGCTTTCGCGGTCGCCGCCATGCAGCACGAAGAAGCAGGCGATGTTGACCAGCAGGCCGAGGCTCGCCACCGCCAGCATTGGTCCCCCCAGCACCAGCGCCGGTGTATGCAGGCGTCCCCACGCCTCGTAGACGATCCACAGCGCGATGACGAAGATGGCGATGCCATTGGTATAGGCCACCAGCGTCTTGACCCGGCCGAAGCCAAAGGTGAGACGGCCGGTCGCCGGGCGGCCGGCAAGATGGAATGCATACCAGGCCAGGCCGAGCGCGATCGAATCGGCCAGCATGTGGCCGGCATCGGCCAGCAGCGCCAGCGATCCGGTGAAAAAGCCGCCGGCTGCCTCTGCGACCATGAAACCGCCGGTCAGGCAGGCCGCGATCAGGACGCGTTTCTTGTCGGTCGAGCCATGGACATGGCCGGAACCTTGGCTGTGACCGCCATGATCGTGCGTATGCGCCAATGAAACTCCTGTTACGCGGTTCGGCTCACGCTCCGTATTCCGCGCGAAAATCCTCGAGCCGTCGCTTCTGCTTGCCGCCGCCAACGAAATTGGCCGGATCGAGCCATGCCTCATAGGCTTTGCTTAAGCCCGGCCACTCCTTGTCTATGATCGAATACCACGCAGTGTCGCGGTTTTCACCCTTGACGATGAGGTGCTGGCGGAAAATGCCCTCGAACTTGAAGCCGAACCGTTCGGCGGCCCGCTTCGACGGCTCGTTGCGGTTGTTGCACTTCCATTCGTAGCGGCGATAGCCGAGCTCGTCGAAAATGTACTTCATGAACAGGAACTGGGCTTCCGTCGCCGCCGGCTTGCGCGACATCAGCGGCCCCCAATAGATGTTGCCGATCTCGATGACGCCGTAAGCCGGGTCGATGCGCATCAGCGTCTGGCGGCCGGCGACCTTGCCGCTTGCCTTGTCGATGACGGCGAAGAACAGCGGATCCTCGCTGGCTTGCGCCTTGTCCAGCCAGGGCTGGAAAGCGGCGCGGGTCTCCGGCGGATAGTCGGGGAGCCAGGCGAAGCGGCCGTCGACATCCGGCACCGAGGACGCCTCATAGAGGCCATCGCCGTGTTTTGCGGCGCTCAGCGGTTCAAGCCGGACATACCGGCCGTCGAGGACCTTGCGCTCGGGTCGGGGACGCGGTTGCCAACCTTCGAGATTTTCCGACACAAGACACTCCAATCCGTTTGACTTTTGCGGGCCGAAGCTCACAAAAACGCGATCCAACAGCAAGAACCACACGGACGGGAAAAATGCTCCACACGATTTCAGCCTTCGACCGTCTCGGCGAGGAAAACGCCTTTGCCGTGCTGGCCCGGGCGACGGCGCTGGCCAGCCAGGGCCGCGACATCGTCAATCTCGGCATCGGCCAGCCCGACTTCAAGACGCCGCCGCACATCGTCGAGGCGGCGATCAAGGCGCTGCGTGACGGCCATCACGGCTACACCCCGGCCAATGGGCTGCTGGCGACGCGCGAAGCGGTCGTTCGACGCACGCTGACGACGACCGGCGTCGAAGTCTCGCCCGAAGCTGTGATGATCCTGCCGGGCGGCAAGCCGACCATGTTCGCGGCCATCCTCATGTTAGGCGAGCCGGGCGCCGAAATCCTCTATCCCGACCCTGGCTTTCCTATCTACCGTTCGATGATCGAATTCACCGGAGCAGCCCCCATTCCCGTGCCGATGCGCGAGGAGAACGGCTTCGCCTTCTCGGCCGAGGAGACGTTGGCGCTGATCACGCCGAAGACCAGGCTGCTGATCCTCAACTCGCCGGCCAACCCGACCGGCGGCGTCACGCCGCGCGCCGAGATCGAGAAGCTGGTCAAGGGGCTGGAGAAGCACCCCGATGTCGCCATCCTCTCGGACGAGATCTATGACGTCATGACCTATGACGGCGAGACGCATTGCTCGCTGCTCGCCTTTCCCGAGATCCGTGACCGGCTGATCGTGCTCAATGGCTGGTCGAAGACCTGGGCAATGACCGGATGGCGCATGGGCTGGTCGATCTGGCCGAATGGCGACAAGAGCGCCCACCTCTACGACAAGGTGCGCAAGCTGGCGGTCAATTGCTGGTCCTGCGTCAACGCGCCAAGCCAATACGCCGGCATCGCCGCGATAGACGGCCCCCAGGACGACGTCGACACCATGATGCGCGCCTTCGATCGCCGCCGGCAGGTCGTGGTCGAGGGGCTGAATGGCCTGCCCAATATCTCCTGCATCACGCCGAAGGGTGCTTTCTACGCCTTCCCGAACGTGTCGAAGACCGGCTGGAAGGCCAAGAAGCTGGCGTCCGCCTTGCTCGAGGAGGCCGGGGTGGCGCTGATCGGCGGCCCCGATTTCGGCATTCTCGGCGAAGGGTATGTCAGGCTCTCCTACGCCAACTCCGAGGAAAACATCCTGCGCGCGCTGGAGCGGATCAGGACGTTCCTGGCGAAGTGAGGCCAAGCGCCTCGCGAACCCTTGGTTTCGGCCGGCTGTCATGAGCTGTCCGTAGCCGGGCAATCAGGACTGGCGCGTATCGCCGGGACGGCTACGGTCCTGGGACAGGATCGAAAATCGGGTGCATCCAGATGTTCTATGCAATTCTTGCCTATCACGTGGAAAGTGCGATCAAGGCGCTCACTCCGCAGGAAGACGCGGCCCTGATGGCCGACTTGCTGAAGATTGGCACCCGGCTGCATGAGAAAGGCACCCTTGGCCCGTCCGCGCGCCTGGGGGCGACCCAGGACGCCTGCACCCTGCGCGGCCCGGGAGACGGCATGGTCATCGACGGTCCCTTCGCCGAGACCAAGGAACAGTTGCTCGGCCTCTATGTCGTCGACTGCGCCACGAGAGAGGACGCCATCGCCATCGCCCGCGACCTTCGCCGCGTCAATCCGACCGCCGTCTACGAGATCAGGCCCATTCTGCTCTTCAAACCCGGCGTCCCGCTGGCGGGCCAATGACCCGGGCGAAAGCCCGTCGTTGCCTGCTGCTCAGCCCCTGCCGACGAAAGGCATCTTGGTCGCCATCACCGTCATGAACAGCACATTGGCGTCGAGCGGCAGACTGGCCATGTGAAGGACCGCGTCTGCGACATGCCGCACATCCATCACCGCTTCGGCTGATATCGTGCCGTTGGCCTGCGGCACGCCTACGGTCATCGGCTGGGCCATGTCTGTCAGCGCATTGCCGATATCGATCTGCCCGCAGGCGATGTCATAAGGACGGCCATCGAGCGCCAGCGTCTTGGTGAGCCCGGTGATGGCGTGCTTGGTCGCGGTGTAGGGCACCGAACCGGGCCTTGGCGCATAGGCAGAGACCGAGCCGTTGTTGATGATCCGGCCGCCCATCGGTCGTTGCCTGCGCATCGCGCCGAAGGCGGCACGGGCGCACAGGAACGAGCCGGTGAGATTGACGCCGACGACGTCGTTCCAGACCTCGACCGGGATCTCGTCGATGGGCGTGGACTTGTATCCCATGCCGGCATTGTTGAAGAGCAGGTCGACCCGGCCGAAGGCAGCGGCCACGGTCTCGAACATTGCGTCGACCTCACCAGCCTTGCTGATATCGCAGGCAACCGCCAGGGCCTTTGCCTCTGTCGGCCCGGCCTCGGTGATCGCTTCATCCAGCACCGCCTTGCGCCGCCCGCAAAACACCGTGTTCCAGCCGGACTTCAGCAGTGCCGTGGCGACGCTCTTGCCGATGCCCGTGCCGGCGCCGGTGACGATGGCGGTTCGTGGATCTGTCATTTTGTGTCCTCCGCAGAAGCCGCAGCCATCGCAAATGATCGACGCCGTGACAAGCCGCAAGCGGAAGAACAAACCTCCCAACAAAAAGGGCGGCCATTGGCGACCGCCCTGATCTGAACCGGGCTTGGGAGGAGGAAAGCCGGTTCGACTGCCAGGAATGATGCGCTTGCTGGGTTAACGGAAGGTTAACGAGGCAAGGGCCGCTTGTGCCGTTTTGGCCTACCAGCGCGGATTGGGCGAAGTGCCGGCCGGCGCCGCGGGCGCCTTGGCCGCCGAAACGGTCGCCTCGACATGGTCGATGAGCGCGTCCGGCAGGCCGAGCCGGCCGGCAAGCAGGTCGAGATAGCCGCGCTCGGCGCGCGTGTCGGGATCGATGGTCAGGCGCGACGCGGTGTAGAGTTCGAGCTTCTGCGCATCGGTCTTGGCGCCGGCCACCAGCGTGTCGAGATCGAGCGGGCTCTCCAGTTCCGCCATCAGGAACTTTTCGGCATCCGTATCGATCCCAGAAAGGCTGAGCTTGCCGGCGATCTTCTGGCGTTCCTCGTCGTCGATGTGACCGTCGGCCTTCGCGGCCGAGATCATCGCGCGAATCAGGGTCAGCGTGAATTCGTCCTCTCCCTGCGGCGCCTGCGACGGGTGGAAGGCGGTGTCCTGCGGCGGCGGCAGAAGTTCCGGCTCGCCGGCCGTGGGCGCCTGCTGTTCCGGCGCATTCCCGGACTTGTAGTTCTGGTAGGCCTTGTAGGCGAGGCCACCGATCGCGGCCAATCCTCCGAGCCTCACGGCGGCGCCCGTTACCTCACGGCCGGCGCCGGTACCCAGCAGCACGGCCGCAAGCGCCCCGGCGGCTAGCGGATTGTCCTTGGCCATCTGGACGGCCTGGCCCGCCTTGTCGCGAACGGTGCCGCCGCTGCCGGGAATTTGCGAGCCGAGCAGATCGTCGAGAAGCTTCTTGGGGTCGAACATGCAGTGCCTCCAGGATTTGCCCGGCCGAACGGGCGGTTTCGAACGTCGCAGAGGTAGGTCCCGCATCCTGACATTACAATGACACGGGCCGCACGGCGAGTAGCCGATGCCTCGCTCAGGACCCGATATGCGGACCCCTGCCCCGCGACTGCGCAAGCTCGACCTGGCGTTGCCGCTCGGCGTATCGCCGGCGGTCCTCGTCGGAACGGGCGTCGAAGCAATGCGGACAGGACACGCCGGCGGCGAATTTGGGCGATTGGCGGTCGTCGGCGGTCAGCGGGTGGCGGCAGGCGCGGCAAAGCTTCGCGTCGCCCTCGGCAAGGCCATGCGACACCGAGACCCGCTCGTCAAAGACGAAGCACTCGCCCTCCCAGAGGCTCTGGCCGGCCGGAACCTCCTCGAGATATCGCAGGATTCCGCCCTTGAGGTGGAACACGTCCTCGAAGCCGAGTGATCTGACATAGGCGGTCGCCTTTTCGCAGCGTATGCCGCCGGTGCAGAACATCGCGACCTTGCGGCCCTGCAACTGCTCCCGGTGCGCTTCCACCCAGGCGGGGAATTCCCGAAAGCTTGCCGTTGCCGGATCGACAGCACCCTTGAAGGTTCCGATCGACACTTCGTAGGCATTGCGCGTGTCGATGACGATCGTGTCTGGGCTTGAAATCAGCGCGTTCCAGTCAGCCGGCGCGACGTAGGCGCCGGCGCCTGTCATCGGGTCGATCGTCTCGACCCCCATGGTGACGATCTCGCGCTTCAGCCGCACCTTCATGCGGTGGAACGGCATTTCGGCCGCACTGCTGTACTTGACCTCGAGATTGGCCAGGCCGTCGATGGCTTCGATATGCGAGATCAACGCGGCGATGTCGTCTACGGCGCCGGCGACGGTGCCGTTGATGCCCTCGCGCGCCAGGAGCAGCGTGCCCTTGATGCCGCGCCCGCAACAGAAGGCGGCGAGCGGCGCGCGCAGGGCTTCGAACGCATCGAGCCGGGCGAAGCGGTAGAGCGCGGCGACGCGGATCGCGTCTGTTGGCGTGGACGATGTCATGGCCACGCAGCAACTAGCCGCTCGCGGCAGCCGATTCAAGGCTGGCGTGTTCATCAGCCCATCATCGGTCTCGACTTGTGGCCGGCATGGCTGTCCCGGTCCGTGTGACATCGTGATACGCTTCGTTTCGTGGACAGAAAAACACCCGTCTGCTAATCGGTTGAATCAGCCACCGAAGCGGAGAGCCACAGTGCCAAGCAAGACCGAAAATCTCCTGTCGCTCCTCAACGGCCAGCCTGTCATCCCGGTGCTCAGGATCGCCAATGTCGCTGACGCCGTACCACTGGCCCGCGCGCTGGCGCGCGGCGGCCTGCCGGCGATCGAGATCACGCTGAGGACCGCCGACGCACTGGAAGCGATCCGGCGCGTGGCGGCCGAGGTCGAGGAAGCCATCGTCGGCGCCGGCACCATTCTCGATGCGAACCAGTTCGAACAGGCCGCCAGCGCCGGTTCGCGGTTCATCGTCAGCCCAGGCATCACGCGCGAGCTGCTGGCGGCGGCAGCCGACAGCGAGGTTCCGCTGCTGCCCGGTGCCATCACCCCCGGCGAGATCATGGCCGCGCGCGAGGCGGGCCTGCGGTTCCTGAAGTTCTTCCCGGCCGAGCAGTCCGGCGGCATCGCCTCGCTGAAGGCTTTCGCCTCTCCGCTCGCCGACGTGAAATTCTGCCCGACCGGCGGCATCACCGGCAAGAACGCGGCCGACTATCTGAGCCTGGCCAATGTCGTCTGTGTGGGTGGCTCCTGGGTGGCGCCGGACGACCTGGTCAAGGCGGGCAAATGGGATGAGATCGAAGCCCTCGCCCGCGCTGCAAGCCAGCTCAAGAAATAGCGGTGCCACGCGCACGCAAAAAACCCGGCCGGCTTGCGCCGACCGGGTTTTTCGAGATCGATCCTGACTGATCAGCTACAGACCTTGACCTCTTTGGTCACCTTGTGATGGTGCCTCCAGGTCGTGACCACCCTGGTGTGGCAGTGCTTCTTCATCATCCGCATATGATGATGCATATGATTGTCGGTCTTGACGACAACAGTCGCCGCCTGTGTCGGAGCGATGGCCGCCGAAGCGGTTGCCAGCGCAATGACGGATGCCAATAGAATTTTTTTCATGGGTATCCCCGGGTTTGAAACTACCGAGGAGAAACCCGCGGAACTGCCCACCGTTCCGTGATCACGGCAATGTCAGACCGGCGTGAAGTTCGAAGGGCGGAGCGAGCGAGCCGCTCGAAGCAGCAAAAAGCCGCGCCGGTCGCCCGGCGCGGCTCTCGATCGGAATTGATGCGTTACTTGGTCTGGAAACGGGCGACCGATAGGAACTTGACGGCGTTGCCGGTGAACCGATTGGCATCGGCCACTTGATTGCCCGGCTGGAAACCGGTCGTGTAAACTTCGCTCGGTGGCGTGTGCACGATGCTGTAGGCGTAACCCGGCGCTGTCGTGGCGCTCGACACGGCGGCGACAGTCTCGCCACTGGTCAGCGCCCAGCGCGCGGCCTGCGGCGCGGCGGCAACAACCATGGCTTTTGGACCTGGCTTCAGATCGCGCGCCGTGGCCCTCGGTTCCTTGCGGGTGGTCTTCACGCCGGCGCCGATGGCGGCGACCGGATCGGAGCCGGCCGGCCGCGCGGCCACGGCGTCGCGGGGCCATGCGACATCCGCATCCGACTGATCGTTCGGGGCCGGACCCGGCTCGGACAAGGAAGCAACCTGGTATTCGTCGGCGGCGCCGACCTCGGCATTGGCCTCGTCGAGCACGGCCTTCACCGCATCCGGCCTGGCCATCTCTGGCCGGGCCGTAGGCAGCACCGAGAATGCATCGGCGGCGGCCTTGCCCTGTTCAGCCGTATCGGCAAGCGCCATCAGCACATCCTTGCTGGGGGGCGGTGCCAGTTCCGCCGGCAAGGCGCGCTCCGGACGCCAGGTCGGCAACGGTATGTTGTTCACGGCGACACGGGCCGGATCGGCGGTCGCTGGCGCGACGGCCGCGGCATCGGTCTTGCCGAAAGGCACGCTCGCCGGCGCCTGCGCGGTCGCCACGGCCTGCTCGGTCGTGGACGACGCATCCGCCATCGCAAACGGCACGTCCTCGGGGGTCTGCGCGCCGACATCCGCCTTTGGCCGCGGCGCGAAGTCAGGCAACGGAATGCTGCGCGACGGCAGGGACGCGATGATGGTCTCCGGCGTATCCTTTGCCGGCTCGGCGTCCTGCTCTTCGGCGATCCGCGGAATATCCGCGCGCTGCGCATTCTCGGGGGCCACGATCGCAATGCCCGGCAATTGGCTGCTCTTGGCCGTCGCGAGTGCGGGCTTCACGCTCTTGGCCCTGGGCGGGGGAGCGGCTGACGCGGTCTCGACATCGGCGCTGTCGTCGGCCTCGTCGTCGCCGCCGCCACCGAAGAAGGCGGCCAGGAATCCACCGGATTTCTTGCCGCTGCGTCCGGCGCTGGCCATCTCAATGGCTGGAGCACCCGAACCCTTGCGCGACTTGTAGGAAGCAAGCGCCTGCTCATAACCGGGCAAAGGCCGGCCGTCGCTCGGCACATGCAGTGTCTTGCCGTTGGGGAACAGGCTGACCAGTTCCTGGCGGCTGATGCCGGGCCAGTGGCGCACATTGCCGACATCCATGTGGACGAAGGGCGAGCCCGAGGTCGGATAAAAGCCGACACCGCCGCCCTGCATCTTGAGGCCGATGTTGCGCAGCTTCTTGAGCGGCACGCCGGGAATATAGAAGTCCATGGCCTTGCCGAGCATGTGCTGGCTTTTCTCGGCCACGCCGCGGCTGCGGCTGCGTAGCATCGAATTGGTCGACGGAGAGCGATAGCCGCAGACGACCTGGATATAGTCGGTCGCGCCGCTTTCGCGATACGCTTCCCAGACCAGGTCCAGCAGGCGCGGATCCATCTTGGTCGGCTCGTTGCGACGCCAGTCGCGCAAGATGATGTTGATCTTCCTGAGGCCGTCGGCGTCGTAGCGGCCATTGCGCTTGTAGACGATCTCGGCCTTCTCGTGCGTATGGAGATGATAGAGCTTGAGCGAACGTGTGTCGGCACTGGCGCCGGTGGCGGCCGCGGCCACGAGACCAAAAGCGACGATCAATGCCGCCAGCCACTTTGGCCAGACGCTCGAGTGATGGTGCCGCCCGTTCGTGTGTCGTTCGATTCTGTTCAAATCAAAAGGCCCTGCAGGCTGCCGTTTGTCCCCGGATTTGCACAAACGGACGTGGAATGATCACATCCGAATATCGATCCTAATGGTTAATCATCGCTTATTGAAGCTGAAATACGGTAACACCATGGCGATATCCCGTCAAAATTTGTCCGCAGGGTTTCTTGGTAAACCGCTGGTTTAGATCAGGTTTCGGCGTTTACCCGAAACACGATCTGTTACCGATGGCCTTAATGCGTGAACAGGCCTGTCCATGAGTTTGCCCCAATTCGGTCGAAAGCCGCGAAACGCTGGGATTGTGCCGATGCAAGCGTGTCACGACGCCGGTGTCAGGACGCGAGGCGATCGATTCGGCCGGTCTCCGGATCGATGCCGTATTCCTTGAGCTTGCGGTAGAGTGTCGAGCGGCCGATGCCGAGCCGGCGGGCGACCTCACTCATCTGGCCGTTATAGTGATCGATGGCGAGCTTGATCATTTCCAGTTCGACGTCGGCCAACGCCCGCACATTGCCGCGTTCGTCAAGCGCCCGCAACGTTCCGAAGCGTGACAGGAACCTGGCCGGCGCATCCGCTTCGGGCTCGGGCGCGCCTCCATCCGACGGTCCTGCGTCGAGGCGCGGCCGTGCATCAACGGGCGGGTACGGCAAGGAAGCGACGCTGTCGGCGTCGAGATTGATCGTCCCTTCCACCTGCGCCCGGATCTGAGGGAAGTCCTCGGTGGTCAACACATCGCCTTCGCACAGCACCGAGGCCCGGAAGACGGCATTCTCGAGCTGCCTGATGTTTCCGGGCCAGTCATAGGCCTGCAACACGGCAAGGGCCGCGGCCGAGATGCCCTGCAGGCGATGACGCTGGTCGGCCGGCGCCACCTTCTCCATGAAATGCGTGACCAGGTAGGGAATGTCGTCGCGGCGGTCTCGCAGCGGCGGCACGAAGATCGGGTAGACGTTGAGCCGGTAGAACAGATCCTCGCGGAACTTGCCGTCCTTGACCTGTTGCAGGAGGTTGCGGTGCGTCGCCGAGATCAGCCTGATATCGACCCTGACCGTGCCGCGGCCGCCAACCGGGTCGACCTCGCCGTCCTGCACGGCGCGCAGCAGCTTGACCTGCACGTCGAGCGGCAAGTCGCCGATCTCGTCCAGGAACAAGGTTCCCGAATGCGCCTCGACGAACTTGCCGGTGTGCTTGTCGGTGGCGCCGGTGAACGACCCCTTCTCGTGCCCGAACAGGATCGATTCGACCAGATTGTCGGGAATGGCGCCGCAGTTGACGGTAACGAAGGGTTTCGAGCGGCGGTCGCCGCTGCCCTGGATGGCGCGCGCCACCAGTTCCTTGCCGACGCCGGATTCGCCCTCGATCAGGATCGGTATGCTTGATGCCGCCGCTTTCTGGCCAAGGCGGATCACCCTGTCCATGGCCGGGCTGTGCGTGATCATGTCCTTGAAGGTCAGGAGCCCGCCGCGCCGTCGTGACGTGCGCTTGACCTCGCCTTCGACGGCTTCGACCTTGAGCGCGTCGGCGATGGAAGCCCGCAGCCTGTCCGGAGACGCCGGTTTGACGACGAAATCGAAGGCGCCGTGGCGCATCGCCGAAACCACCGTCTCGATGCCGCCCTGGGCGGTCTGAACGATCACCGGGACGTTGATGCCGCGTTCACGCATCGCCTTCAGCACGCCGATCCCGTCGAGACCGGGCATGACAAGGTCGAGGATGACCAGCGACACCTCGCCGGCGCCTTGCCCGTCGAGGGCGTCGAGGGCGGCCGCGCCGCCATCGACGACGGTCGCGACGTGGCCGAACCGCGTCACCGCCGCCTCGAGCAGCCGGCGGTGCACGGGATCGTCATCGACTATAAGTATGGAACCTGTCATGACTGATTGACTGTGCCGCCCGAGGAATTCTGGCCTGTGGACCATCTTGGCACAGGGTTCTAAATAAGCTTTCAAAAAACCCGGTGAACGAATTCCTTAGGATTTGATCGGCTTCTCGTTCCCCTTGAACATTGGCCACGGAAGGTAACGGTATTTCACATGGTTTTTAGGCACATGCTTCCTGGGCACACGGTTTCCGCTCGGCACCTGTTGGCGCCAACATCCGGCCAAGGCGCCGCCGAGCTTGGCAATTTGCCGGAGTGGAACCTTGCCGATCTCTATGCCGGCATGGATGCGCCGGAACTGAAGCGTGACATCGCCAGGGCCGCCAGTGAAGCGATCGGCTTCGAGAGCCGCTGGAAAGGCACGCTGGCCGCCGAGGCCGGGCGAGGCGGCGCGGGCAAACTGGGCGAAGCGCTGGTGGCCTACGAGGCACTGGAGGAACTGATCGGTCGCATCGTCTCCTACGCCGGCCTGGTCTATGCCGGAAACACCGCCGATCCCGCGCGCGCCAAGCTCTATGGCGACGTCCAGGAGAAGATGACCGACGCCAGCGCGCACCTGTTGTTCTTCGCGCTCGAACTCAACCTCATCGACGACGCCGCGATCGAGGGCGCGCTCGCCGCCGACCCCGCCTTCGGCCATTACCGCCCGTGGGTGCTCGATCTGCGCAAGGACAAGCCCTACCAGCTCGAGGACCGGGTCGAGCAACTCTTCCACGAGAAATCGATCACCAGCCGTGGCGCCTGGAACCGTCTGTTCGACGAGACGATGACCGACCTTCGCTTCGACATCGACGGCGAGGAACTGTCGCTGGAACCAGCGCTGAACCGCTTGCAGGATGCCGATGGCGAGGTGCGTCGCCGAGCGTCCGAGGCGCTGGCCGCGACCTTCCGCAAGAATGTGCGCACTTTCACGCTGATCACCAACACGCTGGCTAAGGACAAGGAGATATCCGACCGCTGGCGCGGCTTCGAGGACATCGCCGATTCACGCCATCTCGCCAACCGCGTCGAGCGCGGCGTGGTCGATGCGCTGGCGTCGGCCGTGCGCGACGCCTATCCGCGCCTGTCGCACCGCTATTACGCGATGAAGGCGCGCTGGCTGGGCATGGACGTCATGAACCACTGGGACCGCAACGCGCCGTTGCCCGATACGCCACAGGCGGTCATCGGCTGGGACGAGGCCAGGAATACGGTGCTGTCCGCCTACCAGCGCTTTTCGCCCGACATGGCGGAGATCGCCCGCACCTTCTTCGACCGCAACTGGATCGACGCGCCGGTGCGTCCCGGCAAGTCGCCCGGCGCCTTCGCGCATCCGACCGTGCCGTCGGCGCATCCTTATGTCCTGCTGAACTACATGGGCAAGCCGCGCGATGTGATGACGCTGGCGCATGAACTCGGCCATGGCGTGCATCAGGTGCTGGCCAGCGGTCAGGGCGCGCTGATGGCCTCGACGCCGCTGACCCTGGCCGAGACGGCCTCGGTGTTCGGCGAGATGCTGACCTTCCGCTCGCTGCTCGACCAGACCACCGACAGGCGCGAACGCAAGGCCATGCTCGCCCAGAAGGTCGAGGACATGATCAACACCGTCGTGCGCCAGATCGCCTTCTATGAATTCGAGCGCAAGGTGCATGCGGAGCGCAAGAATGGCGAGCTCACCTCCGACAGGATCGGCCAGTTCTGGCTCGAAGTGCAGGCCGAGAGCCTCGGCCCCGCGATCAAGCTGCGCGAGGGCTATGAGGTATTCTGGACCTACATCCCGCACTTCATCCATTCGCCCTTCTACGTCTACGCCTATGCTTTCGGGGACTGCCTGGTGAACTCGCTCTACGCGGTCTACCAGAATGCAGAACGCGGCTTCCAGGACAAGTATTTCGAGATGCTGCGCGCCGGCGGCACCAAGCATCATTCCGAACTTCTGGCACCCTTTGGGCTCGACGCCACCGACCCCGCCTTCTGGCAGATCGGCCTTGGCGTGATCAGCGGCCTGATCGACGAGCTGGAAGCGCTCGACGCCTGAGGCATCTTTGATGCCTGCCAGAACAGTTAAGCCGGAATGCATGTCGGCATCACACTGTTCTTGTGGAAATATTTGTTCTTGAACAACTTTGGGCGGGAGTTTTCACCATAGCTTTCCGCAAGCTCTATGATAGCCTTTATTCCAAGCTCAGCCGTAGTGGATGCGGGTCGGCGGGAAAAGTCTCGCCCGGCCCTGACATTCCGGTGCAGGCGACAACAGCCGTTGGCCATGGGCATGCAAACCTTGTCGCCGACAGCTCGAACGGAAGCCGGCTGTTCCGCGAAACGCGGAATACCATCGAGTGGTCCTTCGCCGAAGGTCACGACCCACGGCGAGCGGATCCGACTGGAGAGAGACAATGGGCACTTATTTCTATGTGGTCCTGGCGTTCCTGGTAGGCGTGTTGGTTGGCTGGTTCATCTGGGGGCGTCTGCGGGGCGAACTCGACAGCCTGCGTGGCGATCTCGGCCGCACGCGTGGCGAACGCGACAAGCTGCAAGCCGCCAGTGAGCGCCTGACCGGCGAACTCGATGCCTCCGGCAAGGCCCGCGCGGACCTCGAGCGC
>NZ_JBAZUD010000030.1:0-39265 GCF_041661565.1 Mesorhizobium sp.
GCCGTGGCATTCGCCCTGTTCAACGGGCGGGTGCAGCGCAAGCGCTTTCGTTTTCCGCTGCGGCCGATCTGGGCGGAGACATTGCTCGGCGTCGTCACCTGCGGCATCATCCTGGGTGCCGTCTGGCTCGCCAATTCCTATCCATGGCCTATCGGCATCGTCAACAGGTACGCGGCGGCCAACAACATCACGGTTCCCCCGGGCGGCCTGTTCATCGCGCATGGCATCGCCATACCGGTGCTGATGGCAATCGCCGTCGGACTGGTGATGACCTTCATCACCAACCGTACCCGCTTCGGCCGGTACGTCTTCGCCATCGGCGGCAATCCGGAGGCCGCCAATCTCGCCGGCATCAACACCCGTTGGATCACCATGAAAGTGTTCATGATCATGGGCGTGCTGGCGACGATCGCAGCCGCGATCTCCTCGGCCCGGCAGAATTCGGCGACCAACGTGCTCGGAACATTGGACGAGCTGCTTGTCATTGCCGCGGCCGTCATCGGCGGCACATCGCTTGCCGGCGGCTCGGGAACCGTCATCGGCGCCATGCTTGGCGCGCTGCTGATGCAGTCGCTGCAATCGGGCATGGTCTTGCTGGGCGTCGACTCGCCGCTGCAGAGCATCGTCGTCGGCGCCGTGCTGGTCATCGCCGTCTGGCTCGACACAGTCTATCGCAAGCGGGTCTAGGGGGAGAAATCGACATGGCCGACCAAAACGCTCCCGCCGGCACACCGCTGATCGATATGCGCAACATCTCGATCGCCTTTGGCGGCATTCGCGCCGTCGACGACGCCTCGATCGATCTTTTCCCCGGCGAGGTCGTTGCGCTGCTCGGCCATAACGGCGCCGGCAAGTCTACGCTGATCAAGATCCTGTCCGGCGCCTACAAGCGGGATTCTGGCCAGATCTTTGTCAATGGCCAGGAGGCTTCGATCTCCAACCCGCGCGAAGCAAAGAAATACGGCATCGAGACGATCTACCAGACACTGGCGCTGGCCGACAATGTCGACGCCGCCGCCAATCTGTTTCTTGGCCGCGAACTGATGACGGCGTGGGGCACGCTCGACGACGTCGCCATGGAAGCAGAGGCGCGCAAGGTGATGGGACGGCTCAATCCCCGCTTCCAGCGTTTCAAGGAACCGGTGATCAAGCTGTCGGGCGGCCAGCGGCAGTCAGTCGCGATCGCGCGCGCCATCCTGTTCAATGCACGCATCCTGATCATGGACGAGCCGACGGCGGCGCTCGGTCCGCAGGAGACGGCGCAGGTCGGCGAACTGGTCAAGCAGCTCAAGTCCGACGGCATCGGCATCTTCCTGATCAGCCACGACATCCACGACGTCTTCGATCTCGCCGACCGGGTTTGCGTCATGAAGAATGGCCAAGTCGTCGGCACCGCGCGCACCACGGATGTGACCCAGGACGAGGTTCTGGGCATGATCATCCTGGGCAAGTGCCCGCCCGGCGCCATTCCAGGGCCAGGTGCGCTGAAGATCGCCGCCTGACACGCGCGGCAGGCAGCGATTTGATCACGACATAGGCTGCGATCGCCACGCATCGCTTGGCGAAGCAGGGGAACTCGCCGTTAAGAAATGACGAGCGGTTTCATGGTCCTGGGATGTTGCAGTCAAAAAAAATCCAGAGGCCGGAAACCAGCCTCTGGATTTCAATATTCCGGGTATCAGCGAATTAGTTGCAGCGTGCCGTGTAGATACGGCCGCGACGATCGCGATACTGGCAATAGCCGTTGCGCAGGTTGCGCACCAGCAGGCCCGAGCCGGCGCCGACGGCGGCACCGATCAAAGCTCCCTTGCCGCCACCAACCAGGCCGCCAACACCAGCACCAATCAAAGTGCCGCCAGCCACGTCCTGTTCAGTCGACGTGCAGCCGCTAACCGCTACAACCGCAACCATGGCAATAAGAATCTTCCGCATAGAGTCGCTCCTCACTTTGTGTCCTCACTTGGATATGCTCCAGCCGTCATTTAGCATGAAATGACAGCCTTTGCTGCTGCAATCTATTGTTGGCTAAGATAGTCTTTTTCTGGGCGTATCGTGTTCGATGCCATCACCATGCTGGAAACCGCAAGGGATGCGTCGAGAGTACCATCCGGGCGCACGGCCCAGACGATCTGATCATAATCGTCTTCCAGCGCTGGATCGACCGGGAGGCACTTTGCGACGATGCGCTGCGCCTGTCCCTGCACGTCACCCATGGCGAAGGGCCGCTCGGCCACGCATTGATCTGCAGAAGCGAAAACGCTCACAGGTACGGGAAGTTCGCGGCACTCCCCCATGGTATTGGAGCAACCGATTACCAGCAGCAATGCGGCGATGTGTTCCATGGCGACGTCCTCTCGCCACAGTAACGACTCATGACCGCCAAAGTTCCTGCCCAACGATACTCGGAAAAAATATGGTGTGGGGCAGGAGCTCGCCCAGCACGAGCAGGGCGTCCGGCCCCACGCAGGACGGTTCCGAAGCACACCGATGCGTGCTCGGTGTCGGACATGCCTGGATTTGGATGTCAGCGAAACAGCTGGAACAAAGAGACCATGAGGATTGCCGCGCTCGCGACGATCGCAGCAAGGCGCGAAGAAGTCAGTGCAGGGACATCAAACGACGGTAAGGCTGCCTCGGTGTCCTGGAACCCGTCCATGGACATATGCGCGGCGTGCTCCAGCCTGTTCATATCGGCGATCGTCAAGGCATTCCTCCCGCGTCATTCTGCAAGTCCAGCATTGGAATGTGCGAAGGCTCTACAAGTTCCAGACCGTCCACGGGAAAGGCATTCTGTGACTGGCCGGGCGACGTGTGCGCGGAGCCGGCAGTCACTCTGTCTCGAAATTCCCCTGCGGAACGACAAGGCGGTATTCGAGGCGATCAAGGGCAATATCGAGCTTGGCCGTTCCGTTTAGGGATGCGGGCACAACTCGCTCGAGCGCGACGCTGCCGAAGCGCTTCTGGCTCCGGCCGGCGTGGCCCTCCGGTATCCTCTCGACCCATGTCAGCGACAGTTCGGTGTTGTCGCCGCCCTTGTCCGTCAGATTGGCCGTCACTTCGACGAAACCGTCGGCATGCGACAGGGCGCCATAGCTGACCGAGTTGACGGCAAGTTCGTGCATGGCCAGGCCGATATGCAGGGCGGCATTGGGATTGAGATAGGGATTCGGGCCGAGAAAGCGCAGGCCGTGCGGGTCGCCACCATGCCGCCCGACCTGGCCCGAGACGAGTTCACGAAGCGCTGCGCCACGCCAGTTGGATGATGTCACAAGGTCCTGCGACGAGGCCAGCGATTGAAGCCGGCCGCGAAAGCGTGTCAGGAAGTCGCCCATGGTGTCGGAATAGCGCCCGGTCTGGGTTGCTATGCTTTGAATGATCGCAAGCAGATTCTTGGAGCGATGGCTGACCTCGCGCAGCAGCGTCGTCAGGGTCTGCTCACGGCGTTTCTGGTCGGTCGTTTCGACCATGGTGGTGACGACGCCTTGGACAGCACCGCCATCGCCATGATCCGCGTCGATCCAAACCTGAAACCAGCGGACGCCATCTTCGGCGGGCACGTTGATCTCGAGGGATTGCGGGTTGCCTGAAGCAATGACGTCGCGCTTGGCCGCTGCAACGCGCTCCGCCTGCGCCGCCGGCAGCGTGTCACTGCTTTCCGCGCTGCCAGAGGCCCAGGGCGCGCGCATGTTGCGCGCCCATACCGTCTTCATCTCGCGATCCTGATAGAGAACGGAAATGCCTGCATTATGGAGCGCGTGGAGCAGGGCCCGGCCAAGCTGCATCCCGTTTTCGGCGGGGTGCAAGGCGATTACTTCCTCGCCCTGCGTGCCTTCATTGGTGTCCGAGGCCTTGGTACGCATTGTTTGTTATGTCCACCCAACCCAGGCTGAACGGCCCATTGTCAAATGAGTTCCCGAGCGTTGTGACTTCCCGCAGTCTCGATCCGCAGTCCTAAAATGCGGTCCGCCGGGCGGCGTCCCTTGCGGGACACCACCCGGCGGTGGCTGGAAACCGATTGAGGGGTGCGGCTTCCAGTGTTCTAGTTGGTCGTCGTTCTCACGCCCGCTTCATAAGGCCGGCAAGAAGCGAAATGACCAGGAACGCGAGGAAGATGAAGAACAGGATCTGCGCTATGCCAGCGGACGTACCGGCAATGCCGCCAAATCCAAGCGCCCCAGCGATGATCGCCACGACAAGAAATACAAGCGCCCAGTACAGCATGGTCCATCTCCTTCGAATGGTGCGATAAAAACGTGATCGGCTGAGGTTGGTTCCACCTTTTGCCGAAAAAGACGATGCTTGCAAACCTTTCGGGGTAAACGCGGCCGACATTCCGGAAGGCGATCCAGCCTGCCAAAAGGCCGCCCGCTGCATCGCAGCGGACGGCCTTTTGAATTGTAGCCGAAAGGTCGCGGTTTACGCGGCGGCCTTTGCCTGACGATCGAAGAACAGGGCCTGGCTTATCAGAGCCTTGACCATATCCGGATTGAACGGCTTCGTGACCAGGAACGCGGGCTCTGGGCGTTCGCCAGTGAGCAGGCGCTCCGGGAAGGCGGTGATGAAGATGACCGGCACGGACGTCGACGACAAGATCTCATTCACGGCCTCGATGCCGGAACTGCCATCGGCGAGCTGAATGTCGGCCAGCACCATCTTCGGCCGAGTCTTGGCGAACATGGCGACCGCCTCAGCGTGGGTGCGCGCCGTTCCGACGACACGGTGCCCAAGGCTCTCGACCATTTCTTCTATATCCATGGCGATCAGCGGCTCGTCTTCGATGATCAGCACGTCGGTCGCCACCTGGCGGGAAATCTCGTTGCTCGCCTGTGCAAGCAATTCTGAAAACTCCTGGTCTCCGACATCGAGGATCTCGGCCGCTTCATCCTCGCTGAAGCCTTCCACCGCAACCAGCAGAAACGCCTGGCGGGGACGTGGCGCAAGAGCGTTCAGATTGGCCGCGGCGCGTTGTTCCCATGCCGACTGTGCATGCTCCTGGGGAACGCGGATCGCCACTGACGTGAACAGCTTTGCGAAAACCTTGTAAAGCGCGATGCGGTCGCTCGATGCTTCGGGGAAGATCTCGACATCGGCGATGATGGCTTCGAGCATCGCGGCGACCAGCGCATCGCCGCTCTCCTGCGAACCGGAAACGGCGCGCGAAAAGCGGCGCAGGAACGGCAGGTTCGGCGCGATGGTAGCGGATAAACTCATGGTAAGACGTCTCCCTCAGAATGACGTGTTTGCATAGATTGCAGGTCAAGCTGATTGCAAGCCCTGTCCACAACGCGCGCATTGGGAAAAAGTTCCAACCTTCGATGGAACTAATGTGAGGGGAAGGCGTTTCAGTGCGGGATGGGCGACCAGACGGGGATGCCGCTTGCGTTGAATTGAGTAATATAGGGCGGCTTGGAAGGCTGGGAATACAAGGGCGAAATGACGGACATGACGAAAGATAATCTGGCTGGCGTTGCCGGAAGGCGCCGGGATGGCACCGGGGATGCGCTCGGTTCCAACTCCGAGATC
Organism: Mesorhizobium sp.; assembly: GCF_041661565.1. Lineage (GTDB taxonomy): Bacteria > Pseudomonadota > Alphaproteobacteria > Rhizobiales > Rhizobiaceae > Mesorhizobium. The sequence continues at coordinate 5,524 of NZ_JBAZUD010000030.1, forward strand.
GGACGTAAACTCAAACAATATTACGACGAACTCGTCTCCGACGATGTGCCGGATCGCTTTGCCCAGCTGCTCTCCCAGCTGGAACAGGCCGAACCCGCCCAGAAAAAGGACTGAGGCATGGTCGCGGTCTCCCAAGGCTTCAAGACCGATCTGCTTGGGGCAATACCGAGCTTGCGCGCGTTTGCCGTGTCGTTGACGCAGAATTCCGACAAGGCCGACGACCTTGTCCAGGAAACCCTGGTCAAGGCCTGGGACAAGCATGAGAGCTTCCAGCCCGGCACCAATCTCAAGGCCTGGTTGTTCACCATCCTGCGCAATGAGTTCTACTCTCAGATGCGCAAGCGCGGCCGCGAGGTGCAGGACAGCGATGGCATTATGACGGCGAGGCTTGCCGTTCACCCGGCCCAGCATGGACAGCTCGACCTCAAGGATTTCCGTGGCGCTCTCGAGCAACTGCCAGAGGATCAGCGTGAAGCCATCATCCTGATCGGCGCGTCAGGCTTTTCCTATGAGGAGGCCGCCGAGATTTGCGGTTGCGCGGTCGGAACGATCAAGAGCCGGGTGAGCCGGGCCCGTACACGATTGCAGGATATTCTGAAGATCTCCGGCGAAGACGAGTATGGGCCCGATGCCATATCCGCCCAGGTGACGGGATCGCCGGCGACCTGATGGTTGATAGAAGGAGCGTGCCCGACAACCGGGCCGCTCGGTGTCTTAGCCGACGGCGGTGCGCCCGCAGGCCTCGGCAAGCGCCCTAACGAGGTCCTCTCCAGCATAGGGTTTGCCGATCAGTTTCACTCCGGGAAACGATGCCTTGATCTCGCTGGCATCGGTATAGCCCGAGGCAAACACGAACGGGACGCCGGCTTCGCGAAGACCAAAGGCGAAGTCGAGTGTCGAGGTGCCGCCCAGCATGAGATCGACGATCGCCCCGTCGAACATCGACGCAATTTCCTGGCCATCGATCTCCGTCAGGTCGCGAGCGATCGCCACCTCGACTGCGCCATTGTCGCGGCAAAGCTGCTCGACATCCATTGCGATGAGAAATTCATCTTCAAGGACAAGAATCCGCAATCCGTCTAGCAATGGGGGCACAGTCAACAACTCCTTGAAACGTCGGAAGTCATGATCGCTAATTCGTGTGATGTCATTTAAAAAAGACATGTCGCGGCCGCGAGGTGGCGATCGAGTGAACCGGTTTGAGCCGACCCGCTGGGGGGTGGCTTCGAAGAGGGGTTATGATGTCAGATCAGGGCAGCCGCGTTGGCTCCGGTCGTCAGTATCCTTGCGAAATCTGTCCGTTGCGGCCGTTGCCGGTTTTTCGCGACTTCGAAAAATCGGAACTGGCTTTCATCAGCAAGTTCAAGAAGGGCGAACTCGCGGTCGACAAGGGAGCCACGGTGCTGGTCGAGGGGAGCCACAGCGCACATCTCTACACGGTGCTTTCGGGCTGGGCTTTCCGCTACAAGCTGCTGCAGGACGGCCGCCGCCAGATCCTCAACTATCTTATGCCGGGCGACCTCATCGGCTTGCAAGGCAGCGTGATGGGCGAGATGCAGCATTCCGTCGAAGCGCTGTCGCCGATGCTGCTTTGCGTCTTCGAGCGCGAGTCCCTGCAAGAACTCTACCGCAATCATCCTGGTCTGGCCTATGACATAACCTGGATCGCCTCGCGCGAGGAGCGCATGCTGGACGAGAATCTTCTCAGCATCGGGCGACGCAGCGCGCTCGAACGCGCTGCCTATCTCATCGCGTTCATCGGCAGCCGCGCCAGGAAGGTCGGGCTGAATGGCAGGCAATATGTGCAGATACCGGTTACCCAGCAGCACATCGCCGATACGCTCGGGCTGTCGCTTGTCCACACCAACAAGACGATTCGCAAGCTGATGGATCGCAAGCTGATCGTCTGGCGCGATGGAGGCTGCGAGGTGATAGACAATCAAGGGCTCAAGCAGCTTGCCGGTTGGGAAGGGCTCGGGGAATCGAGGCGGCCGCTGATATGAGGCGACAGCTTTACCATGAAGCGGAGGATCTGGTGCATGTGTCCGCGTTTTGGGGTACTTTATTGCGATCCGGGAACCTTGAGGCATACGGCGCGTTTGAAATCGAGCAATCACAAGGAGTTAAGCAATGGCAACCGCCGCAGGAACGACCGCCACAGAAAACCGTGCCAATGCGGATCTTGAGGCCGATATCAGGCAGTTGAAAGCCGACATCGACATGCTCACCAAGCAATTGGCCAAGACCGGCGAGCATGGCTACGGCACAGCCCGCCGCGCGGCCACCGAGGGCGTCGAGCAATTGCGCGTGCAGGGCGAAGCAGCGTTTGAAACGCTGCGCGGCAACGCCAGGGACATCGAGGCACAGCTGCTGGCGAATGTACGAGAAAAGCCGGTCACCTCGCTGGCTATCGCGGCTGGTGCAGGCTTTCTCTTCGCGCTTCTCGCGCGCCGCTAGTCGCTTTGCAGATGGGAATGCTGGCATCCCTCATTACCGGTTTGGCCTCGGGCGAAACCGTTGCCGCCATGCGCCGTGCGCGCACGGCGGCAATGGTCTATTTGCTGGCCGGGATCGCGGCGCTGTGCGGCGTGGGCTTTCTTATCGGAGCGGCCTATATCTGGATGGCGAACCGCTATGGATCGCAGGTGGCGGCGCTGAGTTTCGGCGCCGGCTTCCTTGTCATCGCCGGCCTTATCCTGCTCATCTACCAGATCGCGAAGGGTTCGCGCGTGCGGCGTCGGGCAGAGCGCCGCAAGGCCGACATGACGGCCATCGGCGTCACGGCAGCCCTCGCCGTGCTGCCTACATTGCTGAAGGGGAAAAGCGGGCTGGGCATCATCCTCGGTCCGGCGGCGGCACTCGTCGCCTACGCCATATACCGCGAGAACACGAAGCCCGGCGACCGAGACCCCGGTAATTTGCGGTAAACTCGTCGCCGGTTACTTCGAGAGCTCTTCCAACGGCAACGATATTTCCGCGAACACGCCTTCCGGCCGAAATTCGTGAGTGACTTCGCTTGAAATGATCTTGGCGAGGCTGCGGCGGATGAGGATCGATCCGAAGCCCTGTCGCTCCGGCGGGGCAACAGGTGGCCCGCCGCTTTCGCTCCAGGTCAGCACCAGGCGCCGATTGCCCTTGCCGCCCTGAGTTGTCCAGCTCAGATCGACCATGCCGGATGCCACCGAAAGAGATCCATATTGCAGCGCGTTGCTGGCCAACTCATGCAGGATCAGGCCAAGGCCGACCGCCTGGTCTGGCGACAGCAACAGATCGGCGCCGGAGATGGTCATGCGCGGCTGCTCGGCATTGTCGAAGGGCCTGACTTCCAGCTGGACGAGCTCGCGGATGCCGATGCCGCGCCACTCGCGGTCGGACAACAAATTGTGGGCGACGCCCAGGGCCTGTAGCCTCGAGCCGAAAGCCTCGAGGAATTCGCTTGGCCGGCGGGCATGGCGCACGGTCTGCGTCGCAAGCGCCTGCACAGTGGCCAGCGTATTCTTGACGCGGTGGTTCAATTCCCGCAGCAACAACCTCTGCCGCTCTTCGCCAAGCTTGCGTTCGGATATGTCGTAGTTGACGCCGAAGATAAGCGTCGGCTTGCCGTCTCCGTCGCGGTCGATGATCCGGCCGCGCGTGGCGATCCAGCGCGGCGGGTGGAAGCCTTTCACCCGGTATTCGCCGAAATAATCGTCGCCGCCCGCCAGGGCATCGCGAAAGCGGGCTTCGGTCTGGTGGACGTCGCGGGGATCGATCGCGGCGAGGATGTCTCGCGCCCGCAGCCGGGTCGAGCTCGGCAGGTTGAACAGTTCAGGCAGCAAGGCGTCGCAGTCGATGACGTCGTCACGGATGTCCCACGCCCAGCTGGCAAGCGAAGCCGCGTCGAGCGCGATGGCGCGCCGCTTCTCCTCGCGCGCAAGCGCCACTTCGGCGATGGCGCCGCTGCGTGTCGCGTCCTTCAAGGTGAACAGGCTGGCGGCGAGGCTGGCGAGCATCTTCAGCTGGTCGAGTTCGGCTGCGGAGGGGAAAGGGTGCGGCGTTCGGTCGAGCACACAGAGCGTGCCGATGCGGGCGCCCGCCACCACCATGGGGGCGCCTGCGTAGAAGCGGATCTGGTGCTTGCCGGTGACCAGAGGGTTGGCTGAGAAACGCGGGTCCGCCGTTGCATCCGTCACCACCATCGGTTCGTCACCGGCGGCAATCGCATGGGCGCAAAAGGAGATGTCAGTCGCCGTCTCGGTCTCGTCCAGGCCGAGGCAGGATTTGAACCATTGGCGCTTGTTGTCGAGCAGCGTGACCAGGGCGATCGGCGCCTTCATCACGGCCGCGGCGAGGGTGCTGACGCGATCGAAATCCGCGTCTGCTGCCGTATCCAGCATTTCCAGCCCGCGCAGCACCGCCAGCCGGTCTTGATCCTCGACCGCGCGCGCGACTTCAGCCGGCAGGACCGGGAGCATTTCCGGCTCGTTACTCACTCTGGTCCCCGATGCCTCGTCCTGGTCCGCTCCGGCTTGTCGATTTACCGGCGTCGGATCCGGTCGCGGGCCAAACCGCTTCTCGGAACCATCCTAGTAAGGAACTGTTACCGGACCATCTCTTGGAGGACCCGCCAGCTGGCGCAAAACCATACAAGGATCGAGCATGACCAAGATCATTCCGGAGAACAAGGCGCGCCAGGGTCGCTGGGGCCGGCATGGTTTGCGGATCCTGATAGCAGCGTTGCTTCTGGCCATCGCCGCCTGGGGCATAGCCGAAATCTACGGTGAGATGGCCAAGACGCCGGCTACCGGGGAGGGAAACGCGCCGATCGGTGGCTAGGGCCATTGCAGGCAAGGCTAGGGCCATTCCATGGAAAGAGTGAAACGGCCGTCGCATCAGGCGGCCTTTGCCTTGGCGACGCTGGCGGGCACCAGGACATTCAGGGCGCCAGGGTGGATTTCGATCGTTGTTTCACGATCCAGCTTGATCAGTTCGCCGTCCAGGACGGCCCGAAACTTGCTGCTTCCCGAATGTATTTTCAGGACAACCCTGGCGGCCTGGTGGATCTCGACATGCTCGTTGTCGCGCCATTTGCCGCGCGCCATGTTGAAGAAGAACTTCACCAGTTCCGCGCGCTGGCGCGCCACGGTCACATATATGCCGAGTACACCGCCCGCCGGGTTGTCGGCATAGGGCAGATGGCCTTCGCCGAACAGATTGTTGGTGACGCCGATGCCGGTTATGCGGGTCGCCATCTCCACTTCGCCAATGCAGAGCGTGACGTCCATCTTCGGGGGGTTGTTGATCGTCTCCCAGGCTGCCTTTGCCGACGCGCGGATCTTTCCCACACGCGATCCGAACTCCATCTTCTCGCGCAGTTGCACCATCTTGGCATGCATGCCGATCGAGAATTGATGGACAAAAGGCCGCCCGTTGGCCGTCGCAATATCGACAGCGATGATTTCTCCGTCAGCGAAAGCGTTCAGCGCCGCATCGATGGATTGTGGAATGCCCAGCCCGCGCGCAAACAGGTTCATCGTGCCGGCGGGCAATATGGCCAGCGCCTTTTTCTTGCCCATCAGCCGGGCGGCCGCCGCCGAAATGGTGCCGTCACCGCCACCTGCCAATACGACGTCGACGGAGCTGCGGGATGCCACTCTGTCGAGCGCCTCCACGATCTCCTTGCCAGCAACGGTCTCGATGCTGATCGAATGCCCAGCCGCCTCGAGTGTCTGATGAATCCTGTCGGAGAAGGCAGCGAGGTCGATGGTGCGCAAGGTGCCGCCGTCACGGTTAAGCACCGCCGCAAATTTCATGCCCCACTCCGTTTAATGAAACGCCCGATCCGGCGTTATTCAAGCACCGCGCCGGCGCCTTTCGATAACCGCAACGGCTGGCAGACACCCAGCCAGCGGCTGGAACGCGTTGGCTGCGGAAAGGTTCCGTTCGTCAGCGGCCGAAAGATTCTGTGGCAGATGAATGTCCTCGCCTCGAACCCGTCAATGATCGCCGACAGCGTTTTTGTCGGAACAACCCAAGGTTCACAACGTTGTGAACTCGCAAGACGATCCCGCGCCCGGTGAGGCGCGGCGTTCATGAAATCACGTTTAGGAGAACCATCATGATCCGCAATCTTTTAGCCACGACCGCACTCGCAACGCTGATCGCGACCGGCGCTTATGCGCAAACCGCTCCGGCTCCTTCGGACGCCCCTGTCGTCCAGGATAACGCGACGACCGCTCCGGTGGCTCGCGCCGATGGCGTCATCGTCAGCAACATCATTGGCGAAACAGTCTACAATGGCGCCGGCGACGACGCGGAGAATATCGGCAAGGTCAGCGACGTCGTTTTCGACAAGGACGGCCAGGCCAAGTCGATCATCATCGACGTCGGTGGTTTTCTGGGCGTGGGCACCAAGAGCGTCGCTTTCGACTATGCGAAGATGCAATGGGCCGAAAAGAACGGTGACCGCTGGCTGGTTGCCCAGGGGACCAAGGACGAGTTGACGGCGCAGCCGGAGTTCGACAGCAAGCCCTATGCCGCAACGCCGGCGCCAGCTGCCTCGACCGAAGCCGCGCCTGCAGCGCCCGCAACGACGGACGCCGCTCAGGCGCCTGTCGACATGAACGCCGCCCCGGTGAAACGGGCGGAAGGGAATCTCGCGACCAACATTGTCGGCGAAACCGTCTACAATGGCACGGCGGACGACGCGCAGAACATCGGCGACGTCAACGATATCGTGCTGACCAAGGAAGGCAAAGCGCAATCCCTGATCATTGGGGTCGGCGGCTTCCTCGGCCTCGGCGAGAAGAACGTCGCCTATGATTTCGGCAAGGCCCAGTGGGCCGAGAAGAATGGCGATCGCTGGCTGGTGGCGCAGGCCACCAAGGAAGAGCTCGAGGCCCTGCCGGATTTCGACCGCAAGGCCTATGATCCGGTGCCGGCAACGACGGCTTCCAACGAGCCGGCAGCGACAGCACCGGCCGCCGCGCCTTCCAGTGAGACGGCGCCTGCCGCAGCTCCTGCGGACCAGGCGGCAAATGCTCCTGCGGCAACGCCGGATGCAGCCGCTCCCGATAACACCGAGACGGCCGCGATCGACAAGTCGACGCTGACGGAAATGCCGGTCGGCGAAATCAGGGGTGACGATCTGAAAGGCACAACCGTCTATGGCGCCAATGACGCCAAGGTGGGTGAGATCGGCGATGTCATCCTGACCTCCGACAACAAGGCCGACGCGGTGATCGTAGATGTCGGTGGCTTCCTCGGCATGGGTGAAAAGGAAGTGGCGGTCGGCATGGATAATCTGAAGTTCATGACCGACAAGGACGGCAACAAGTACCTCTACACCACCTTCACCAAGGAGCAGCTGGAGGCGCAGACCGCCTATGACAAGGGCAGCTACGCGCAGCAGCGCGACCAGCAGCGGCTGATCGTCCGCTAACAACCCTGGCAACTGAGAAAAAGGCCCGCAACGCGCGGGCCTTTTTTACGTCAGCCGGGACGGCGAACCGGAGAGATGACCCATCACGCCAAGGCCCGTCAGTTCGGCAAGCGCCAATGATTGGTCAAGATGTTCGGCCCGCCACGACAGGAGACGCTCGGCGAATTCCACCCTTACGCCGAGATAGGCAGGGTCGGGGGCGAGATTGACCATTTCGCCAGGGTCCACGCCGAGGTCGAACAGCAGTGGCGGCAGGCCACCGCCAAAATGCACATATTTGAACTTTTCGGTGCGGATGACGGCAAGGTTGCATTGCCGTGAGCCAATGCCAAAATGACGTTCGGCTTCGCCATCGGCAACCGAGCGGAAATCGAACTCCCAGTGGGCCGCTTCTCGCCAGGCGACGGGGCATTCGCCGCCCAGGAATGGCTTCAGCGAACAACCGTCAAGATGTGGTTCGGGCGCCCCGCGCAACAGGTCGAGCAGCGTGGGGAAGATGTCGACTGCTTCGGTGTAGCGATCGACCGTGTTGCCCGCTGTGCTGCCGCTGCGCGGGTCGCGAATGATCAGCGGGATGTGATAGCTGCCGTCGAAATAGCCGCCCTTGCCCAGCATGAAATGGTCGCCCATCATTTCGGCATGGTCGGAGGTCAGCACGATGATGGTGTCATCCCATGCGCCGGCGGCCTTGACCGCTTGCCAGACGCGGCCAAGCTGGGCATCCATTTCGGAGATCATGCCATAGTAGATGGCGCGGATGCGGCGAAAGTCGTCCTCGCTCCAATCGCGTACCATGCCGCCGGCGCCCGGACGGAACTTGGCCTGTCTCTGCCGGTCGAGGTCAAAGGCAAGATAGGGGTGGCTCTGCGCCTCTGCCTGCCAGGTGGCCGCGCGGCGGAACGCCGGGCCCTCTGACGGATCGTATAGTGTGTTGTAGGGCTCCGGCACGATGAATGGCGGATGCGGGCTGATGAACGAAAGATGCGCGAACCATGGCGCTGCCTGATCGTGCTCACCGAGCCAGCGGGTGAATTCGCCGGTCAGGAAGGCGGCCGGGGTTTCGTCGCTGGAATAGACGGGTGGGGCGTTGCTGACATTGGCGCCGGGCTCGTCACCTTTCAGCGGGCGATGAATATCGGGCGATCCGGCGCTGACATCGATGCCCCGCTGCTTCAGCCAGGACAGCCACTGCTTTTGATGCTCGGGTAGCAACTGGCGGACCGTGAAGCCCGGCAGCACGCCTTCGTAGCTTCGCAGCCTCGGGTCGCCGGGTGCCAGCAGGCGCGGATCGAGCGACACGTCGGTGTAGCCGAACAGCGTCGGGTCATAGTCGAGGCTACGGGCATGCAGCGCGATATTGGAGTGGCGGGCGTCGAGCGGCGTGCCGTTGCGGCAGACGCGGTTGTTCATCTGGTAGAGGCCGGTGTAGAGGCAGGCGCGGGCCGGTGAGCAGGGCGCCGCGCCGGCATAGTGACGCCTGAACAGCACACCCTCGGCGGCCAGCGCGTCGGCATTTGGCGTCCGCACCACCGGATGGCCCGCGGCCGACAGGCAATCGCCTCGCCACTGGTCGCAGGTGATCAGCAGGACGTTGGGGCGCCTATCTGCTCCAGCCACTTGCGACACCTTTCCCGGCACGTTCGAACGCTGCCCATGGAGCCGATTTCCGTCTATGGCGCAAGACCGTTTCCAATGGTCAATCGGTGAACAAATGCGGCGTCATTGTTCACTTTTACAGCACAGTCCATTCCGTGTTTGCCGCCTTTGCCGCAGGCGCATGCGTCCTCATATTGGCGTGGACAGCGGCAAGGGCCGCAAAAGCACAAAGGGAAGGAGCAAGACAATGCTCGACCAGATCAAGGGCCTGCATCACGTCACCTCGATGGCCAGCGATGCCCGGCAGAACAATGACTTCTTCACCAGGAAACTCGGCCAGCGCCGGGTCAAGAAGACAGTGAATTTCGACGCCCCCGACGTCTATCACCTCTATTATGGCGACGAGGCCGGCACGCCTGGCTCGGTGATGACTTACTTCCCATTTCCGAACATCGGCAAGGGCCGTCACGGCGTCGGCGAAGTCGGCACCACGGTCTACTCCGTGCCGGAAGGCACGCTCGGCTATTGGGAAAAGCGCTTCGCCGACGAGGGCGTCACTGGCCTGTCGCGCGAAGAGACATTCGGAGACAAGCGGCTGGCTTTTGCCGGTCCCGACGGCGACGGTTTCGCGCTGGTCGAGGACAAGTCCGACACCAGGGCGCCATGGGCAAAGGGCGGCATCCCCGCCGATGAGGCGATCCGTGGCTTCCATTCCGTGTCGCTCAGGCTGAAGGATGGCGGCGCCACCGAGGAGCTTTTGAAATTCATGGGCTATGAGGAGATCGACAAGTCCGGCACGATCAGGCGGCTTGCAGTGAAGAACGGCAATGGCGCCGATGTCATCGACATCGAGTCGCTGCCGGGAGCGCGCTTCGCCGATCTGGGCGCTGGCTCGGTCCACCATGTCGCCTTCGCCGTCGAGAACCGCGCCAGGCAGCTCGAAGTACGCAAGGCGTTGACCGATACCGGCTACGGCGTGACGCCGGTGATCGACCGCGATTATTTCTGGGCGATCTACTTCCGCACGCCGGGCGGTGTGCTGTTCGAAGTCGCCACCAACGAGCCGGGCTTCGACAGGGATGAGGACACTGCGCATCTGGGCGAGGCGCTGAAGCTGCCAACCCAGCACCAGCATCTGCGGCCGTATCTCGAACAGCATCTGCAGAAGCTGGAAGGCTGAAGCCATGAGCATGGACGCTTACATCCACAAGGCACTGCCCGGTTCGCCGGGCGGTCCGCTGCTTTTCGTCTTCCATGGCACGGGGGCCGACGAGAACCAGCTTGTCTCGCTGGGGCGCGATCTTGCGCCCCGGGCCACCATCATCTCGCCGCGCGGCGATGTGTCCGAACATGGGGCCGGGCGCTTCTTCCGCCGCACCGGCGAGGGCGTCTACGACATGGACGACCTGGCCAGGGCGGCCGACAAGATGGCTGGTTTCGTCAAGGCGCATGTCGAGGCGGCGAAGCCGTCGGCGGTGCTGGGCCTTGGCTATTCCAACGGCGCCAACATCCTGGCCTCGGTGGTCTTTGGCGTGCCATCGCTGTTCGATGCCTGCGTGCTGATGCATCCGTTGATCCCTTTCGAACCGGAGATCGACGGCACTCTTGCCGGCCGCCACATCCTGGTGACCGCCGGCAAACGCGATCCGATCTGCCCGCCGAACCTGACCGCACGGCTCGAAGCCTATTTGCGTGCCGATGGCGCCGATGTCACAGTGGAATGGCATGAAGGCGGGCACGAAGTGCGGCCCAACGAGATCGAGGCGGCCAGGCGTTTTCTGGCCCGTGCCGCCCAAGGAGTGTAGAGATGCCTGACCAATTGCCCGAGATCGAACTAGAGGATCGCGGTTCCAAGGGGCGCTATGTGCTGCGCGGACCCGGCGGCGCCGAGGCCGAGATGACCTTCACCAAGGTCGGTGAGCACCAGATCATCATCGACCATACCGAAGTGCCGGATGCCTTTCGCGGCCAGGGTGCCGGGCTTCGGCTCGTCACCCGCGCCGTCGAGGACGCGCGTGCGGCTGGCAAGAAGATCATCCCGCTCTGCCCGTTCGCCGCCGCGCAGTTCCGGCGCCATCCGGAATGGGCGGACGCGCTGAAGCAGTAGGCCCAACCCTGCAAGGCGGTCGGACCGGCCAGTCCCACTGGTAACACGGATCTGGCATTTGCCCCTACCCGTCATCTTGCCTAAGTAGGTATATCCAAGGCACCGCGCCGCCCAATCGAAGTGAATGATCCCTGATGACCGAAACCGACCTCGTTCCCGTCTTCGACGGCCATAATGACACGCTGCTCAGGCTCTACCAGTCGAAGGACGCGGACGTCGAAAAGCTCTTCATCGAGGGACAGTCCGGCGGCCATATCGACCTGCCGCGCGCCAAGGCGGGGGGATTTGCCGGCGGCATGTTCGCGATCTTTCCGCCGCCAGTCGAGAAGGCCAGGCGCGGCGCCGTGCCGCCGGCGCCGAGCGATGCCGAGCCGCTGCCTCCAGAGGTGCCGCGCAATGAGGCGCTGACGTCGACGATCGCGATGGCCTCGATCCTGTTCCGGCTGGAACGGGCCGGGGCACTCACCGTCTGCCGGAGCGCAGGCGACGTGCGCGCCGCCATGGCCAAAGACTCGATCGCGGCGGTGTTCCACATCGAAGGCGTCGAGGCGATCGATCCCGAACTCACCATGCTCGACGTGCTGCATGCGGCGGGCCTGCGCTCTCTCGGCATCGTCTGGAGCCGACCTAACGCGTTCGGCCACGGCGTGCCATTCCGCTTTCCGTCCTCGCCCGACACCGGGCCGGGGCTGACCGATGCCGGCAAGGCGCTGGTCAAGGCCTGCAACCAGCTCAAGATCATGATCGACCTTTCGCATCTCAACGAGAAGGGCTTTCGCGATGTCGCCGCGCTCAGCGATGCGCCGCTGGTTGCCACTCATTCCAACGTCCACGCGATCTGCGGCCATTCGCGCAACCTCACCGACTGGCAGCTCGGCGCGATCCGCGAGTCCGGCGGCATGGTCGGGCTGAACTTCGCCACCGGCTTCCTGCGCGAGGACGGCCGCATGAATGCCGATACCAGCCTCGACATCATGGTGCACCATGTCGATTCCCTGCTGCAGGCGCTGGGTGAGGATGGCGTCGGGCTCGGCTCGGATTTCGACGGCGCGATGATACCGGCGCCGATCGGCGACGTCGGCGGCCTGCCGAAGCTCATCGATGCACTGGCGGCACGCGGCTTCGGCCGTGCGCTGATCGAGAAGATCGCCTATCGCAACTGGTTGAATATGCTGGAGCGGACGATCGGTTAGGGCAATTCCAGGAGAAACGTGTGCGGTTTTCCGTCCGGAATTGTCAGACCAAAGAGTTAGAGCTCGAAGCCCAGGCGCTTCAGCCAGTCCTTGCCGACGCCGCGATCCCTGATGATGGGCAGCGGATTCTCCGAATCGAGCCGCGCGCAGATGCGGTAGACCTCCAGCGTCTCGGCGGTCATGTCGCCGCGCTTGTAGAAGTACATGGCGGCCGCATAGCGCGTGCGGCCAGACCATCTGTCGCCGAGCGGCGTGTTGACCAGTTCCCACTGTTCGGCTGCTTCCCCGTCGTCGTCCCGCTTGTCGGTGTCCACCATGGTCAGAAATCCGCCGGCGGGTTGGCGGTGCGACGCTCGAGCTTGATGAACGGTCGCGCCACGACCTTGGCCCGCTTCATCAGCTTCTGGTACTGCAGCTCGCGCATGGCATAGATCTCGACCCAGAGGTCGTCCACCACGGTATCGCCGTATGGCCGCGCCAGCGAGGCGATGGCGATATTGCGCTTGGCCATCGGCGACCACATGGCGGCGCTGACCAGGCCGACCTCGCGGCTTTTCCTGTGGTAGACGATGGCGTGTTCGGCCGGGATGTTGCCTTCGATCTCCAGCCCGACCAGCACATGGCGCAACCTGCGTTTTGCTCGTGCTTCCAAGATGGCGCGGCGGCCGTTGAAATGGCCTTTCTCCGAATCGACCATGAAGCCGAGCCCGATCTCGTCGGGCATGCGCAAGCGGTCGGCGCGGATGGCATGCTCGGCGGTGGTGAAATCCGCATTGGCCACGATCAATCCGGCCTCGAGCCGGGCTCGGTTGAGCGCGGTGTAGCCGATGGCCCGGATGCCGCGCAATTCGCCCGCAAGCATCAGCCGGTCCCATAGGCTGAGCGCCTTGTCGGCCGGCACGAACAGTTCGTAGCCGAGATCGCCGGTGAAGCCGGTGCGTGAAATGGTGACGGTGCCGCCATCGTGCGGGAAATCGGCAAGATCGAAGATCTTCAATGTCTCGACGCCGGCGAAACCGGCATCGCGCAACACGGCGAAGGAGGTCGGCCCCTGCACGGCGAGGCCGGCGACGGCCTCGGTCTCTTCATCGACCGTGACATCGAAACCCGAAGCGCTGTCGAGAAGCCAAGGCAGATGCCGCTCTTGCGAGCACAGCCGGAAGCCGGTCGGCGACAGCCGGAAGAGCGTGCCGTCGTCGAGGACAAACCCCTCGTCGTCGCACCATGCGGTGTAGTGAACGCGGCCGGGCTTGAGCTTGGCGACATCGCGCAGCGTGACGCGGTTGAGCATGGCTTCGGCATCCGGTCCGTCGATCCGGTATTTGGTCATCGGCGAAATGTCGAACAGCGCCGCCTGGCTGCGGATGGCGAAATATTCGAGCTCCTCGTCCCACAGCGAATGCGGAGCGCGGTAGCCTGCCCAATTGTACCAGTCCTGGGTCCTGGCCAGCGCGTCGATGCGCGGCTGGAACGGCGTGCCGAGACGCAGCGTGCGGAAATGGCCCTGGCCGGCGATCCGGTTGGCTGACGAGGTGGTGATCGCTTGCTGGTTCATGACGGCGTTCCTTCGCGCCCCCCTCTGTCCTGCCGGACATCTCCCCCACGAGGGGGGAGATTGGCTGTCGCGGGCGATTTCGCCAATATCAGGCGGTAGAAGGAAGGCGCCGATCGAGCAAACTGCCGATCTCCCCACAAGTGGGGGAGATGTCCGGCAGGACAGAGGGGGGAGCCGTAGGGTGCCACTTCGGCAAGGTGAAACATCACATCACCCCTTCATCGCAATGATACGCCGCGCGGCATTCAGCCCCGGCGCCCCGGAGACGCCGCCGCCTGGATGCGAGCCGGCGCCGGCCAGGAACAGCCCTTCGAGCGGCGTGTCGTAGCCTGACCAGCCGGAGACCGGGCGTGAGACCAGCATCTGGTCGGCCTGCAATTCGCCATGGTGCCAATGGCCGCCCGGCATGCGGTAGCGCGTCTCGATGTCGGCCGGCGTCAGGAGCTCGGCATGCAAAACGCTCTTGCCGATGCCCGGCGCGTAGGCCTCGAGCTGCGCCATGACCGCCTCGCGGAACTTCGGCTTTCCGACGTCCCAGCCTTCTTTCAGCGCGTAGGGCGCGTATTGCACGACGGCCGAGAGAACGCAGGCTCCATCGGGTGCGAGCGACGGATCGGCAAGGCTGGGCAGCGTGATCTCCATCACCGGCGCGGGCGAGAACTCGCCATATTTGGACGGGTTAAAGGCGCGCTCGACATGATCGGGCGACGGCGCCATGACCAGCCTTCCCTTGTGGCCGGCAGCATCGACGCCGGTGAATTGCGGCGGCCGGTCGAGCGCCAGATTGAGCTTCGCCGCATCCCCCTTCATGCGGATGTTCTTCACCTTGCGCATGAAACCGGTGTCGATTTCGCGCGGGCCGACGAGGTCGAGGAAGGTGGTGGCCGGGTTGATGGCCGAGACGATGGTGCTGGCGCGCAGGTCCTCGCCGGCGTCGAGAGTCACACCGACGGCGCGGCCTTTCTCGACGATGATCCTCGCCACCGGAGAGGAAGCGCGGATGGTGACGCCGGCCTTCTCTGCCGAAGCGAGGATAGCACTGACAACCGCGCCCATGCCGCCTTGCGGCACGATCTGCGCGCCGGCCATCCCGCCTGTCTCACCGGCCAGGCGATAATAAAGGCCGAGCAGGGAGGTCGGCGAGCGCGGGCCGAGATGGCTGCCAAGCGTGGCGTCGAAAGCGAGCAGGCCCTTCAGCCTGATATCCTCCAACTGCTCATCGAGCAGGTCGGCGACATTCATCAGCAGCACACGCAGGAAGTCGCGCATGTCTTCCTTGCCGAGTTTCTTCAGCGCCAGGGCGGTCTGGCCGAGAGAGGCTGTCTCCAGCAGCGACATGCCGGCGAGATCGGGCGGACGGCGCGACAGGAAAGGCTTCAGGATACCGGCATAGCGCAGCAATTGCGCGCGCAACTCCTTCCAGGCTGATTGCTCCGACGGGCTGGCGCCCGTCAGCACCTCGCCATAGGCGCCATGCAGCATAAGCGCCGGGCCATCCCTGGACAGCGCAACCGACGGTAGGAACTCCGCACGGTTGAACTGCAGCCCATGCTTCTCCAGTTCCAGTGTCTTGACGACATCGGGATGCAGACGGTTCAGCACATGAGCGACGGAGGAGGCGCGAAAGCCCGGGGCGAATTCCTCTGTGCGCGCGGCGCCGCCGACTTCGCTTGCAGCCTCCAGAACCAGCACCTTGCGGCCGGCTTTCGCCAGCGTGGCGGCAGCGACGAGGCCGTTGTGACCGCCGCCGATGACGATGCAATCAAATGACGTCATGGGCCGGGCTCATATGTGAGGTCGATTTGGCGAGGTCGCGCAGGATTTCGGCCGCCGCATTGCGGCCGGGCGCGCC
Source organism: Mesorhizobium sp. (assembly GCF_041661565.1). Classification (GTDB taxonomy): domain Bacteria; phylum Pseudomonadota; class Alphaproteobacteria; order Rhizobiales; family Rhizobiaceae; genus Mesorhizobium. The sequence continues at coordinate 21,247 of NZ_JBAZUD010000030.1, forward strand.
CATGACGCCACCGCCCGGATGGGTCGAGGAGCCGCACATATAGAGCCCTCCAACCGGCGAGCGATACTGCGCGTAGCCCGGCACCGGACGGTTGAACAGGAGCTGGTCGAAGGTCAGTTCGCCCTGGAAGATGTTGCCTTCGGTCAGACCGACCTCGGCCTCGATCTCGCGCGGCGTGCGCACCTCCATGTGGACGATGCGGTCGCGGAAGCCCGGCGAGTATTCCGCGATCTGCGCAATCACGCTTTCGGCGAAGCCGTCGCGGTCGGCGTCCGTCCACTCGCGGCCGTTCACCTTCGGCGGCGCGTATTGCACGAAGCAACTCATGAAGTGCTTGCCGGGCGGCGCCATGGTCGGGTCGAGAGTCGTCGGAATGACCATGTCGAGGAAGGGGTCGGCCGACCAGCGCCCGGCCTTCCAGTCGTCATAGGCGCGCTCCATGCGCTCCATCGAATCGGTGAAATGCATGTCGCCGCGATAGACCGGCGAATCCTTCGGCAGCGCCGGAAATTCCGGCAGCGAATCCAGCGCGATGTTGACCTTGCCCGACGAGCCGCGGATCTTGAAATTCCTGACCCGGCGCAGGAAGATGTCGGGCAGTTCCTTTTCCTCGACCAGCTTGAGGAAGGTGCGCTTGACGTCGGCATTGGAGACGACGAGCTTGCCGTAGACCTCCTCGCCGCCGGCCAGCACGACGCCCTTGGCCTTGCCCCGGCTGACCAGCACATGGTCGACCTCGGCGCCGGTGCGGATCGTGCCTCCCGATGCCTTGAACGACGCGGCGAGCGCCTTGGTGACCGCGCCCATGCCGCCGCGCGCATAGCCCCAGGCGCCGACCGAACCGTCGACCTCGCCCATATAGTGGTGCAGCAGCACATAGGCGGTGCCGGGCGACATCGGCCCGAGCGCGGTGCCGATGATGCCGGACAAAGCGAAGTTCGCCTTGATGACATCAGTCTCGAAATATTCGTCGAGGAACTCCGAGATCGACATCGTCCAGAAGCGCAGCGTCAGCGCCATTTCCTGCGCCGAGAGGCCCGCGAACTTCTTGCCGAGATAGAGCAGTTCGCCAAGATCGCGCGGCCGCAGGCTGGTCGGGTCGGGCGCGGTGCGCATCAGGAGCGGCTGGATGAACCGGCATTGCCGCGTCACGTCGCGGGCGTAGCGGTCATAGGCTTCGGCGTCGCGCTTCGAGAAACGGGCGAACTCGCGCCGGTGGGCGTCATGGTCGCGGTAGTTGGCGAGGTAATCGCCGTCGCGCGTGAACACCGCGCCGCCTTCATAGGAGATCACCTGCAGGCCGAAGCGCGGCAGTTCGAGATCGCGCATGATCTCGGGCCGGAACAGCGAGCAGACATAGGAGCAGTTTGAGTAGAGGAAACCCGGCGTCAATTCCCTGCTGGTGGCGGCTCCGCCGACCCAGTCGTTCTTCTCAACGACCAGCACATCGAGCCCGGCGCGCTGCAGATAGCAGGCATTGACCAGCCCGTTATGCCCGCCGCCGATGACGATCGCATCCCAGGCTTTCATTCTTGCCGAGCTCTCATGCGCGACCTGCTCTTCATTTTTGCGTGATCTGTTCCCAACAGCATGGAATTTGGCATGGAGGGTGGTGTTTTGTCCAGCCGTACTGAATGAATGTTCAACAAATGATGTTGCGTTTTCCTTCTCACACGATAGGCTTTGCCGGCGTTCGGACTGGGCATTCATTCGATTGGGGATCGAGGTTCGATGATCGAAACGGCAGACGCAGAGCCGGAGTATGATGACATCGCCATCCGCTTCCTGGAGGCGCTGTGGGGCGATGGCTATCTGTCGCCGGGCGGGCCGGACGAGGTCGACAGGGTGGTGGAGGGGCTTTCGCCCGCCGGCAAGACAATCCTCGACATTGGCTGCGGCTCCGGCGGCATCACGCTCCACCTGATCGAGCGCCATGGCGCCGCCCACGCCACCGGCTTCGATGTCGAACAGCCGGTGATCGAGGCGGCCAGGCAAAGGGCTGCCGCGCGCGGACTGACGGATCGCGCCAGCTTCGTCCAGGCGCCGCCCGGGCCGCTGCCTTTCGCCGACAGTTCCTTCGACGTCGTCTTCTCCAAGGATGCCCTGCTGCATGTACCCGCCAAGGACGCGCTGTTCGCCGAGATCTTCCGGGTGCTGAAACCGGGCGGTGTCTTCGCGGCTTCCAACTGGATGATCTCGCATGACGGCGAACCGTCGCCGGACATGAAGGCGTATGTCGCCGCCGAGGGCCTGTCCTTCGCCATGGCATCGCCACGCCGCTACGTGCAGGCGATGCGCGGCGCCGGCTTTGCCGATGTCAGCGTCAGGGACCGCAATCCCTGGTACCGCGACGTCGCCAGGGGTGAACTGGAAAGGCTGAAGGGGCCGCTCTATTCGGCCGTGGCCGCGGCGGTCGGGCCGGCCTATGTCGACAAGAACATCCGAACCTGGGAGGCCATGCAGAAGGTGCTTGACAGTGGCGAGCACCGTCCCACTCATCTTCGCGGGTGGAAGCCGGATGCCAAGGGATAGCCGGCGATGCTGGAGACGATCACGCGCATGAAGACAGCAGACGCCAGGGAAGCGCTCCTTGAGCCGGCGCGCAAGGCCGAAGCCGAAAAGCGCGGACGCAAGGCCTCGAAGGAGGTCAGGCAGCTTCAACTCATCGAGGCGACGATCGATTCACTGGCGAAGCGCGGCTATTCGGAGACCACGATGGCCGATGTGGCCGACGGCGCCGGCCTGTCGCGTGGCATCGTCAACTTCCATTTCGAGAGCAAGGAAAAGCTGCTCATCGCCACCTTGCAGTATATGTATGACGAGTATTCGGCGCATTGGCGCAGCGCCCTGCAGAAGGCGGGGGACGAGCCCGCCGACCAGCTCCACGCCCTGGTCTCCGCCGATTTCGACCGCTCGATCTGCAACAAGCGCAAGCTCGCCGCCTGGTGCGCCTTCTGGGGCGAGGCCAAGTCTCGGCCGACCTACCAGGCGCTGAGCAGCGCCCGCGATGCCGTCTATCAGACCATCTTCATCGACCTGTGCGCGGCGCTCAAGCAGAGCGGTGGCTATGTCTACGAACCGCAGGTCATGGCGCTGGCGCTCAGCGCCATGCTGGAGGGATTGTGGCTGCGGCTGATGATGGGCACCGAGGACACCACCCGCGAAACCGCCCTGCAGGCGGCCAATGAGTTCCTGTCGGTCGCATTCCCGAAACATTACCCGCTGAAGGCCCCTGCCAAACCATAAGAAAACCGGAACACCACAGAGGATGGAACAGACATGAAGACACTGACCCGACGCCTGACACTGACCCTGGCACTGGCTGGAACACTGGCCGCTTCGGCCGCAGCGCTGGCTGTCGCCGCCGACAAGGACCTGATCGTGTTCGACTGGTCCGGCTACGAGGACCCGAGCTTCCACCCGAAATATGTCGAGAAGAACGGCGACTCGCCGACCTTCGCCTTCTTCGGCGACGAGGACGAGGCGTTCGAAAAGGTCCGCTCCGGCTTCAAGGCCGATCTCGGCCATCCCTGCTCGCAAAGCGTGGTGAAATGGCGCGAGGCGGGCCTGCTGCAGCCGCTCGACACGTCGAAGATATCAGGCTGGAAGGACCTCAATCCCGGCATCATGGCGATGAAAAATCTCGCCACGACCGATGACGGCAAGGCGTGGTTCATGCCATGGGACTGGGGCAACACGCAGCTGACCTACAACTCCTCCAAGATCGACGAGAAGGACGTCCACTCGCTGAAAGCTTTCGCCGATCCGAAGTATAAGGGACGGGTGTCGATCGGCGACAATGTCGACGACGCCTATGCGCTGGCCAGCCTCGCCATCGGCCTCAAGGACTGGACCAAGATGACGGACGACCAGTTCAAGCAGGCCTCCGACTTCCTGCGCCAGGTGCACAAGAATGTCCGATCCTACTGGACCGACACCACGGATGTCGTGCAATTGCTGAGCGGCGGCGAGGTCGATCTCGCCTGGGCATGGAACGACGCGACGGTGCAATCGGTCGCCGCGGGCGTGCCGATCAAGTCCAAGAAGGACACCGACGAAGGCATCTCGACCTGGGTGTGCGGCTACGTGCTGTTCAAGGACGCGCCCGGCAACATCGACAAGGCCTATGACTACCTGAACGCCGTCAACGATCCGGAGACCGCCAAGGTGCTGGTCAAGGACTGGGGCTATGGCCAGGCCAATGCCAAGGGCATGGCCGGCGTCGACCAGGCGGTCCTGAAGGAAAAGGGCTATGACGACGTGCAGAAATTCGTCGACAAGACCCTGTTCCAGTCGCCGGTGCCTTCCGACCTCAAGCTCAAGATGATCGCCGAATTCGAAAAGATCAAAGCCGGCTACTGAGATCGCGTCGCTTGCCGTCCGCCCGTCGACAGACGGGCGGACAGGCTCGCCAACCAGGCCGATTTCGCCTAAGCTCGCGGCAGCTTTCGCGATGGAGAGTCCGTGCCATGACGTCATATCCTGGGCGCCTTGCCCTTGCCGTCGCATGCGTGATCAGCGCCGGCGCGGTCCATGCCTGGGCGGAGGGTGGCGGCGATCTCGTGGTGTTCGACTGGTCGGGCTACGAGGATCCGCTGCTGCATCCCGCCTACACCGCCAAATACGGCGCCGAGCCGACCTTCGCCTTCTTCGGCGACGAGGATGAAGCCTTCGAGAAGATGCGGGCCGGGTACAAGGCGGACGTTGCGCACCCCTGTTCGCAAAGCGTGGTCAAATGGCGCGAGGCCGGCATGTTGCAGCCGCTCGACACTTCGAGGATATCAGGCTGGAAGGACCTCAATCCCGGCATCATGGCGATGAAGGACCTCGCCACCACCGCCGACGGCAAGGCCTGGTTCATGCCTTTCGACTGGGGCAATACCTCGCTCCTCTACCGCACCGACAAAGTGACGGCCGATGAGGCGCAGTCGCTGCGGATCTTCGCCGATCCGAAGTTCAAGGGCCGCGTCACCATCGGCGACAATGTCGACGACGCCTATGCGCTGGCAAGCCTGGTCATCGGGCTCAAGGACTGGACCCAGATGACGGACGCGCAGTTCAAGGAGGCGTCCGCCTTCCTGCGCGATGTGCACAAGAACATCCGCTTCTACTGGACCGACGACACCGACCTCAACCAGGCGTTTATCGGCAATGAGGTCGATCTCGTCTGGGGCTGGAACGAAACCTTCGTCACGCTGAAGGGGCAGGGCATGCCGATCGCAATGAACCGCGGCACCAAGGAAGGCATTTCGACCTGGGTGTGCGGCTATGTGCTGATGAAGGATGCGCCGGGCAAGCTCGATGAAGCCTATGATTTCCTGAGCGCGGTCAACGCACCCGGCGTCTCGGACTACATGGTCAAGACCTTCGGCTACGGCCATGGCAACGGTGCCGGCATGGCCGCCATCGACCATACGGTGCTGGCCGACCGCGGCTTCGACAATCTCGACACGTTTCTCGACAAGACACTGTTCCAGCAGCCGGTGGCGCCCGACCTCAAGCAGCGCATGATCGCCGAGTTCGAGAAGATCAAGGCCGGCTATTGAAGACCGAATTCGAGCGAACGGATGTCGTCATCGTCGGCGCCGGCTTCACCGGCCTGTCGGCGGCGCATGCGCTGAAGGCGGCCGGCGTCGACTTCCTGCTGCTCGAGGCACGCGACCGCGTCGGCGGGCGCGTCGAGGCCAGACAGAATGGGCTGGGCGAGCGTATCGACAGCGGCGGCCAGTTCCTGTGCCAGGACATGCCGGAGCTGATGGCCCTGGTCGAGGCTTACGGCAAGACGCTGGTCGAGACCTATGTCGACGGCGAATTCCTGGCACAACCAGCGATGAGCGAGGCCGCGGCCGAGCGAACCTATCTCGCCTCAATGGCGATTCGCGAGCGCATGAATTCGATCTCTCCCGATGATCCAGCCATTGCCGGCTTGACCGTGGCGACCTGGCTCGACAGCCAGCAAGATCCCGAAGACGCAAAGGGCGCCTTCCGTTCGATGATCGAAGGCCTATGGTGCCTGGCATTGGAAAAGGTGCCGCTCTGGTACCTGATCGACAATGACCGGCGCGTTACCAACGAGGTGCCGGAACTGCAGTATTTTCTGCGCGAGACCATGCAGTCGCTGGCCGAGGATCTTGCCGGCGATCTTGGCGGACGGGTGCGGCGGTATGAGCCGGTCTTTCGCATCGAACATGGGCAGGACGGTGTTCGCGTCACTTCGGCCAATGGCACGATCGCGGCGCGGGCGGCACTGATGGCCTTGCCCCCGGTGACGGCCTCGAAGCTCGATTTCGCGCCCGCCTTGCCGGCGACGACAGAGAGAGCACTCGGCGTCTGGGAGAGCGGCATGGCGATCAAATTGCTGCTGCGCTACGCCAAACCATTCTGGCGCGAGCGCGGCCTGAGCGGGATGGTGATGTGGCGCGACCCACCGGGCCTGTTTGCCTGCGACGCCGGCATGGATGGGGACCATGCGGCGCTCGTCGTCTTTGTCGGCGGACCGCTGGCGCTGCGGTGGCGTGGGTCCGGGGACGCGGTGCTGCGCGGCGAAGTGACGGCAAGGCTGACGCGAGCGCTTGGACCTGACGCGGCCGAGATACTGGATATCAGCATTCGCGACTGGACGGGCGACCGCTGGAGTGGCGGCGCCTACAGCGACCTCATCGTCGATGTGACGGCGAGGGATGCCGAGCGAACGCTTCTGGCCGGCGCGCCACCAGTGCATTTCGCAAGTTCCGAGCTGTCGCCTTCATTTCCGGGTTACATCGAAGGCGCCATCGTCGCCGGACGCATCGCCGCGCATAAAATCGTGGCGGAGCTTCAGTCGGCCATCGCCACCAGGGCCTCGGGGTCATAGGCGAGGCGGATCGAGGTGCCGACCGGGATATCGTCGGCGCCGAAATCGTTGGTCTCGGTGACCGACAACGGTTTCTCCAGCCCCGGGATCTCGACGATCAGATGGGTGATCTCGCCGAAATAGTGGCGTTCGACGACCTTGCCGGCGACCTCGAACTTGGCCGTCGCATTGTCCCACAGCACGCGCAGGCGTTCCGGCCTGATGCCGAGCGTGGCCGCGCCGCCATTGCGCACGAAAGCCTTTGGCTTGTCGGTCTTGATCCTGCCGAAGCCCAGCGTGTCGACGACCAGCGAGGCGCCGTTCTCCTCGACGATCTCGGCCTTGACGAAGTTCATGCCGCCGAGGAAGTCGGCGACCTGGCGGTTGACCGGCCGCTGGTAGATTTCCTTGGGCGTGGCGACCTGCGCTATTCTGCCGCCGAACATCACGGCGATGCGGTCGGACATGGCCAGCGCCTCATACTGGTCGTGGGTGACCAGGACGAAGGTGATGCCGACAGCCTGCTGAAGGCGGCGCAGTTCGACCTGCATCTGCTCGCGCAGCTTCTTGTCGAGCGCCGAGAGCGGTTCGTCGAGCAGCAGGACCTTGGGGCGCATCACCAGCGCCCGGGCGAGGGCGACGCGCTGACGCTGGCCGCCGGACAGTTCGGTGGCCAGCCGCTTGCCGAGGCCGGTGAGCGAGACCTGCGCCAGCGCCTCCTCGACGCGGCGCTTCTCCTCGCCGCCCTGCAGCTTCAGCCGCTTCAGGCCGTAAGCAACGTTCTGCTCGACATTGAGATGCGGGAAGATCGCGTAGCTCTGGAACACCATGTTGGTCGGCCGGCGGTTGGCCGGGATGCCTTCCATGGATTGCCCGTCAACCGAGATCGAGCCGCTGGTCGGGTTGTCGAAGCCGGCGATCATGCGCAGCAGCGTGGTCTTGCCGCAGCCGGATGGGCCGAGCAGGGAGAAGAACTCGCCCTCCTTGATGGTGAGCGAAGCGTCGTCCAGCGCCTTGAACGCCCCATAGCTGCGGGTGACGTTGCGGATCTCGATCATGGCCCGGTCGGAATGTGGCCGATCGGCCGGCGATGGCTGCGGCTGCTCAGGCATAGAGGCCTCCCTCGTTCTGGGTGCGTCTGGCCGCGCGGCGACGCAGGATTTCGGCAATCGTCATCAGCAGGAAGGAGGCGACGAGCAGCAGCGTGCCCAGCGCCAGCACGCCCGGCAGCTTCGCCGCGAAGCGCAACTGGCCCCAGATGTAGATCGGCAGCGTCGCCTCGGTGCCGGTGAGAAAGAAGGCGATGATGAATTCGTCGAGCGAGATGGTGAAGCAGACCAGCAGACTCGAGATGATGGCCGGCGCCACCATTGGGAGCGTCACCCGCCGGAAGGTGCCGAAGGCGCTCTCGCCGAGATCGGCGGAGGCTTCCTCCAGGCTGCGGTCGAAGCCCTCGAACCCAGAGGTCAGCACGGTCATCGAATAGGGGATGCAGACCAGCACATGGCCGAGCACGACGGTGAACAGTGACAGGCTCAAGCCCAATTGCAGCATCACCAGCAGCATCGAGATGGCGACGATCACCTCGGGCAGCACCAGCGGAGCCATGATGAGGCCGTTGATGGTTCGGCGGCCGGGGTAGCGGTAGCGGGTGATCGAACGGGCGGCGAGGATGCCGAGGACGGTGGACAGGATCGCGGCTGACACTCCGACGACGAGGCTGTTCCAGGCTGCGTCGAGCAGGGCCGGCGTGCGGGGCAGGTCCTCGTACCAATGCAGGGTGAAGCCGGAGAGCGGAAATTTCGGCGTCGCCGCCGTGTTGATCGAGAAGATCGGCAAGAAGATGACAGGCAGATAGAGGAAGACGACGTAGAGGAATGCATAGGCCGGCAGCCAGCCGCCGGACAGGAAGCGCCGCACCGCCGTCATCGCGCCAGCCTTTGCACGGCGCGGATGACCAGCACCGTGGCGCCCGCCATCAGCGTCACGATGACCATGGTGGTGACGGACAGGGCAGCCCCAAGCGGCCAGTTGGAGGCCTTGCCGAACTGCGCCTGGATGGCGTTGGCGATCATGACGCCGTCCTTGCCGCCGACCAGCTTGGGCGTGACATAGTCCCCGACGGTCGGGATCATGACGATCAGCGCCGCCGAGATGACGCCGGGCGCCGACAGCGGCAAGGTGACACGCAGGAAAGAACGCAACGGGCCGTCGCCAAGGTCCGTTGCCGCCTCGACCAGTGTTCGGTCGACCTTTTCCAGCGAAACGAAGATCGGCAGGATGGCGAAGGCCGCCCAGGCATGGGTGAGCGTGATGATGACGGCGGTCGAATTGTAGAGCAGCGCCGTCGACGGTTCGTCGATGATGCCGAGGCCCATCAGGCCGGAATTGAGCACGCCATTATAGCCGAGGATGACCTTCCACGACATCACGCGCAACAGGTAGCTGGTCCAGAACGGGATGGTGATGAGGAACAGCCAGAGGCTCTTGTGGCGGCCGCCATGGAAGGAAATGAAATAGGCGATCGGATAGGCCAACAGGACGGTGAGCAGGCTGACCGTCAGGGAGATGTAGAGCGAGCGCCACAACAGGTCGCGGTAGATGGGCTCGGTCAGCGCGACGCGGTAGTTCTCCAGCGTGAAGGTGCGGTCGATGGTGAGATAGTGCTGCGTCCAGAAGGAGTGCGCGATGACCACGAGGATCGGCAGCACCAGAAGGATGAGGGCGTAGATAAGGGTTGGGCTGATCAAGGCGAGGCCCTGGACGGGTTCGGACCGCAGAAGGGCATTTCGTCTGGCCCGCGTCATGCGCAACGGGAGCGACCCTTCCGCGGCTACCGTCATTGCAAAGCTCCGGAGGGCAGGGCTCCGGGCATGATCTCGGTTGCTGGCCTGGACTGTCCCGCCATGCGGCATCCCATCGTGCTGGCGCCGGCTGCCTGTTCCCAATTTTGTTTTGGAGCGCGATCGACCGCAAAACCGGTGACCGCTTTTGCTGGTCGCGCCCCTAGCTTGCCGGCTTTCTTTGATCATGCGCGCATCCGCGCATTGAAATCAAGCGCTAATTCTGCGATATTGATTGAACGACCATTCAAAATGAAGTGAAGAAAGCCGGCATTTTCAGAGCTTGGCGCCGACCTTCGTCTTGATGGAGTTTTGTCACTGGGCATGCGAGGCGATGATGGCGGCTGTACGGGATCTGAGAGCGAGGGAAACCACCGAGGTCGGCGGTGACGATGCGATCGAACTGGGCAAGCGCCATCTGATCCAGCCTTGGCCCTATGCCGGCTCTGTCGGCGCGGAGGCTCGCGCGCTGATCGGCGAGGGCGACGGCATCTACATCACCGACAGCTCCGGCAAGCGGCTGATCGACGGGCCCGCCGGCATGTGGTGCGTCAATGTCGGCCACCGCCGCGAGGAACTCGCCAAGGCGATGTACGACCAGGCGATGGCGCTGTCCTACAACACGCCCTGGTACACGATGAACGCACCCTCTGCGGAGCTTGCCAAGCGCATCGCCGGGCACGCACCGGGTGATCTCAGCCACGTCTTCTACACCACGGGCGGCTCTTCGGCCGTCGAGACGGCGCTGCGCTTCATGCAATTCTACAACAATGTCCGGGGACGGCCGGAGAAGAAGCTGATCCTCAGCCGGGGCGGCGCCTATCACGGCTCGACCTATCTTTCCGCTTCGCTCAACGGCCGGCCGCGCGACCGCGACTGGATGGACGGCGCCGACGAGTTGGTGGTCAAGCTGTCCTCGCCAGATCCGTTCCGCCGTCCGCAGGGCATGAGCCTTGCCGCCTTCACCGATTTCCTGGTCGATCAGTTCCGCGACACGGTCGCGCGCATCGGCGCCGACAGGATCGGCGCTTTTGTCGGCGAGCCGGTGCAGGCCTCCGGCGGCGTCGTCATACCGCCGGATGGCTATCTCAAGCGCATCCGCGAGATCTGCTGGGAGAACGATATCCTCTATGTCTCCGACGAGGTGGTGACGGCCTTTGGCCGGCTCGGCCATGTCTTTGCCTCGGGCGACGTATTCGGGATCGATCCGGACATGATCACTTTCGCCAAGGGCGTCACCTCTGGCTATTTCCCGCTCGGCGGCGTCATCATCTCGGAACGCCTGCTTGAGGAATTGCGCCGGTCGAACCACCCCGATGCGATGTTCGGCCATGGCCTGACCTACACCAGCCATCCCATCGGCTGCGCCGTGGCGCTGAAAAACCTCGATCTGCTGGAGGAGGACGTGCTTGCCCACACGCAAGAGGTCGCGCCCTATTTCCAGGCGCAACTGAAGACCCTGGAAGAGCTGCCGCTGGTCGGCGAGGTGCGGGGCATGGGGCTGATGGGTTGCGTCGAATGCGTTGCGGACCGCGAAAGCAAGGATCCGCTGCAGCTCGACAAGGATGTCGGCAAGCGCATCGACGCGCACTGCCACGAACTCGGTCTGCTGGTGCGGCCGCTGATCAACATGTGCGTGATGTCGCCGCCGTTGATCATCACCCGCGAGCAGATCGACGACATGGTCGACATCCTGCGCGAAGGCATTTCGCGCACGATGGACGATCTGCGCAAGGAAGGCGTGTGGCGGGGGTGAAATCCCTCTCCCTGAGCGGAGGGCGGCCCCCATTCGCTGAATGACGCGGCTCTGGATTTCAAGCGGCGGCGCGTTCGCTGGCGGGCCGACGCCGCAGTGCGGGCTGGAGGATGGCTGGCGGGTTGTAGTTGGCTTCGTTCAGGCCCACGTCCGTTCCGGGCGGGACGATCTGGTCGATCCGGTCGAGAATGTCATCGCCGAGGCGAATTTCGGCGCCGGCAAGCAGATCGTCGAGATGCGGCATGGTGCGCGGCCCGAGAATGGCCGACGTCACGCCTGGATGAGCCATCACGAAAGCCATCGCCATGTGGGTGAGCGATAGGCCCGCCTCTTCGGCCAGCGGGATGAGTTGCTCGACCGCGTCCAGGCTGCGCTCATCGGACATTTGCCTCGGCATGTATTTCACGCGCAGGCTGTCGGGCTGGGGCTGGCCCTTGCGGTAGCGCCCGGTGAGCAACCCCTTGGACAATGGGCTCCAGACCATCGCTCCCATTCCGTAGCGCTCGCAGACGGGAAGCACTTCGCGCTCGATGCCGCGGTCGAGGATCGAGTAGGGCGGCTGTTCCGTACGGAAACGGGCGAGCCCGCGCCGCTCCGCGGTCCACTGCGCCTCGACGATCTCGGAGACGGGAAAGGTCGAGGATCCGATCGCACGCACCTTGCCAGCGCGCATCAGGTCGGTGAGCACGGACAGGGTTTCCTCGACGTCGGTATCAGGCGCCGGCCGATGAACGAGATAGAGATCGATATGATCGGTCTGCAGGCGGCGCAGCGACGCTTCCAGTGCCTGAACGATCCAGCGTCGCGAGTTGCCCTGGCTGTTAGGGTCCTCGCCCATGGGGCCGTGCACCTTGGTGGCCAGCACGACCTTGTCGCGCCGGCCTTCCAGCGCCTTGCCGACGATCTCCTCAGATTCGCCACGGCTATAGCGGTCGGCGGTGTCGATGAAGTTGATGCCTGAATCCAAGGCTTTGTGGATGATCCGGATGCAGTCGTCGTGGTCGGGATTTCCCAATCCGCCGAACATCATGGCGCCCAGGCAGTAGGGGCTGACCTTGATGCCGGTTCGTCCCAGCGCGCGATACTGCATGATTTTCTCCTTGGTTTATGGCTGTGGCCAATGCCGCCCGACTGTGCTACCCGGTCTAACCGGAACGGTATTCCGCTTTATACGGAACAATGTTCCGTTTATCAAGCGGGTATAACGTGACGGGCAGGACAGACGATTCCAAAAGTGGCCTCGAGCCTTCGAACCAGCCGGAGCAGCGCGTGCGCGCAGACGCGCGGCGCAATCTCGACACGTTGCTGCAGACGGCCATGGCGGTCTTCGCCAGTGCCGGGGTGGACGCGCCCGTGCGCGAGATCGCGGAGAAGGCCGGCGTCGGCATCGGCACCGTCTACCGCCACTTTCCGCAGCGTTCCGATCTGGTCGCCGCGGTCTTCCGCCGCGAAATCGACGCCTGCGCCGATGCTGCGGCGGTCCTGTCGGCCAAGCACGCGCCCTTCGAAGCGCTGGCGGCCTGGATGCAGCGATACACGGCCTTCGTTGCTGCCAAGCGCGGGCTGGCGAAGGCGCTGCACTCCGGGGATCCGGCGTTCGACACTCTGCCGGGTTACTTCGACCAGCGGCTGCGGCCAGCCCTGCGCAAATTGTTGGAGGCGGCTACCGCCGCTGGCACGGTTCGGCCCGATGTCGATGCCGACGAGCTTCTGGGCGCTGTGGCCAGCCTGTGCATGTCAGCCCACAACGTCGGAAGCGGCCGTGCCGAACGCATGGTCGCACTGCTTGTCGATGGGCTGCGGCACGGCGCGAAGTCGCCGTAGCGAACTGGCAACCGCAACGTTGTGCTTATTCCTGAAGTGAGCGCGTGATCCGGACGCGCCTCGTCTACGAGCGCGACCTGAGCGCGTCGTTCAAATTCCACATGTCCTTTTCATCGGGCGCGGTCTCCAGCCCGAGCACCGGCAGCATCTTGCGCAGATGGTCGTGATGGGTGCGCACGCCATATTCGAGGTCCGAGAGGTAAAAGCCCTCGAAGGCTTCGGACAGCATGGATTCGTTCGACCACACCGAAAGCTGGACGTCTTCCGACATGGTGTCGCGGTCGATGCGGAAGGACAGGTAGCGGGCGGCGGCCTGTTCGCGGCTTTCGTCGCGGTAGCGATAGATGGCGCCGCGCAGCAAGGTCTCGCCGGTCGACAGCGGAAACTCCTGGTAGAATTGCACCGATTCCGGCATCACCGAAATGACGGCGTTGGGGAAGATGCCGTAATAGACCCAGGCCTTCTTCAGATGGTCCGGCAGATGCGCCGGCTCGGGCGCGATCTTGACGTAGTTCCTGACGCTCCAGCGGCGGCCGGCATGCGGGTTGTAGGTGGCGAAGGAGCGCGACACGCCGTTGATGAACGGCTCGTCGAAATAGGTCGCGCCATAGAGATCCTGCAGCGCCGGATGCGCCATGGCGACGTGATAGCCCTCATTGTCGACATCGCGCACCGACTTCCAGTTGACCGGCGTCTTCTGGTTCCAGATGCCCCAGGACGGCACCATGTCGGCGGCTTTGTAATGCGCGAATTCTGTTTCGATCGGTTTCATCAGTTCGGCGACCGAGGGTTGAGGGCCGCCCTTGCGGAATCGGATGAAGATGAAGCCCATCCAGACTTCGAGGTCGAGCGGCATCAGGCCGAACTCGGTTTTGTCGAGGTCTGGGAACGAGCGCGGCCGCGCGGCGCCGCGCAAGGTGCCGTCGAGATTGTAGACCCAGCCGTGGAACGGGCACACCAGCGCGTTCTTGCAATTGCCCTGGCTGTCGGCGACGACGCGGCTGCCGCGGTGGCGGCACATGTTGTTGAAACCGCGCACGACACCGTCCTTGCCGCGCACGACCAGCGCGCGCTCTCCGACGACGTCCATGGTCAAATAGTCGCCGGCGTCCGGAATGTCGGAAACATGGCCGACGATCTGCCAATGGTTGCGGAAAACATGTTCCTTCTCGAGTTCGAGAAGGGCATCGGAATGGTAACTCCAGCCCGGCAAGCCCCTCCGGTCCCAATCGTTGGGGATCGCCACGTCACGCAGGTGCGGGTTCATGTCCGTCTCTTCTTTTTATTGAATACTCATTCAATAAAATCATATTTCGCATTGAAATGCAATGGCTTGTGAACATCGGGGCTATTCCGCGGTGTCATGCGCGCGTCATTTTCACACGCAATCGGCGGGGCCAGACAACCAAAAAATCACGGAGTATCCGGGTGTTAGACAGGTTGTCGTGGCCCTGCCCTGAGGGAGTTCGCGACGCCGCCCGGCGGACAGGACAGGCCGCATTGACGACCATCGATCTTGTCTCTCCGGCTGGCCGCGCACGAGCAGCCGCTGCCGACACTGCATTGAACGCGCCTGACAGCATGGCGGGCGCGGCTCGAACGGCCGGCAAGTAAGCCGTTTCGAACCGGTTACATCAATCGCTCGGTCCCATCTTCGCGTCGTTACAAAGTGCGACTAGGTTCGTTTCATCACAAAAAGAAGATCGACGAAGGGAATGGCGATGCATGCGAAAACACACCCGAACAGCGGCGAGCACCGCTTCCAGGCTCCGCAACGCGGTGATCGCCGCCCGAAGCTGGCGCTGCGGCAGCGCGGCAGCGACCACCCCATGGCGATGTACATGGTGCTGGCTGGTTGCGCCTTCGCCGGCATGGCGCTCGCACCGACGGTCGGGCCGGCCTTCGCCTCGCTGAACCCGCCGGCCAACGTCGTCGATGGCGCGCCAACGACGATCAGGACCGCGCGCCTGCCGATGCCGGCGATCGATTTCGCCTGCAAGGGGCAGTCCTGGGGCGCCGAGAGCATGGACTGCCTGCGCGCCATCGCCGAGCAATCCGGGACGCGCAAGACCCGCGCGATCCGCATAATCGCCAATGTCGCGCCGCTGGCCACCACACCCAACATTTTCTGATCTTGCCAAGGCATGATCCGAAAGCTGTTCCCAATTCGGGATGATGCCCTGACCTCCCCGAGCGCTTCCTCCAGCGCTCTCCTCGGCTCCCGCCCTCAGTCGGTCGGGAGCCGTTTTTTATCCCTCCACAGCCGCCTGTTCGGCTATGGCCGACAGCACGCTGCGCACATCCAGCGTGCTGAACGGCTTCTCCAGGATCTGCGGCCGCTGCCGCGCCGGCAGCGCCTCGATCTCGGCCTTGGCGCCGATCAGGTCGCCGGTGACCAGCACGAAGCGCCGCGCCAGTCCCGGCCTTTCGGCAAGCAGTTCGCGATAGATCGCCATGCCCCCCGTGCCTGGCATACGCAGGTCCGAAAAGACAATGTCCGGCGGCATATGGCCACTCAAGGTGGTGTCCGCCGAGTCCCAGCCGGGCGCGATCCGTGACTTGATGCCCATCAATTCGAGAATATCGGAAAGCGACCCGGCGACATCGGGCTCGTCGTCGATGATCAGGGCATGGCGCAGGCCGCTCGAACGCGGCTGGTTTTCGCCGGCTGCGGCAATGCCGGTCGCGATGGCCGGCAACTGCACGACAAAACGCGCGCCTTTCGGCAGCACTTCCTCGAACCAGACATTGCCATTGTGCCGCTCGATGATCGATTTCGAGATCGACAGGCCGATACCGGTGCCGACACCCACCGGCTTGGTGGTGAAATAGGATTCGAAGATGCGCCCGCGTATCGCTTCCGGCACGCCGGGGCCATTGTCCTCCACCGAGAAGCCGGGATTGCCACGCTCGCTGCGGAACGTCCGCACCTTGATCTGCCGTTCCCCGGCGATGCCGGCAAGCGCATGCTGGCTGTTGATGAGGAAATTGGCGGCCACCTGCGTCACGTGGTCGGCATCGGCCATCGCCAGCAGTGGGCCCGTGGCGAAATCGGTGTCGATGACGATGCCGCTCGACCGCGCGCCATAGGCGGTCACTTCCAGCGCGGCGCGGATCACCTGGTTGAGGTCGGTCTCGGCCTGCGCCGCGGGGTGCAGGCGGACCATGGAGAGGAAACTCTTGACGATGCGGCCGCACCGCTCGGCGGCGGCGCGCACTTTCTCGGCACGAACCTTGGTCTGCGGGTCGGAGGCGAATTCGTGCAGCAGCGTCGACTGCGCCACCACCACGGCCAATGGATTGTTCAGTTCGTGCGAGACGCCGGCGAGCAACGACCCCATCGCCGCCATCTTCTCGTTCTGGTGCAGCTTTTCGCGCTGGCGGCCGATCTCCTCCTCGGCGCGCAACTTGTCGCGCAGGTCGCGGATCGAGCCGAAGATGAGGCGGCGATCGGCAACCCGCATTTCGGTCGCCGTCAACTCGATCGGGAACACCTCGCCGGCGGCGTTCTGGGTCACCGTCTCCAGCCGGTGACCGACCATCGGCGCACCGCGGCCGGACATGTATTCGGCCCCGGACGAATAGCCCTTGCGGTAATATTCCGGCACGACCGTGTCGAGCAGGTCCTTGCCCAGAATATCGCTGCGCGCGAAGCCGAACATCTTCTCGGCGGCCGGGTTGAATTCGATGATCGAACCGGTCTCGTCGATGACGATGATGGCGTCGAGCGAGGCCTGCAGCATGGTGCGGCGAATGACTTCGCTGGCATGGGCATCGGAGGGCGATCGTTCGATGGCATCGCCGATGGCGAGCGCGATGATGTGCAGCGTCGCCTCTTCCTCATCGGTCCACTCGCGCT
Organism: Mesorhizobium sp.; assembly: GCF_041661565.1. Classification (GTDB taxonomy): domain Bacteria; phylum Pseudomonadota; class Alphaproteobacteria; order Rhizobiales; family Rhizobiaceae; genus Mesorhizobium. Next base: position 38,361 of record NZ_JBAZUD010000030.1, read on the forward strand.
CATGGACGCAGTCATTGACCGCCAACGTCCCCCACAGATGGCCGTGGGCGAAGACCGACACCGACAGAAACGATTTGATGCCCTGCTTCTCGAAGTCGGTGCGCAGAAAACCTTCCAGGTCGCGTGTATGGCCGGCGAAGATCTTGCCTTGCCGTTCGTCCTCGGCCAGCCGTTCCAGCAATGGATCGGAATTGACGACCGACTGCATGATGACCGTCGGAGACGCCAGCTCACCCCCGAAAGCCGGATTGATCCAATAGGCGGCGACCGACTGGGCGAAACCCTGGCCGGGCAGTTCGCGCAGGCGGAACAGGATGCCACGTTGGCAATCCATGGCCCGGCAGAGCGTCTCCAGGATACTATCCGTTTCGCGCTGCCAGTCGCCGGCCTCGCGCAGCCGGCGAACGACGCGCACGGCGGCCATCGCCGCGCCCTGCCGGGTGCCTTGCATCTCCGTGCCCGCTGGTTCAGCGCTCATTCTGGCCGTCATTCCAGGTCATGCCACTTCAATCGGCGCCAATGGCGGCAACCCCACCTCGCCGATCTCGATGCTCAGTTGCCGTCGCCGGTCGGCAGCGAGAAGATATAACCTTCGCCGCGCACCGTGCGCAGGAATTTTGGATTGGCGGGATCCGCCTCGATTTTCTTGCGCAGGCGCATGATGCGAATGTCGACGGCGCGCGATGATTCCGGATCCTCCGTGAAACCGATCGCCTCGGAGATCGCGGCGCGCGTCAGCAACCGGTTGGCCCGGGTCAGGAAAACTTCCAGGACGTCGAATTCGCTCTTGGCCATGTCGATCACCGTGCCATTGGCGCCGGTCACAAGCCGGCCGTCGAGATCGGCCAGGAACGGACCGAAAGCCAGGGAACGACGGTCAGTCTTCGCCTTTTTCTGCAGCGGCC
>NZ_JBAZUD010000031.1:0-38508 GCF_041661565.1 Mesorhizobium sp.
GGGCAAGCACCGCGAACACCGCGAAGCCAGGCTGGTTGAGCACCCAGGCGATGGCGCCGTCCCACAGCAGCGGACTGGCCTTGGTCCGCACCAGGGTTTCGAAGGCGGCGCGCGTGTCCGGCGAGACAGCCAGCCAGCTGGTGTTGAGCGGGGTCAGCACCAGCGTCGAAGCCGCGACAGTGCGGGTCGTGTCGAGCACCGCCATGATGACGGCGATCGACAGTGCCACCATCGCAGCGAGCCGGAAGATGAAGCGAAACATTCGAGACCTTTTCCCCGCCGGCCCTCAAGTTTCTCCTCGAGGCATTCCAGCATGTGTTTCGACACGAGAGATAGAATGCGCGTGCGCGGTTCGCAATCGCCATGCGCGAATTTGAACCCAGCGCCGTGCAGTCTATCCTATGCTACCGGCTTGCGCCCGCGCCGACGGACGAGCCAGACGGCGATGATGCCGCCGGCGATGGCGCCGACGACCAGCCCGGCCAGGCCGATGAGCGCGGCGAAATAGCCGCAGCCGCCCTCGAAGCAGCTGATCTCGGCGACATCGGCGATGACCGAACCGGCCAGCAAGCCGCCGACGGCGCCGACGGCGGCGCCAAGGACGACGCCGAGCAGGGCGGCCACGACCGAAACGAAGGCCCGTGGCGCTTCGGTTCCCGGCTTGGCATAAACGGCCTCGGCCTCGGAGCCGCGCCGCAGCAGGTAGATGCAAAGCAGGCCGATGCCGATCTCGATTGCGGTGATGCCGAGGCTCCTGGCGGAGAAGATGAAATCCGGGACGGTGAGCACATAGGCTTGCCGCGCCAGCAGCCAGACGATGGTGGCGGTCTGCCAGACGATGAAATGGCCGGGGAAACGCACGGATCGGCCAAGGGCGAGACCGAGCAGGTAAAGGCCCCACAGGATGGTGACGATGTCGACGGCGAGCCCGCCAAGCAGGAAATAGAAGACCGCGTCCGGCAGGCCGGAATGCCCGACCAGCCACCATGCCGAGGCCAGGCCGTAGACCGACCATGCCATGACGAAGAGGAGCCAGCCCAGCGGCACGAAGGACAATCCGCTGTCCGGGCGCCCGGCCGACGGTCCCGGATTTCCAGTGTTCGACGCCATGTCCGTACGATGCCCCCGCAAAGCTCTTCATCACTCGACAGCCGGCTCTGCGAAGTCAAGCGCGGCCGGTCTGGCGCCTTTGCCTGTGCACACCATTCGGCCAGCTTCGCCTCGAACGGGAGAGCGCCGGCGCCCCGGCGCAACGATGCATGGCCGGCAAAGCGAATAGACCGTCGTTATGGCTTGGCATTCGGCGCCGGATCGACTAGATGAGCCCCGCGCCTGTTGCTTCGACGGCTCGGGCGCGGGGGAAGGGCGTTCGCTGGTTGGCGGCGCCGATGGCGGAGGTTCCGCATCGCACCCGACGGGAGTTGCATCTCCCCAACCCGCGCGGCGTAACCGGCCGGCGCGCCATGCAAGGACGGAGAGGTGGCCGAGTGGTTGAAGGCGCACGCCTGGAAAGTGTGTTTACGGGAGACCGTAACGCGGGTTCGAATCCCGCTCTCTCCGCCATTTTTTGAAATAATATACAAAATCAGTATGTTAAAGAATACGGCATCTCCGCCAATAGATGCCGCTGGGCCAAGTTGCGCCGTTCCGTCCCTGACGTGGGCGGAACAGCGAGTCCCCCGCGCCGCCTTGGGCGCGTTGTCGGTCACTCCATATAAAACCGGCCTGCCTGGAACCTGACGCGGCCCTGCACGTTTCCCGGCGTCCCGTCAGTGGACCCGCCTCGATATCTGTTCCTGGCGCTGCGATAATCAGGAGCCCATCATGCACGACAAGCTGTTTCATTCTCCGGTCTCGCTGACCGTCGGCCTTGGCTTCAAGCGCGAGATCGCCTCGCTGGCCGAGATGCACGATTTCCTGACCAATTGGACGACGTCGCGCCGGGGTCCGCTCTACCGCAACGCGGTGAAGGCTTGCGACCTCGCCGTTCCCGGCTATGTGACGATCGAGCAGGCGCGACGGGCGCTGATTGAATTCGCGCAGGCAGCCGGCATCCTTTGGCCCGATCTTGACCCGGTCGTTGGCGTGCACGCCGTTGCGCGCGGTCATGGCGGCTATGCTGCCTGAGCAGTGATGCGCACCGTGGTGGCAAATCTTAGCAGCCACCACAGAAAGCCCGGTCTGGCCCTCCCCAGCCGGGCTTTCGCTTTCTTCCGCGAACCTTCAAGGCACGGCGCGCCTTCGCCGTTCCGGCGTTTGCGCGGACCAGCGTTCCCTTCACGGCGTGGACCAGCATTCCCACCGCTTGGCATTCGGGGTCGAATAAGTACACTCTAACAAATGTTAATGCCGAAGCCGCCTTGCTTCCCACAGAACACTTGGCGATCGGCTACTTGAGCCCTTCCGCTGGAGTTCGCCGTGTTAGAAAGCCTTTATCTGAATCTGGGTCAGCACGACGCGCTTTCCGATGCTGAAAAAGCCCTGCTCGCCGGCGCGATGACGTTCGAAAGAAGCTTCGCCGTCGGCCAGGACATCGTTGCTTCCGGTTCGCGCCCAACCTACAGCACGCTGATCCTCGACGGACTGGCGGCACGCTACAAGGTGCTGGAAAATGGCGGCCGGCAGTTCACCTCGCTGCAGGTGCCCGGCGACTTCGTCGACCTCCACGCCTTCCTCTTGAAGACGATGGATCACGGCATCGTCGCGCTGTCGCCGTGCCATGTCATCTTCGCCGACCACAGCCGGCTTCGCGCCATCACGGAGGAAGCGCCGCACCTGACCCGCCTCTTGTGGCTGGATACGCTGGTCGATGGGGCCATCCACCGGGAATGGATCGTGGCCATGGGGCGGCGCTCAAAGACCTCGCACCTCGCCCACCTGCTATGCGAACTGTTCGTGCGTTTGCAGGTGGTGCAGCGGACCAGTGACATGACCTTCCATCTGCCGCTGTCGCAAGCGGAGATGGCCGATGTGCTCGGCCTTTCCGTGGTGCATATGAACCGAGTTATCGGTGCCTTGCGCAGGGTCGGTGTCGTCGCCTGGGCGAACCACACCGTGACCATTCTGGACTGGCACCGGCTGCAGGAAATCGCGGAGTTCGACCCGACCTATCTCAGCATGATGCGGGAGCCACGCTAGCTTATCGCAGCGTGGCTCACCGATCATATCGGGCAGTTTCAATCCTGCAGGTTTAGGCCGCCTCGGCGGCCATGTTCACGGCTGACTCGGCGATCTTGGTCAGGGTCTCGTCCGTGGTCTTCTCTTCCGCCAACGTCGCCTCGAGCAGCGCCACGGCGTCCTTCAGGCCCAGTTCGCTGGCCCATGTCCGCAGCGTGCCGTAGCGCGAGATCTCATAGTGTTCGACGGCCTGCGCGGCGGCCAGCAACCCGGCGTCGAGCGCGGGCGAGCCCTTGTACTCCTGCATGATCTCGGCACCTTCCTCGGTGATGCCCATGATGGCCGCGCAGGTCTTGCCGACCGGCTTCTTGCCGATCACGCCGAACACATCCTCCAGCCGGGCGACATGCCCTTCGGTCTCGGCGCGGTGCTTCTCGAATGCGGCCTTCAGTTCCGCGCTTTGCGCGGCCTTGGCCATTTTCGGCAATGTCGCCAGGATCTTCTTTTCGGCGAAATAGATGTCCTTCAGCGTGTCGTGGAAAAGATCTTCGAGCATTTTCTGTTTTGCCATTGTCATGTCCTTCGTTGCGTTGAGCCCTCAGGTCGACAATCTCCTGCTGGAGCGTTTGTTCCGCCTTTCCTCAAAGCGGGGTCCCTCGGTGAAGAGGGGTCAGGCAAAACCTTTATAAAATTCCTATTTCTTTCCACCCCGCGCCGTCTCGAACCTTTATGCGTTCTTGATCCATATCATGTCGTGAAGCGCATACCCCGATTATCGTTTGCAAGCGATGACGCGCTTCCCCGATTTCGTTCCTGCCAAATGCAGATGCACAACAGAATGAACATAGGACGCACGCGATGGACATCATTGTTATCGGGATAGGGGTTTTGTTCTTCGCCCTCTCCTTCGCCTACATCAAAGCCTGCGACATTCTCTAAGCGGAAGGTGCGAAAATGCTTCTCGACTTCATCCTCGGGGGCGGCGTGACGCTGTTCCTGCTCGTCTACCTGACATACGCGCTCGTTCGCCCCGAACGCTTCTGATCGCTGCTGGCGCAAGGCACGGAAAGCTACTTCAATGACAATCAACGGATGGCTACAGATCCTCGTCTATTGCGGGATCGTCGTTTTGCTGGTGAAGCCGCTTGGCGGCTACATGTATCGCGTCTTCAACGGCGATCGCACGTTTCTTTCGCCGATCCTCGGCCCTGTGGAGCGGGGCCTCTATCGCATCTCGGGAACCAGCGAGCGCGAGGAGCAGCATTGGACCACCTACGCGGCTGGCATCATGTTCTTCAGCGTGGCCAGCTTCCTGGTGCTTTATGCCCTGCAGCGGCTGCAAGGGGTCCTGCCCTATAATCCGGCCGGCATGACCGCTGTCGAGCCAACGCTTGCCTTCAACACCGCCGTCAGCTTCCCGACCAACACCAACTGGCAGAACTATGGCGGCGAAAGCACGATGTCCTACCTCGTGCAGATGGCCGGCTTCACCGTGCAGAACTTCATGTCTGCGGCGGTCGGCATCGCCATAGCGGTGGCGCTGATCCGCGGCTTCGCCCGCGCTTCGGCCAAGTCGATCGGCAACTTCTGGGTCGATATGACCCGCTGCACGCTCTATGTGCTCTTGCCGCTCTGCATCGTGCTGACGCTGGTCTATGTCTGGCTCGGCATGCCGCAGACGCTGGGCGCTTACGTCAGCGCCACGACGCTGGAAGGCGCACAGCAGACGATCGCGGTGGGTCCCGTCGCCTCGCAGGTCGCCATCAAGATGCTCGGCACCAATGGCGGCGGGTTCTTCAACGCCAACGCGGCGCATCCCTTCGAGAACCCCGACGCGATCTCCAACCTCATCCAGATGGTGTCGATCTTCGCGCTTGGCGCCGCTTTGACCAACGTCTTCGGCCGCATGGTTGGCAACCAGCGCCAGGGCTGGGCGATCCTGGCCACGATGGGCGTGCTGTTCGTCGCCGGCGTCGCTGTCTGTTACTGGGCGGAAGCCGCCGGCAACCCGCTGGTGCACGCGCTCGGCATCGACGGCGGCAACATGGAAGGCAAGGAGAGCCGCTTCGGCATCGCCCTGTCGGCATTGTTCGCCGTCATCACCACGGCCGCGTCCTGCGGCGCGGTCAACGCCATGCATGACAGCTTCACAGCGCTGGGCGGCTTCATCCCGATCATCAACATGCAACTCGGCGAAGTCATCGTCGGCGGCGTCGGCGCCGGCTTCTACGGCATCCTGATGTTCATCGTCGTGGCAGTCTTCGTCGCCGGGCTGATGGTGGGGCGCACGCCCGAATATCTAGGCAAGAAGATCGAGGCCAAGGAGGTCAAGATGGCGATGCTGGCCATCCTGTGCCTGCCGCTGGCGATGCTGACCTTCACGGCGATAGCGGTGGTGCTGCCAACCGGTGTGGCCTCCATGGCCAATGGCGGGCCGCACGGCTTCTCCGAGGTTCTCTATGCCTATACGTCGGCGGCGGCGAACAACGGTTCGGCCTTTGGCGGCCTCAGCGGCAACACGCCCTGGTACAACATCACGCTCGGCATCACCATGCTGATGGGCCGCTTCCTGGTCATCATCCCGGCCCTGGCGATCGCCGGCTCGCTGGTGGCGAAGAAGACCGTCCCGGCTTCGGCCGGTACGTTCCCCACCGACGGTCCCCTTTTCGTCGGCCTGCTGACGGGCGTCATCCTGATCGTCGTCGGCCTGACATTCTTCCCGGCGCTGGCGATCGGACCGATCGTCGAACATCTGGCCATGATCCATGGGCAGACCTTCTGAGGCACCCATGTCCTGGTTCAACATCATGCGACGCACCGTCGAGCGTCGGACCGACAAGGAGGGGGACGCAATCCCCCCTCCTTTCCCGACCATATCCACATTCCTCGGCATCGCGGCAGTCATGATCGCCATCTGGCTGCTGGTCTATGGGCCGCCGCATCTTCCTTCGGCATCCGATCGATCGGTGCCCGCCAACATTTCAGATACTGGAGCCAACAAATGAGCCAGTCCAAATCCGCTGTCATCATGGATGCCAGCATCTTGTGGCCCGCCATCGGCGGGGCCTTCAAGAAATTGAACCCGCGCACGCTGGCCAGGAACCCGGTGATGTTCGTCGTCGCCGTCGTCTCGGCGCTCACGACCGTCCTGTTCGTCAGGGACCTGATCACTGGCGGCGGCGATTTCAAGTTCACGCTGCAGATCATCATCTGGCTGTGGTTCACCGTGCTGTTCGCCAATTTCGCCGAGGCCGTCGCCGAAGGGCGCGGCAAGGCGCAGGCGGATTCCTTGCGCAAGGCGCGCACCGAGACCCAGGCCAAGCTGCTGAGCGGCGAGGACCGCACCAAATTCAAGCTGGTGCCCGGCACCAGCCTGAAGGTCGGCGACGCGGTGCTGGTCGAGGCGGGTGACATCATCCCCTCGGACGGCGAGGTGATCGAAGGCGTCGCCTCGGTCAACGAGGCCGCGATCACGGGCGAATCCGCGCCGGTCATCCGCGAATCCGGCGGCGACCGATCGGCTGTCACCGGCGGCACCCAGGTGCTGTCGGACTGGATCCGCGTGCGCATCACCGCGGCCTCCGGCCACACCTTCCTCGACCGCATGATCTCGCTGGTCGAAGGCGCCGCGCGCCAGAAGACGCCGAACGAGATCGCGCTCAACATCCTGCTGGTCGGCATGACGCTGATCTTTGTGCTGGCGACTGCGACCATCCCGAGCTTTGCTTCCTATTCGGGCGGCTATATCTCGGTGACGGTGCTGGTCGCCCTGTTCGTGACCCTGATCCCGACCACGATCGGCGCGCTGCTGTCGGCCATCGGCATCGCCGGCATGGACCGTCTGGTGCGCTTCAATGTGCTGGCCATGTCGGGCCGCGCCGTGGAAGCCGCCGGCGACGTCGACACGCTGCTGCTCGACAAGACCGGCACGATCACGCTCGGCAACCGCCAGGCGACCGAGTTCCGCCCGGTCAAGGGCGTCACCGAACAGGAACTGGCGGACGCCGCCCAACTCGCGTCGCTGGCCGACGAGACGCCCGAAGGCCGCTCGATCGTCGTCCTGGCCAAGGAGAAATATGCCATCCGCGCCCGCGACATGGCCACGCTGCACGCCACCTTCGTGCCGTTCACCGCGCAGACCCGCATGAGCGGCGTCGACATCGACGGCTCGTCGGTCCGCAAGGGCGCGGTCGATTCCGTGCTCGCCCATGTCAATCAGTCGACGGTCGCCGCCCACGGCGCGCGGCCGGGCAGCGACACGGTCAGGGATCTCCAGGCGATCGCCGACGAGATCGGCAAGTCCGGCGGGACGCCGCTCGCGGTCGAGCGCGACGGGCGCCTGCTTGGCGTCATCCACCTCAAGGATATCGTCAAGGGCGGCATCAGGGAGCGCTTCGCCGAACTGCGCAAGATGGGTATCCGCACGGTGATGATCACCGGCGACAATCCGATGACGGCGGCCGCGATCGCGGCGGAAGCCGGCGTCGACGACTTCCTCGCCCAGGCGACGCCCGAGGACAAGCTGAAGCTGATCCGCGACGAGCAGGCGAAGGGCAAGCTGGTCGCCATGTGCGGCGACGGCACCAACGATGCTCCCGCCCTTGCTCAGGCCGATGTCGGCGTGGCCATGAACACCGGCACGGTCGCCGCGCGCGAGGCCGGCAACATGGTCGACCTCGACAGCGACCCGACCAAGCTCATCGAGATCGTCGAGATCGGCAAGGCGCTCCTGATGACGCGCGGCTCGCTGACGACCTTCTCGATCGCCAATGACGTCGCCAAGTACTTCGCCATCATCCCGGCCATGTTCGCCGTCTTCTACGTCGCTCCGGGACAGACGACGGGCCCGCTGCAGGCGCTCAACATCATGCACCTGGGCACGCCGCAGAGCGCCATCCTGTCGGCAATCATCTTCAACGCGCTGATCATCATCGCGCTGATCCCGCTGTCGCTCAAAGGCGTCAAGTACCGCGCCATCGGCGCCGGCGCGCTGCTGCGCCGCAACCTTCTCGTCTACGGGCTCGGCGGCATCATCGTGCCGTTCGTCGGCATCAAGGCGATCGATATGATCGTCACCGCCCTCGGCCTCGCTTAACTTTTTAACGCAATACCCAAAGGGAAAGCGCTAGGCGCTTTTCCCGGGAAAACCGCTTCACACCTTTCCTGGAATTGCTCTGAGGAATATGTCCATGCTCACCCAGATAAGACCCGCGATCATCATGATCGTCTTCTTCACGGTCCTGACCGGCCTGATCTATCCAATCGGCATGACCGGCATCGCCCAAGCGCTGTTCCCGCGCCAGGCCAATGGCAGCCTGATCGAAAGGGACGGCAAGGTGATCGGTTCCGAACTGATCGGCCAGGGCTTCGCCAGCGACAAGTATTTCCATGGCCGGCCTTCGGCTGCCGGCAGCAACGGCTACGACGCCGCAGCCTCGAGCGGCTCCAACCTCGGCCCGACCAATCCCAAGCTGATCGACCGCATCAAGGGCGACGCCGAGAAGCTGAAAGCGGAGAATCCGAACGCGCCGGTGCCGATGGACATGGTGACGACGTCCGGCAGTGGCCTCGACCCGCATATCAGCCCGGAGGCGGCCTACTTCCAGGTTCCCCGCGTGGCCAAGGCCAGAGGCCTAGACGAAGCCAAGGTCAAGGCTCTTGTCGACGATCAGGTCGAGGGCAGGGAGCTCGGCTTCATGGGCGAGCCGGTGGTCAACGTGCTGGCTCTCAACCTCGCCCTGGACGCCGCGAAATAGCGAATGGCAAGGCCCGGGGATCGACAGCATCCCCGGCGCCATCCATGATCGGTTCTGATGCCGGACGAAAGCCGCAACGAGAACAGACCTTCCCCCGACGCGCTGCTTGAGCATGCCGAGCGTGAGGGGCACGGCCGTCTGCGGATATTCCTCGGCGCCGCGCCGGGTGTGGGCAAGACCTACGAAATGCTGATGTCGGGCCGCGCCCGTCTGGCCGACGGCGTGGACGTAGTCATCGGCGTCGTCGAGACGCATGGCCGCAAGGAAACGCTGGCCCTGGTCGAGGGTTATGAGGTCATTCCCCGCCGCAAGGTCGAATACAAGGGGCGCGTCCTCGACGAGATGGATATAGACGCCATCATCGCCCGGCGCCCGCAACTGGTTCTCGTCGACGAGCTCGCCCACAGCAACGCGCCCGGCAGCCGTCATCCCAAGCGCTATCTCGACGTCCAGGAGATCCTGACCCAGGGCATCGACGTCTACACGACACTCAACATCCAGCATGTGGAAAGCCTCAACGACATCGTCGCCCAGATCACGCGTGTCAGGGTTCGTGAAACGGTTCCCGATTCCATCATCGACCAAGCCGACGATGTCGAGATCATCGATCTCACGCCCAACGACCTGATCAAGCGGCTCGCGGAAGGCAAGGTCTACTTCCCCCACACCGCCCAGCGCGCCATCGAAAACTATTTCTCGCCCGGCAATCTGACGGCGCTGAGGGAACTGGCGCTGCGCCGCACCGCCCAGCGCGTCGACGAGCAGTTGCTCAATCACATGCAGGCCCATGCCATCCAGGGCCCGTGGGCAGCGGGAGAAAGGGTGCTTGTCTGCCTCGATGCGCGCCCGGGCGGAGCGGCGCGCGTGCGCTATGCGCGCAGGCTGGCTGACCGCCTCCGTGCCCCCTGGACGGCGCTCCATGTCGATACGCCACGTTCGGCCGTGATGTCCGAGGAGGACAAGGACCGGCTGGCAACGAACCTGCGCCTTGCCGAACAGCTCGGCGCCGAGGTGACGACCATCCCGGGCCAGAACGTCGCGCAGGACATCGTTCGCCATGCGACAGCAAACAACTTCACCCATATCGTGGTCGGCAGACCGACCCGGTCGCGCTGGCGGGAGCTGATCGAGGGTTCGCTCACCTATGATCTCATCCGCAATGCCGGCGACATCAGCGTCCATGTCATTTCGGGAACGGAGCGGAACACCGAGGCGTCCTCAAGGAGGGTCAACGCGGCGGCCGAGCAAAGCCAGTTTCAGGTCAAGCCATACCTGCTTGCCACAGCCTGTATCCTCGGCTCGCTCGCCGTCAGCGCGGTTCTCGACCAGTTTCTTGACGTTCGCAATCTCGCGATCATCTTTCTACTGGGGGTTCTGACATCTGCGGTAACCTGCGGACTCTGGCCGGCGCTGTACGCCTGCCTGGTCAGCGCCCTTGCGTTCAACTTCTTTTTCCTCGAGCCGCGCTACACGCTGACGATCCGGGATCCGGAGAGCATTGTCGCGCTGGCCATCTTTCTCGTTGTCGCCGTCATCGCCAGCAATCTGACGGCGCGCGTGCAGCGTCAGGCGGTCGCCGCCCGCTCACGCGCACGGGCCACGGAGGACATCTATCTCTTTTCAAAGAAGCTCGCCGGTGCCGGCACGCTCGACGACGTTCTCTGGGCCACCGCCTTCCAGATCGCATCGATGCTGAGATTGCGCGTGGTGCTGCTCCTGCCGGAAGACGGAACGATCACCGTCAAGGCCGGCTATCCGCCCGACGACACGCTGGCGGAGGCCGACATCGCCGCCGCCCGCTGGGCCTGGGAGCACAACCGGGCCGCGGGACGCGGTGCCGACACGCTTCCCGGCGCCAAGCGTCTCTATCTGCCGTTGCGGACAGGGCGCACCGCGATCGGCGTCGTCGGCCTCGACAACGACAAGCAGGGCCCGCTGCTGACGCCCGAGCAGCAGCGCCTGCTCGACGCGCTCGCCGACCAGGCAGCGGTCGCCATCGAGCGCATCCAGCTTGTTGCCGATGTCGACAGGGCCAAGCTCGCCGCCGAAGCGGACAGGCTGCGCTCGGCGCTGCTGACATCGATCTCCCATGATCTGAAGACGCCGCTCGCCTCGATCATGGGCGCGGCCGGCACGCTCAGGGATTTCGCCTCGTCGCTTCCCGAAAAAGACCGCGCCGATCTTCTCTCGACGGTGCTCGACGAGTCCGAGCGACTGAACCGCTTCATCGCCAATCTGCTCGACATGACCAAGATCGAATCCGGCGCAATGGAACCGAACTTCGCCTTCCACTATGTCGGCGACATTGTTGGTTCGACCTTGCGCAGGGCGCGAAAGATCATCGGCGAACACAAGACCGAGGTGGACATCCCCCCGGACCTGCCGATGTTGCGGCTCGATCCCGTCCTGTTCGAACAGGTTTTGTTCAACCTGCTCGACAACGCCGCCAAATACGCACCGCCGGCTTCGACGATCCGCCTGCAAGGCTGGGCGGACAATGGCTCGGTGATGCTACAGGTCATGGATGAAGGACCCGGTATTCCACCCGCCGACCTCGAACGTGTGTTCGACACTTTCTACCGGGTGCGCAAGGGCGACCAGGTTCGAGCCGGCACCGGGCTCGGTCTTTCGATCTGCCGCGGCTTCATCGAGGCGATGGGCGGAACCATCACGGCGGCCAACCGCACCGACCGCTCGGGCGCGGCCTTCACCATCCGCATGCCGGTGCCGACGGAACTACCCGAGGTGGATGGGCCAAGCATGGAGGACGCGAACATGGATGGCCTGGCATGACCACTTCGAATGTCAGGATTCTGGTTGTCGACGACGAGCCGCCGATCCGCAAACTGATTCGCGTCGGCCTCGGCAGCCAGGGCTACGCGATCAGCGAGGCGCCGAACGCGAAGGTGGCGATCGAATTGATGGCGACGGAAAAACCCGACCTCGTCCTGCTCGATCTCGGCCTGCCCGGCATGGGCGGCCACGAGCTGCTGCGCAAATGGCGCGACGACGGTCTCGATATCCCCGTGGTCATTCTTTCCAGCCGCACCGATGAGGCCGGCATCGTCCAAGCGCTCGAACTCGGCGCCGACGATTATGTCACCAAGCCGTTCGGCATGAACGAACTGGTGGCGCGCATCCGCGTCGCGCTGCGCCACAAATTCCAGCAGCAGGGCGAGAAGCCCGTTTTCCAGACCGGCGGCCTGTCGGTCGACCTGGTCAAGCGCATCGTCAAGGTCGAGGGCCGGGAGGTCAAGCTCTCGCCCAAGGAGTATGAAATCCTGCGCATCCTGGTGCAGCATGCCGGCAAGGTGCTGACCCACCATTTTCTGTTGAAGCAGGTCTGGGGCGATTCGACCGACGTCCAGTATCTCCGGGTCTATGTGCGCCAGCTCAGGCAGAAGATCGAGAAGACCCCCGATCAGCCGCGCTACATCACCACCGAGACAGGCGTCGGCTACCGCCTGCGCGAGGTCGACTGACCGCGATCGGCGTAACCGGACTAGCCAGCGGCTTGCGGAGTCCGGCCAGGCGTCGTCGATGCGCGCAAGGCTGCCAGGCAGCCGAGAATGCCGAGCGGGACGAAAGCGAGGAACAGCCAGCTGGCGACATTGGCCGCCGCCTCCCGGTTCAGGCCTTCGGAAAAGCCGCTGGCATTGGCGACGATGCCCGTCAGCGCCGCGCCCACCGCATAGCCGATGCGCTGCATGGTCGGCACTGCGGCCGAGGCGATGGTCTGTTCATCGGGCCGCGCCGACGACACGATGATGCGCGTGAGGAACGGCCAGGCGACGCCGAAGCCGCCACCCTGCAGCAGGGCGCAAAGCAGGATCAGGGGAATGGAGCCCGCCGGCACCGTGTAGGCAAAGCCGGCAATTCCCGCCGCGATCATCAGCGCACCGCCGATGATGATCAGCCGCTCGCGCCGCGGCGGCGCGTTGGCGACGAGAATCGACAGGATCGACCAGGCGATCGACTCGGCGGCGATGATGTAGCCGGTGGTCAGGATCGGGATATCGTGCAGGCTGGTCAGCAGCAGCGGCCCGTAAACGCCGAAGGAACAGGTCGCCACCGAAAAGGCCGCGACCATGGTCATGCCGGCGCCGACCGGCGTGCGCCACGAGAACAGCCCTGATGGAAACAGGCGCGAGCGCGGCTTCAGCGCGTCGATGGTGAAGAACAGTGCCAGGCCGGCCAGGCCGAAGACCATCAGCAGCGAGGAACGCAGCGGCGCGATGTCGACGCCGGCCGATGCGATGAGCACCACGGCCACCGCGAGGCAGCAGAGGGCCGCGATCGGGAAGGGCGGCGCCTTGCCGATGCTCGGCTGGGGCTTCGTTGCCTCCGGCGTGTTGAGCACGATCATGCTGGCGAGCGCCATGGCGGCTCCGCCGGCCGTGAAGATGCCGAAGGCCCAGCGCCATGACAGAAGCTCGGTCATGATCGCGCCGAGCATCGGGCCGCTGAACGCGGCGACGCCCCAGACTGCCGACATGATGCCGAAAAGCTGCGGCCAGATGGCGCGTGCAAACAGCCGCTCGACCGAGACGAAGGCGAGCGACACCAGCGCGCCGCCGCCAAGACCCTCGATCAGCCGGCCGGCGAGGAACAATTGCATCGAAGGGGAGGTGGCGCAGATCAGCGCCCCGGCGGCATAGAGCAGCGCCGCAACCATCATGTTTGTGCGCAATGCGACATAGCTCACCAACCGTCCGGCGGCGGCGCCGGCAACGATGGCGCCGAGCTCGTAGATCGCCAGCGACCAGCCGACGAGCTGCACGCCAGCCATCTCGCCGACCATGGCCGGCATCACCGTGGCCACCATCGTTTCGTTGGTGGCGTGCAGCAGGATGCCCAGGCTGATGAAGCAGAAGCGCGCCAGGTCGCCGCTTGCCCATAGGGCGCGCCAGTCGACCCTGTTTGTGTTGATCTCTTTCATCTTCATCCCCGCCATGCATATCCCCGATGCCGGCAGGCTACGCCAGAAGCCAGCACCGGTTTCCCGCAGGACCATGGGCATCCGAACGCGGGATCGCACGCCGCACGAGTCCATGTCCCGGTCAGGGCAGGAAGGCTTGTGAGACCCGGACCAGGGTTGAGCTCAAGCGAATTGTCCGGGTTTTCGCCGTCATCCCATCCAGGCTGTCAGTTCTCGGTGCTTCGCAGTTGGAACTGGCTGACGCCGATGGCGAGGTTAATGCCGGTCTGGGTCTGCAGGCTGAGTGGCTGCAATGTGAAGGCCTGAGAGGAGCCGCCGACCAGAAGGTTGGCGCCGGCGCCAATGGCGGCGGTCACTTCCGCGCTGGCGCCGATATAGTCTCCGGCCAGGGCGCCAGGCGCGTAGATGTTGTTCATCGGGGTCAGCACCAGCCATTGCATCAAGGTCTGCTTGGTCGTCCCGATGTCGAGGCCGAACTTGTTGACAGCACCGAAATAGGCTTCCGGCGCGAAGCTCTTGTCCGCTGGGGTGAAGGTGCAGCTCAGATCCTTGCTCGAGCCCAGGATGAAACCCGTGCCGCCGCCGATTGCGCAGTCAAGCACGCCGAGTTCGACGCCCTTGTCTTGCGCCGGGGCGGGGCCGACATACGCCATCAAGACCATGGCGGCGATCGTTCTCTTCAGCATGGTGGCCCCCGGGCGGTCTGGAACCGCTCCACACCTTCGCCGGAACCGCCCAAGAAATCAAACGGCGCGAAACCATCCGATTTGGTTCCGCGCCGCGAGGTGAAAGGTGATGGAGCGCCTGGCTCCGTGCAGTCACTTGAACGAGTGGATCAGCTCAAGCGAGGTTACCGCCACGGCAAGATTGACGCCTGTCTGCGCCTGGACGCTGAGCGGCTCGAGCATGAACGCGCTGTTGAGGCCGCCGACCAGGAGATTGGCGCCGCCACCGGTCACGACGCTCGCCTCGGCGTTGACGCCGTAATAGCTGCCGGCGAGGTCGGCTCCGTCCCGATCGCGGGTCGCCGCCAGCACTGCCCAGACCAGCTGGCCCTGGTGCGTCTGGCCAACGTCGAGGCCGATCTTGGAGATGACGCCCGTGTAGGTTTCCGAAGGTCCGTGGTGGTAGGGGCGGAAGGTGCAGGACACGCCCTTGTTGGAGGCGACGATGTAGGCGGTGCCGCCATCGATGGTGCAGTCCAGCGTACCGAGCTGCAGCTTGCCGGCGCTGGCCGGGGCGACGGCGAATGCCGTGGTGACGAGGGCGGCGGCACAGACGAGTTTCTTGATCATGGGACAGTCCTTTTCACGAATAAATTCGACAACGGCTTGAGTGGCCAGACCGTTCCGTCGAAAACTTGGCGTGAACAAGGCAAGGGACGGCAGACTGCCGCCGGGGTTAACACGTGGTTGCCTCGGTGCGTCCTTTTGGACACGCACCTTGGAAGTCTCGCGGAAACGGCTCGCGGCCTTGCGCGGCCGCGCTCTTTTCCGGAACCGACGTCAGCTGACGCGGGCGAGGCCATCCTTGGCCGGCTGGTAGGTCGGGTCGAGGTGAACGGCTTCGCGGTAGGATTTCGACGCCTTGGCCTTGTCGCCGCGACGTTCGTAGATAAGCGCCTGGTTGGCCCAGGCCTCGGCATTCTTGCCGTCGAGCTTGATGGCCATGTTGAAATCCGAGAAGGCGTTGTCCTCGTCGCCCGTCGCCAGATAGGAAAGGCCACGGCCATTGTAGGGCTCGGCGGCATCCGGAGCCAGCGAGATAGCGGTCGAGAAGTCCTCGATGGCGAATTTGTGCTGTCCCTGGCTCTGATAGATCAGGCCGCGATTGTGGTAGGCGCGGGCGTCGGTTGTGTCGAGCTGGATTGCCTTCTGGAAGTCGTTGAAGGCATCCTGGGTGCGGCCAGCCTTGCGATAGAGATTGCCGCGGCCGATATAGGCGGCGTCATAATTGCCGTTGATCTGGATCGAGCGGTTGTAGTCGGCCAGGGCTGCTTCCTGGTTGCCGAGGAAACGCTGGATGAGGGCGCGGTTTGAATAGGCCTGGTAGAAATTCGGATTGATCTGGATGGCCTGATTGAAGTCCTTCAGCGCCGCCTGGTACTGGCCGCCGCGTCCATAGGCGGAGCCGCGGACATTGTAGCCCTCGGGATCCTGGGGGTTGCGCTGGATCACTGCGGAGAGCGACGAGATGTTCTCGCTCGACCCCTGTGCCTTGTCGACATTGTTGAACTCGCCGGGCGGTCCGTTCGTCTGGCAGCCGGCTAGCACGAGCCCGGAAAGCAGGGCCGCCGTCAGGGCGAAGCCGCGACATGCGGTTTTGCGCTCCACCGTAATTACGTTCATGTCTGCCGTCCTCACTGCCGCCGCGCGTTCAGTCCGGTTCCCCCCTCCGGGCCGGGTCACAACCAAAACAAAAAGGTGGCGGCGATTTCGCATCGCGCCACCTTTGGTATCCTTCGAAAAGGACGAAAAATTGGCGTCAGAACCGCGGCGGACGCGGAGCACCACCAGGACCGCCGGCGGCGCCAGCAGCGACCGGGCGCGGGGTCATCGGCAACAGGCCTTCGCGCTGTGCGCGCTTGCGGGCCAGCTTGCGGGCGCGGCGAACCGCCTCGGCCTTTTCACGGGCACGCTTCTCGGAAGGCTTCTCGTAGTGGCCGCGCATCTTCATTTCGCGGAAAATGCCTTCGCGCTGCATCTTCTTCTTGAGAGCGCGAAGCGCCTGATCAACATTGTTGTCGCGGACGAGTACCTGCACGGGCAATCCTGTCTTTCGGGTTTGATATCAACAGGCAAGCGGCCATAGCCACTAACCAACGCGGCGATCTACACCACGAATTGTGGCGGCTGATAGCAGAATCATCCCGCGCTGTCCACAGCGGAAATGAAAGCCGGCAGGCCAAAACATGGCCGGTTTGCCGGCGCGGACTACGCCGTGGCCAGATGCAGCCGCTCGAAATCCTCGAAGAACTCGCCATAGTCGCAGGTGATCTCCTCGCCCGCGGCAATGTCCCGGGTGGCTGTTGCCCCGCCATACTGCGAAAAATCCGTGTTCGGATTTGCGGAATGGTTCATGAAACGCCCATTGTCGACTTCATAGACCATGAAGCCCGGCCGGTCCGGGCTTGGATAGGCATAACGGTCGAGCAATTCCCTTAGAGGCTGAGGCGCGGCTTCGTATTTGTCCATCGGGATCAACCGGTCGAAGTCCGGATCGAGCCGCCAGATCGAGGCACCCTTGCTGATCGGCTCGGCGGCGAACATGCCGACGCCCTCGATCGCGCTCTGGGCCACATAGGTTCGGATCAGCATCATGGTTCCAGGACCTGTTCTGCGGGCGACCGTTTACAGGCAACGAAATCGCCAAATTGCGGCGAAAAAGCAAGACCCATGGGCTGCGTCAAAGCCGCAAGCCGGCTGTTCGTGCTAAGGAGCTTCTCAGTCAAGCCGGAATCGTCCGGAACCGGCCCTGTGTCGATGCCGGGCATACGGCTTTTTTGTCGCGGCGCAAAACGGCAAGCGCCGTCGCAAACAGCGCAAGGGTGGAAGCGCCGTTTCGCTAGTGATACACCTCGCGCGCCGGGCCGGAGCCCGACTGGTATTCGCGAGACCTTTTTGGCGAGAGGCTGGGACGTTGAAGAAATATTCGGTATTCGCCATCGCCCGGGAGGCCATGCGCGGCCACAAGGGCTGGGAGGAACAGTGGTCCTCTCCCGAGCCGAAGAAGGAATACGACGTGATCATCGTCGGCGCCGGCGGCCATGGCCTGGCCACCGCCTATTATCTGGCCACGGTGCACGGCATCACCAATGTCGCGGTACTGGAAAAGGGCTGGCTCGGCGGCGGCAACACTGGCCGCAACACCACCATTATCCGTTCCAACTATCTCTATGACGAGAGCGCCGGCATCTATGATCACGCGCTGAAGCTGTGGGACGGGCTCAGCCAGGAACTGAACTACAACGTGATGTATTCGGCGCGCGGCGTTATGATGCTGGCGCATAATGTGCACGACATCCAGGTGCTGAAGCGCCATGTCCATGCCAACCGGCTGAACGGCATCGATAATGAATGGCTGACGCCGGAGCAGGCCAAGGAATTCTGCCCGCCGCTCAACACGTCCAAGGACGCGCGCTATCCGGTGGTCGGCGCGGCGCTGCAGCGGCGGGGCGGCACGGCACGCCATGATGCGGTCGCCTGGGGCTATGCGCGGGGCGCCTCGGCGCGCGGCGTGCACATCATCCAGAACTGCGAGGTCACCGGCGTCAAGCGGGCACCGAACGGCGCGGTGATGGGCGTCGACACGACGCGCGGCTTCATCGGCGCCAAGAAGGTCGGCGTCGTCGCCGCTGGCCATTCCTCGGTCATCATGAACATGGCCGGCGTGCGCATGCCGCTGGAGAGCTATCCGCTGCAGGCGCTGGTGTCGGAGCCGGTCAAGCCCGTGGTGCCCTGCGTGGTGATGTCGAACACGGTGCACGCCTACATCTCTCAGTCCGACAAGGGCGAACTGGTGATCGGCGCCGGCACCGACCAGTATATCTCCTATTCGCAGACCGGCGGCCTGCACATATTGCAGCATACGCTGGACGCCATCTGCGAGATGTTCCCGATCTTCACCCGCATGAAGATGCTGCGCTCGTGGGGCGGTATTGTCGACGTGACGCCGGACCGTTCGCCGATCCTGGCCAAGACGCCGGTGCCCGGCCTCTATGTCAATTGCGGCTGGGGCACGGGCGGCTTCAAGGCGACGCCCGGTTCGGGCCATGTCTTTGCCCACACCATTGCCAGGGACGACCCGCACCCGATCAACGCGCCCTTCACCATCGAGCGCTTCCGCACCGGCCGCCTCATCGATGAGGCGGCGGCGGCGGCGGTGGCGCACTGATGATGATGGCCGAGATGGCAGTCGCCGTGCCGCTCGTGCTGGCGGCTGGGGAGCAGGGCATGTTCCACTTGCCGTCGCCGGAAGAAGTGCGGCTGCAGCCGATCGCGCGCGCCGGCAATGAGGTCGGGTGGCCGTTTTCGGTCGATGAGGGAACGCTGTCCTGCGTTTGGAGCGCCGGCCAGAGGGTCGTGATGTTCTTCGAAGGTCGGCCGAAAGGGCTCGACGTCGACGACGCCTTCGAGCCGCGCGGCGTCATCGTCGCCACCGACCCGATGCAATTGACCCTCGGCAACATGGCCAACCGCGCGCTGTTTCGCGATGCCGCAACGGTCGAGGAGCGCCTGCGGCTTGTCGCGCCGTTCGTGACCATGGGCCGGAAGCTTTGCGACCAACCTGCCGGCGCCCGCGTCGGCCATGGCGAATTGTAGGGAACGAACCAGATGCTTCTCATCCGATGCCCCTATTGCGAGGAAGAACGTCCGGAGCTCGAATTCCGCAATGCAGGCGAGGCGCATATCGCGCGCTCGACCAACATTGCCGGCGACAGCGATGATGATTTCGAGAAGTTCTTCTTCATCCGTTCGAATCCAAAGGGCATCATCTATGAGCGCTGGCGGCATATCCATGGCTGCGCGCGTTTCTTCAACGCCGTGCGCGACACCGTCACCGACAAGTTCGTCATGACCTACAAGGCCGGCGAGCCAAAGCCGGCGAAGCTTCCCAAGACCTCCAACGAAGTGGTTGCCAAATGAGCGGCGCGTTCCGTATTCCGAGCGCCGGCCGACTGAAGCAGGCGAAGACCGCGCGGTTTAGCTTCGACGGCCAGTCCTACACCGGCATCGAGGGCGATACGCTGGCGTCGGCGCTGCTCGCCAATGGCGTGCATCTGGTCGGCCGCTCGTTCAAGTACCATCGTCCGCGCGGCATCCTGTCGGCTGGCGCCGAAGAGCCGAACGCGCTGGTCGAGATCAGGCGCGACGCGGCGCGCAGGACGCCGAACGTGCGCGCGACCGTCCAGGAGCTTTACGACGGACTTGAAGCGCGGTCGCAGAACCGCTGGCCGTCGCTGGCTTTCGATGTCGGCGCTGTCAATGACATGGCGTCGCCGCTGTTTTCCGCCGGCTTCTACTACAAGACCTTCATGTGGCCGAAGGCGGCGTGGAAGAGCCTTTACGAACCCCGGATTCGCGAGGCCGCCGGCCTGGGCGTTTCCCCTGACAAACCCGATCCCGACCACTATTCGTCGCGTTACGCCCACTGCGACGTGCTGGTGCTGGGCGGCGGCGCGGCCGGCATAGCGGCGGCGTTGGCGGCGGCCGACACCGGCGTGCGTGTCATCCTGGCCGACGAGCAGGCCGAGTTCGGCGGCAGCCTGCGGTTCGAGGCCGCTGCCATGATCGATGGCCAGGACGGTTTTGCCTGGGCGCAGGCGGCAGTCGCCAGGCTGAGCGCGATGGACAATGTCCGCGTCCTGTCGCGCACGACCGCTTTCGGCTACTATGCGCAGAATTTCGTCGGCCTCGTCGAGCGCGTCAGCGATCACCTGAAGAGCCCTGGCCATGATCTGCCGCGCGAGCGGCTGTGGCAGGTGCGTGCAAAGCGCGTCGTGCTGGCCTCAGGCGCCATCGAGCGGCACATGGTGTTCGCCGACAATGACCGGCCGGGTATCATGCTGGCGGGCGCGGCGCGCACCTTCCTCAATCACCATGGCGTCGCGGTCGGCAGGAATGTCGGTGTCTATACCGCCAATGATTCCGCCTACGCGGCGGCGATCGACCTCAAGAAGGCCGGGGTCAACGTGGCGGCGATCGTCGATCTGCGCGACAACCCGACCGGGCCGGTGATCGACGAAGCGAGGGCGCTCGGCATCGAGGTCAATTTCGGCCGCGCCGTGATCCGCGCCGGCGGCAAGCTAAGAGTAACCTCGATGACCGTGCAGCCGAAGAACGGCGGCGGCGAACGCACCATCCCGGTCGACGCCATCCTGATGTCGGCCGGCTGGACGCCGTCAGTGCACCTGTTTTCGCAGTCGCGCGGCAAGGTCGCCTTCAACGACGAGACCAAGCGCTTCGTGCCGGGCATCTACGCGCAGGATTGCGTCTCCGTCGGCGCCTGCAACGGCACCGACGGCTTGTCGGCGACCGTGGACGAAGCCTACGCCGCGGGCGCCAAGGCGGCCAGGGATGCCGGCGCCAAGGCCGTCAAGGGCACGAAGCCGAAGGTCGATGCTTCCGAAAGCTGGTCGCGCGGCATGCTGGGCGCTGCGCCCGGCGCCGGGCCGGACACGAGGGTGAAGGCGTTCGTCGATTTCCAGAACGACGTCACCGCCAAGGACATCCGCCAGGCGGTGCATGAGGGCATGCGCTCGATCGAGCACGTCAAGCGCTTCACCACCAACGGCATGGCGACCGACCAGGGCAAGACCTCCAACATGCACGGACTGGCGATCGCGGCGGAGACGCTGGGCAAGCCGATCCCGGAAGTCGGGCTGACCACGTTCCGCGCGCCCTATACGCCGGTCACCTTCGGCGCGATCATCAGCCACGCGCGCGGGCCGCTGTTCGACCCGACGCGCAAAACCGCGATCCATCCCTGGGCCGAGGCGCAGGGCGCCGTGTTCGAGGATGTCGGCCAGTGGAAGCGCGCCTGGTATTTCCCCAAGGCGGGCGAAGACATGCATGCCGCCGTCGACCGCGAATGCGTCGCGGTCCGCACAAATGCCGGTCTGTTCGACGCCTCGACGCTGGGAAAGATCGAAGTGGTTGGGCCGGACGCGGCCAGGTTCATGGAGTTGCTCTACACAAATCCTTGGGAGAAGCTGGAGCCCGGCCGCTGCCGCTATGGCATCATGCTGCGCGAGGACGGCTTCATCTATGATGATGGCGTCGTCGGCAGGCTGGCGCCGGACCGCTTCCATGTGACGACGACGACGGGCGGCGCGCCGCGCGTGATGAACCACATGGAGGACTATCTCCAGACCGAGTTCCCGCACCTCAATGTCTGGCTGACCTCGATCACCGAACAGTGGGCGGTCATCGCCGTGCAGGGGCCGAAGTCGCGCGACATCATCGCGCCGCTGGTCGAAGGCATCGACATGTCCGACGAGGCGCTGCCGCATATGTCGGTGCGCGAGGGCCGGATATGCGGCGTGCCGACGCGGCTGTTCCGCATGTCGTTCACCGGCGAGCGCGGCTTTGAGGTCAACGTGCCGGCCGATTACGGCCAGGCCGTCTGGGAAGCGCTGTGGGCCGAAGGCCAGAAGCATGGCGCCACCGCCTACGGCACCGAGGCGATGCATGTGTTGCGCGCCGAGAAGGGTTACATCATCGTCGGCCAGGATACCGATGGCACGGTGACACCGAACGATGCCGGTCTCGACTGGGCGGTCGGCAAGAAAAAGACCGACTTCGTCGGCATCCGCGGGCTGACGCGGCCGGATCTCGTCGCCAAGGGCCGCAAGCAACTGGTCGGCCTGAAGACCAAGGATCCGAAGGTGGTGCTGGAAGAGGGCGCCCAGATCGTCGAGGACCCGAAGCAGGCAATCCCGATGAAGATGATCGGTCACGTCACCTCGAGCTATTGGTCGCAGAATTGCGGCCGCTCGATCGCGCTGGCGGCGATCGCCGGTGGCCGCGACAGAATGGGCGACACGCTTTACGTGCCGATGCCGAATGGGGTGATCGAAGTGGAGGTTACCGGCATGGTGTTCTTCGACGAGACGGGAGGTCGCCTCAATGGCTAAGGCCGCCGCAAGCAAGACAGCAGTGTTGCCGTCGATCGAACGCCGCCCGGCGCTGGCAGGACGCGCCATCTCCGCGACCAGCGTCAAGGTCGAGGTCCTGCCGCCGGCGGAACGCATCTCGCTGCGCGCCCCCGAGGCCTCGGTTGCCGCGCTTTCGAAAGCGCTCGGCGTGGCCCTGCCGAACACGCCGAAGACGTCGGCCGCAAAGGCAGGGCGGACCGTGCTGTGGCTCGGCCCCGACGAATGGCTGGTCATTGACGAGGCCGGCAACGATCCGCTCGCCGACTGCGCCAAGGTCGCGCTTCTGCATTCGGCGGTCGGCATATCGCATCGCAATGTGGCGATTGGCGTAATCGGCGCGGGCGCCGCCGCGACGATCAATGCGGGCTGTCCGCAGGATCTGTCGCTCGATGCCTTCCCGGTGGGGGCGGCCTCGCGGACCATCCTCGGCAAGGCCGAGATCGTGCTGCTGCGCAACGGGCCTGACGACTTCCGGGTCGAGTGCTGGCGTTCCTTCTCGGACTATGTCTTTACTTTCCTGTCCGAGGGAGCGCGGGACGCAGCGGTCTGAGCCGGAACGTTTTGCAGGGCACGCCCGTTCTGCATCCGCACGCCGAGGGAGAATGCCGATGCCGTCGAAATCCACGCCAAAATCACCGAAGAAGACCGCGGCTGTCCGCTCTCTCGAACATGAGCGGGACCACGATGTGAGCGCCGAAGAAGAACTCGAAGAGGGGCTCGAGGATACGTTTCCGGCCAGCGATGCCATATCGATCACCGGATCGGCGATCCCCGGCGGCCCAGCCAAGCCCGGCAAGGCCAAGACCGTGACTGGACGAAAAACCCGCAATCCCTGATCGCCAGCCGAAGGCCGGCTGTCGGCACCGACATTCTGCCTCCCTGCCGGTTTCAGAAAGCGTTCGGGAGAATCCAGGGATCGATGCTGATGCCGAGCCGCGGGTCCTTGCCGTCAGCCGGCTTTTCCGCGGAGCTTTTCTTCTCTATCGACCCGGTTGACGCGCAATCGAGCTTAACATGCGTCTTTGTGTCGACGCAGACCGGGTTGTGCTGCTGCTTGACGGGGTGAGTAGAGCCGGCAGCGAAGGCCGGGCCCGAAAGGGCCAGCACGGCGGCGAGGGTGAGGAGGGTGTTTTTCATATCGGTCTCCGGCTTTCGCGATGAATGGATTTCGTACATGTACGATACGAAGTACAGATACGCCCCTGGGTGCCGTCGTTCAAGCCGGAAAACGTACACGTACGAAAATTTGGGAAGCATCCAGCATCACGCCGACCGGCTACGGCCGGGCACCGCCAGGCGGCTCAAACGCCATGCTCGGGGACCTTGAAAGATGGTGCTCAGCAGTGGACCGGGGTTTCGGTCAATGGCAGCACATTCTGTGTGCTCAGAGCAGCGAGCGAGGAATCGCACATCCTCTTGACGAAAGCCTGGGGATCGCCGAACGGATAGAACGGGAATGTGATCAGCAGCGAAATCGTGCCGTGGGCGACCGCCCACAGCATGGTGGCTATGGCGCGTGCATCGCCTTGCAGCTTGCCGGCGGCGACACAGGCCTCGACCCGGCCTATCAGCGCTTTCATCGCCGGATTGCCTTCATGCATCTCTTCGAAGCTGCGGCCTTCGGGCGGCCTGGTCTTCTCGGTCATGAAGACGGTCCGGTATTCGTTGGGGTTGCCGAGGCCGAAGGCGGCATATTCGGTCATGACCGCTTGCAACGCCTCGATCGGATCGTCGGAGGGATGCTCCTCGATGCGCCGGGCCAGCGTCTCGAAGGCATCCTCGGCCAGCGCGAACAGGATGTCCTGCTTGTCTGCGAAGTATGAGTAGACCGACATCGGCGCGTAACCGACCCGCTTGGCCAATTTGCGGATGGTCAGCCCCTCATAGCCTTCTTCCTGGACAAGCTTGTGCGCCGCCTCGACGAGTTCGGCGCGCAGCTCGGCCTTCTGTTTCTCGCGGCGTGTGTGAACCCTCGGCGGCAAGATGTGGTGCCCTTTGTCTGGATTGGGATTTGCTGAGTGATATACGCTGTACGAAAACGTACAAGGAATATCAAAGGTTCCAAGCGGTTGATCGGCATCGCCCTCGCTTTGCAGTCACCTGGGGTAACCCGATGCCCGATCGGCCAACATCGAACTGATACAAACAGACCCTATTGGCGGCCCTGCAAAAAAATCTGAACTCGGGAGGCCGGCATGGCCATCAGCGGGGTTTCGTCGCGCGCGGCGGATGCGCATCCACTTTCTCATGGCGCCCGGTTGGCGCTCAAGAGGGTAGCCATGGTGGCATGGCTCGCCATCGCACTCGGCTTCGCCATGGAAGCCCTGATTTTGGCGGTCAGGGCTGCAGCGAATTCCCAGCCGACTTCCACGCAAGTCCTGATCGAACTGGCGCAAGGCGTGACGTGGTCATTCTTCGTCTGTGCGGGTGTTGGTCTCGGCACCGCCATCGCCAAGGTGCGAGCCTCGCTCGGAGGCTTGATCGGTGCGATTTCCGCACCACTGGCCATGGGCATCGCCAAAGGCACGCAAAAAGTCATGGTCAGCGCCCTTGAACTGTCCGTGAAGCCGGCAATCCTCCCCCTCACCACGCTCGGTGTACTGCGGGCGCTCGAATACGGCCTGCTGGGCTGGATGCTGGCCTGGCTGGCATCACGGGAAAAACCTCACGCCCTGCATTTCATACTGGCGGGCACCGTGATTGGCGCGGTGTTTGGCGGTGGCGTCACGGCTTTGACCATACAGGCTGCCTCGGCGCAGGACGCTGCCCTTGCGCTGCCGCAGGCCATTTCAACCGGCCTCAATGAGGTCGTCTTTCCGATAGGCTGTGCGCTGGTCGTCTACATCACCCTGCAAGTCAGCCGGAATATGAAGTTCATCGCCGGCGACGCCCGCTAGCGAGGTACGTCACAGACTACCGTCGATGAGTTTCGCCGCGAGATGCGACAGCAGCTTCACCGCCTCGCCGTAGGTCCTGGCCTTTTCCGGATTGGAGGCGTTGCCGTCCAGCGCGCGCTTGTAGACGCCCTGGCAGATCGCGGCCAACCGGAAGAAGGAGAAGGCGAGGAAGAAGGTCCAGTCGCCGATGCCGTCGAGCCCGCGCCGCCGGCAATAGGCAGCGACGTAGGCTTGTTCCGACGGCAGGCCTAGCGCGGTACGGTCGATGCCGCCCAAGCCGCGAAAGCCGGATGCGTGCGGCAGGCGCCATTGCATGCATTGGTAGGCCAGGTCGGCGAAGGGATGGCCCAATGTCGAGAGCTCCCAGTCTAGCACCGCGATGATCCTTGGCCGGTCCGGCGCGAAAATCAGATTGTCCAGCCGGTAGTCGCCATGCACCAGCGAGACGCGGCCGTCCTCGACGGGCATGTGGGTCCCCAGCCAGGAGATCAGCCGGTCCATATCGGCGACAGTGCCGGTTTCCGATGCGCGATACTGGCTGGTCCAGCGTGCAAGCTGCCTCGCGAAATAGCTGCCCGGCCGGCCGAAATCGGCCAGCCCGACGGCTCCGGCATCGACCGCGTGCAAGGCAGCGAGGGTTTCGTTCATGGCATCGTAGATGTCGGCGCGTTCATCGTTGTCGCGCGCTTCCGGCAAGGCCGGATTCCAGAAGATCCGGCCGTCGATGAACTCCATGACGTAGAACAGGCGGCCGATCGGCGAGTCCTCGGCCGATAGATGCAGCATCGCGGGCACGGGCACGGCGGTGCCGGCGAGCGCGCTCATCACCTTGAATTCACGGTCGACCTGGTGCGCCGATTTCAGCAACTGTCCTGCCGGCTTGGCGCGCAACACGTAGCGGCCGCTCGCCGCGGTCAGCAGGTAGGTAGGGTTCGACTGGCCGGATTTGAATTTCTCGATAGCGGCGAGCCCGGAAAAGCCGGGTATGTTTGCCTCCAGATAGGGTGCAAGCGCTGCCCGGTCGAGAACGTTCGGGTCGCTCATGCAGTCTCGGGGGCGGTCTCGGGCTGGCGTTCGATCAGGGTCAGGGTCAGCCAGCGAGCGGTCAGCGCCGGCTTCTTCGACCCCTCTATCTCGATCGTCACGTCATGTGCTGTCTGGACCCAGCCCGACGGCCTGACCTTCACGTCGGCCAGCACGAAACGGGTGCGTATGCGCGCTCCGGTCTTCACCGGTGCCAGGAAGCGCAGCGAATCGAAGCCATGGTTGACGCCCATCTTGCCGTTTTCCAGCGGCGGCATGGTCTCGAACGTCATGGCCGACAACAGCGACAGCGAGAGGAAACCATGCGCGATGGTGCCGCCAAACGGCGTCTCCAGCCTTGCCCGCTCCGGATCGCAATGGATGAACTGGTGGTCGTCGGTGGCGTCGGCGAACTGGTCGATCATGCGCTGCGTCACAACCCGCCATGGCGAGACTCCGACCTCCTTGCCGACGCTGGCCAGAAGCACATCGAGACTGATTGGTTCCACGCCATGTCCTCCAGTTCACTTCCGGCTTCAACGCCCGGAAAATGTCATTCCTTAAACAAGGTCAACCCATGCTGCACCGACTGCCCGCCGTCGATCGGCAGGATGGCGCCGGTGACATAGCTGCCTGCACGGCCGCACAAATAGAGCGTTGCGCCGGCAATGTCATCCGGTGCGCCGATCCGGCCGATCGGAACATGGTCGCCGACATGCCTGGCCTGCTCATCCGTAGCGGTGGCAAAGGCCGTCATGCGGCTTTGGAATGGGCCGGGAGCAAAGGCGTTGACGGTGATGCGGCGGGCGGCGAATTCCAGCGCCAAAGTGCGTGTCAAATGATGAACGGCGGCCTTCGAGGCGGTGTAGGAATAGGCGTCGTCGGCCAGCGGCTGCGTCCCCATCACAGAGCCCAGATTAATCACCCGGGCCGGATCGGCGTCGCTGGCCGCGGCATCGAGCAGCGGCAGCAATTCGCGCGTCAGGTGGAAGACCGCGGTGACGTTGACGCCGAACACCTTGGCCCAGGCATGGTAGGGAAAGCTCTCCAGCGGCGCGCCCCAGGAGACGCCGGCACTGTTGACCAGGATGTTCAGCCTGTCGGTCCGCGCCTTGACCTCGGCGACGAGAGCCGCGATGCCGGCCTCGCTGGAGACGTCGCCGGCAAAGCCTTCGGCGCGGCCGGAGGCGCCAAGCGCGTTCAGTTCACCGGCGACCTTGATGCAGTCCTCGCCCTTGCGCGAAGCGATCATGACGCTGGCGCCGGCCCTGACCAGGGCGGTCGCCGCCATGCGGCCGATGCCGGTCGCCGCGCCCGTCACTAGCGCCGTCTTGCCGGCCACCGAAAACAGCTCGTCCAGATAGCTCATTAAAATCCTCGGCGCTCGGCGCGGGCAAAACAGTTCGCGTTGACAAGGCTATCCGAAGTGCGGTCATCCTTGCCACGGGTAAAATGCCCGGCGTGCATGAAGGGTTAGCGACCGATGACGGAGATGAATCTCGGCATGACCGAGCGGCTGAAGCCGATCCACGCTCGCGTCGCGGCCATGGTGCGCGACGAGGTCATGCCTCTCGACAAGGAATTCCTGGGCGAGGTGGGCAAGGCCGGGGACCGCTGGACCTACAGCGCGCGGCAGACGGAAATCCTCGAAGGCCTGAAAAGGACCGCGCGGGAGCGCGGCCTTTGGAATTTCTGGCTGACCGGCTCGGAACGCGGCTATGGTCTTTCGACTGTTGAATACGCCTATCTGGCCGAGGAGATGGGCAAGGCGCATCTCGGGGCCGAAACCTTCAACTGCTCGGCGCCCGACACCGGCAACATGGAGGTGCTGGAACGTTACGGGTCTGACGATCACAAGCAGGCATGGCTGGAGCCGCTGCTCGACGGCAAGATCCGCTCGGCCTACCTGATGACCGAGCCGGATGTCGCGTCGTCCGATGCCACCAACATCTCGATGCGCTGCGAACGGCAGGGCGACGACTATGTTCTGAACGGCGAGAAATGGTGGGCCTCCGGCGCCGGCGATCCGCGCTGCAAGATCTACATCACCATGGTCAGGACGGGCGACGACAGTGAGCCACGGCACCGCCGCCATTCGATGATCCTGGTGCCCGCCGAGACGAGGGGCGTCACCAAGGTCCGGGCCATGCAGGTCTATGGCGACGACGACGCGCCGCATGGCCACATGCATCTTCGCTTCGACAATGTGCGGGTGCCGGCATCCAACCTGATCCTTGGCGAGGGCAGGGGCTTCGAGATCGCGCAAGGGCGGCTCGGCCCCGGCCGCATCCATCATTGCATGCGCGCCATCGGCCAGGCCGAGATGGCGCTGGAGATGCTGTGCCAGCGTTCGGTGCGGCGCGAGGCTTTCGGCCAGGCCCTGGCGAAGCTCGGCGCCAATTTCGACATCATCGCCGAATGCCGCATGGAGATCGAGATGGCCCGGCTGCTCTGCCTCAAGGCGGCGTGGATGATCGACCAGGGCGATGCGCGAGCCGCGGCGCCCTGGATCAGCCAGATCAAGGTCGTGGCGCCGCGCGTCGCGCTCAAGGTCACCGACGAGGCGGTGCAGATGTTCGGTGGACAGGGCATCAGCCAGGACACGCCGCTGGCACGCTCATGGACGCATCTGAGGACATTGCGGCTGGCCGACGGGCCAGACGCCGTGCATCGGAGGCAGGTGGCGCGCGCCGAATTGAAGAAATACACGCAGGAAAGGGTCTGAGCTTCGGCTCAGCGCGGCCGCGTCGCGTCTTCCGGCAGGTCCAAAGGAGCGTTCCGATGACTGTCCCGTCCGAAATGAAGGCGCTGCTGCTGACCGGCGACGGCTACACCAGGACCCCGACCGGCAGCGTGCTGGAGGCGATGGAACCCTATCTGCGGCCCGGCAGTATCGAAGTGCCGACGCCGGGGCCGACGCAGGTTCTGATCAAGGTCAGCCTGGCTTCGATCAATCCGTCCGACGTCATGTTCGTCAAGGGCCAGTACGGCCAGCCGCGCGCGAAGGGACAGCCGGCCGGCTTCGAGGGCGTCGGCACGGTCGTCGCCAGCGGTGACGAGCCTTATCCCAAGAGCCTGATCGGCAAGCGGGTCGCCTTCGCCACCGGCGTCACCAACTGGGGCTCATGGGCCGAATATGCCGTCGCCGAGGCGGCGGCCTGCATCCCGCTCCTCGACACGGTGCGCGACGAGGACGGCGCGGCGATGATCGTCAATCCGCTTACCGCGCTCGCCATGTTCGATATCGTCCGGGAAGAAGGCGAGAAGGCTTTCATCATGACCGCCGGCGCGAGCCAGCTCAGCAAGCTGATCATCGGCCTGGCCAGGGAAGCGGGCTTCAGGCCGATCGTCACCGTGCGCCGCGATGACCAGATCGCGTCGCTGAAAGAGCTTGGCGCGGCGCACGTCCTCAACGAAAAGACATCGGATTTCAAAGCCGCGCTGCGCGAGGTGATCAAAGCCGAGCAGCCGCGCATCTTCCTCGACGCGGTGACCGGGCCATTGGCCTCGACCATCTTCGACGCCATGCCCAAACGGGCGCGCTGGATCATCTACGGGCGACTCGATCCCGAGCCGACGGTCATCCGTGAACCCGGCCAGCTGATCTTCCAGCACAAGCATATAGAGGGCTTCTGGCTGAGCGAGTGGATGCGCCAGTTCCGCGACCGCCGCGGTCCGGCGATCCTGGAGGCGCAGAAGCGCTTCTCCGACGGACGCTGGTCGACGGACGTTACGGCTGTCGTGCCGCTCGCAGAAGCGATGGCGCGGGTGCCGGCGGAACTGGCCAAGCCCAACGGCAAGGTGTTCATCATTCCTTGAGCGAGCATGACCGGGTGGGCAGAGAGTGCTATCCCGGCGGGCCTTCACCTTCGAGGCGCGTGAAGGCATGGCGACTGCGCCATCAGCCCCCTATGCCACGCGGCTTTGTCCGTGATATGTCGCCGCCATCGAATGCCGGACGGGTACGGGCATCGGCCCGTTCCGGAAGTGGTGTGGAGTGCCTCGATGACGATTTCCAAGCCGGTCTTCGACCGTTTGGGCTTTATTCTGTGGGTAGGGGCCTTCCTGGTCGTCCTGGTGCTGGTCCTCGTGGCGCCGGACTCGCGCACGGTGATGCTGGCCTACAGATACGGCAGCGAGGAATTCCTGGCCGGCCGGCCGCTCTACAATATCCGGTCAGAGATGGGATATCTCTACGCGCCCGCCTTTGCGGCGCTTTATGTCCCGCTGGTCAAGCTGGGCCCGTATCTCGGGGGCCTTGTGTGGCATCTGCTCGGCTTCGGGGTGCTCACCTACGCCGCCATGCGGCAGGTGCGCAAGCTGGGCGGCGGGGAATTGACATGGCTGCTTTCCTTCGGCCTTTTCCTCGCCTTGCCGATGGCGCTGGGGGCGATCCGCAACGGCCAGTCGACGGTCCTTTTGACCGGCGCCTGTTGGCTTCTCACCCTGTCGGCCCTTGAGGGGCGGCGCGCCGAGACCTTCTTCTGGGCATCGCTCGCCATCATCGCCAAACCGACCGCCATCATCATGCTGCTGCTGGCGGGGGCGCTGCGGCCCCGGCTGATCCCGGTTCTGGTTCTGTCGGTGCTGTTCGTGCTTGCCCTGCCTTACGCGTTCGCTCCCGCGGGCTACCTGAATGACCAGTATCGGGATTTCGCCCATATGCTGACGTCGATGGCAGTCGACAACAGCAGCCACTTCGTGCCCACCGATTTCACCGCACCCTTCACCAGACTGGGGCTGCCCATTCCGGAATTCAATGCCACGATCGTGCGCGTCGTCATGGCCCTGTTCACGCTTACGGCGGTCATCTGGTTCGATCGCAGGCTTGAGTTCGGGACGGCAGGATTGGCGATCTTCCTGACGGCCACGTTCTACATGTGCGTCTTCAACCCGCGCGTCGAGCCCAACACCTATGCTATGATCGCCGTGCCGGCCGGTGTCGCTGTCGCCCTGCTGTGGCGTGAAGAACGGGGCGGCCTCCTGGCTTCGGTGCTGGCCACGACGTTGTTCCTGACCGGGCTGACCGGTGTCGAGGCCCACATCCATGAATTCTTCTACCCCTGGTTCCGGCCGGTCGCGGTCACCTTCATCGCCGGGTCGCTGATCTGGTGGTTCTGGGTCGGCGCGGGGGAAAAAGTTGCGAACGCCGGGCCTGTCGCCAATGGCTGATCTGCCGAAAACCCTCGATATCGTGGCGCCGTTCTTCAACGAGGCGCCGTCGGCATCGGCCTTCGCCGAACTGCTCGCCGGGCTCGAGGCTGCGGTGGCAGGGCGCTTCGGCCTGACCGTCCACAAGATCCTCGTCGACGATGGCAGCCGTGACGACGGCGCCACGCGGTTTGCGCAGGCCCTGTCCGGGTCGTGGGAAGTGGTGCGGCTCAGCCGCAATTTCGGCAAGGAGGTCGCCGTGCTCGCCGGCCTCGACCAGTCACGCGGCGACATGGTGCTGATCATGGATTCCGACCTGCAGCATTCCATGGATATCAGCCTGAAGCTGATCGCCGAGCTGGTGCAGAATCCCGATATCGATGTCGTTTACGCACAAAACGACAGGCGCGAGGCGAGCTGGCGGCGCAGCCAGCTGGCACGGCTGTTCTACAGCCTGATCAACAGCAGCCAGCGTTTCGACATCCCCGAGAACGCCGGCGATTTTCGCGTCATGCGCGGCGCGGTGGCGCGCGCGCTGACCAGCCTGCGCGACAAGCGACGCTTCAACAAGGGGCTGTTTGCCTGGGCCGGCTTTCGCCAGAAGGCTTTGCCCTATTCGCCGGAAGGCCGCGCCAGCGGCACCTCCAAATGGAGCCGGCTCAACCTGATCGCCTTCTCGCTGGAAGGCTTCACCTCGTTTTCGGTCATTCCCTTGCGCCTGATCAGCCTCAGCGGGCTGCTGGCGGCATTTGCCGGCGCGCTCTACGGCGCCAAGGTGTTCTTCGAGGTTGTCTTCTACGGCATCGCCGTTCCAGGCTATCCAAGCCTTCTGGTCGCCGTGGTCCTGTTCGGCGGCCTCAACCTGACCCTGCTTGGCCTGATCGGCGAGTATGTCTGGGTCACGCTGAGTGAAAGCAAGGATCGGCCGGTCTACATCGTGCGCGATGTCGTGCGCAGCGGCATCGCCGTCAGGACGACACCGGGTCCTTCCGACGCATGACGCGGCGCATCCGCCTGATTGCCGACGATTACGGCCTGGCGCCGGGCGTTTCCGCAGGGATTCTCGACCTGCTCGAGCGTGGACGCCTGACCGGCACCAGCTGTATGACCGGCTTTCCGGAATGGCCCGGGGAGGCGGCCCGTCTAAGGCCTCTGCTCGACCGCGTCGCGGTCGGGCTGCATCTCACCTTGACCGACCAGCCGGCCGTGACAGGCAGGTCGAGCCTGGCGCCGGAAGGCCGGTTGCCGATGCTTCGCTCCCTGGCATTGCCGATCCTGCGCGACCGTGTCGACGAGCGCGATGTCCGTGCCGAGCTCGACGTCCAGTATAGCCGCTTCGTCGAGGCATTGGGGCGCCCGCCGGCTTTTGTCGACGGACATCAGCATGTGCATTTCCTGCCCGTGGTGCGCCAATGGCTGCGAACGCGTTTCGCTGAAGTCGCCGACAGGCCGGCGCTGCGTGGCGGCCCGGCGCTGGGCGATGCCGCCGCGGCGCCCAAGGTCGCGGCGATCGCAGCCGTGGCCGCCGGTTTCGACCGCACGATGCAGCACACCGGCTTCACGGTCCTCGGACCGCTCGCCGGCATCTACGACTGGCGTCACCCCGAGAGGTTTGCCCCATTGCTGCAAGCCGCCGTCGAGTCATTGCCCGAGCGCGGCCTGTTCATGTGCCATCCCGGCCACGTCGACGCGACGCTGAGCGCCCGCGACCCGATGCGGACCGTGCGGGAGGTCGAATTCGCATTCCTGGCATCGGACGAATTCGGCGCCGGCTTGAAGGACGCCGATGTCGAAATCATGGGCGGCAGCGGGTGAGCGGCGCTCCCCGGCCCCGGCGTTCGACCGGCAACAAGATCGTGCGCTTCGCCATTGTCGGGCTGGCGAACACGGGCATCGACCTGGCGAGCTTCTTCGTCCTGCTCGAGCTGCATGTCCCGCCGCTGCCCGCCAATATCGGCGCCTGGTTCGTCGCCGTCGTTTTCTCTTTTGTGGCGAACGGGTTCTGGTCGTTCGAGCGCGAGCCGACCATCCGCCTGCGGGATGCCTTCCTTCGCTTCGCCTCGCTTGGCGCGGCGATCTCGCTTGGCGTCTCCAGCCTTTCGATCGCGCTGCTCGCCGCGACCATAGGCTTATGGCCAGCAAAGATCGGCGGGGTCATCGTGGCGGCGATCCTGAATTTCCTCGCCGCGCGCTGGTCGATCGAAGGCCGCCTCCTGAAATAGGCTGGACCCTACTCGGCGGGCTCGACACCGACATAGGCGGCTTCCTCGAGCTCGCGCTTCAGCCGCGCCTCCTCATGGGTCTTCGGCGTAACGAAGCGGCCAAGCAGGAGATAAGCGACGGGGGTGAGGAACAACGTCGATATGGTGGCCAGGCCAAGGCCGCCGACAATGACCCAGCCCAACGCCACGCGCGCCTCGGCGCCGGCACCACTTGCCAGCACCAGAGGCAGGCCGCCGAGCACGGTGCAGATCATCGTCATCATCACAGGCCGCACGCGGATGATCGAGGCCTGCTCGATCGCCTCGCGTACGCCAAGCCCGCGATCGCGCAGCTGGTTGGCGAACTCGACGATGAGGATGCCGTTCTTGGCCATGACGCCGACCAGCAGCACGAGGCCGATCTGGCTATAGGCGTTGAGGCTGGTGCCGGAGAGAAGCAGTGCGAAGATGGCGCAGGCGAGGCCAAGCGGCACTGTTGCCATGATGATGACCGCGCTGACGAAGCTTTCGAACTGGGCAGCGAGCACCAGCAGGATGATGACCAGCGCGAAGCCGAAGATGGTGATCATGGCGCTGTTGGTCTCGCCCAGCGTCGCGGCCTCGGCCAATGGCAGGATGCGGCTGCCAGGCGGCAGCAGCGGCGTGGCGATCTCGACCGCACGGTTCAGCGCATCGCCCAGCGCGAAGTCGCCACTGAGGTTGGAGGTGATGGCCACCGATGGCTGCTGCTGCTCGCGCGACAGGGACGGCGGCACGGCGCGCTCGGTCAACGTGGCGATGGTCGACATCGGCAC
Organism: Mesorhizobium sp.; assembly: GCF_041661565.1. Taxonomy (GTDB): domain Bacteria; phylum Pseudomonadota; class Alphaproteobacteria; order Rhizobiales; family Rhizobiaceae; genus Mesorhizobium. Next base: position 34,556 of record NZ_JBAZUD010000031.1, read on the forward strand.
GAAGCGGCCGTCGGCTGTCTTCAGGAAGACGTTTTCCAGATCGGTCGGGTCGTTGATCGGATTGGTCGTCGAGACCAGCTTCACGCCATAGCTGCGGTCGGCGATGTAGACGTCGACGACGTCATTGCCGTCGAGCATGGCCTGCATGGTGTTGGCCAGACCAGATATATCGATGCCGAGGTCGGAGGCGCGCTCGCGGTCGATGGCGACGGCCAGCTGCGGCTGCGTCGGGTCGATGGACAGGCGCGGCGTCTGGAAGCGCGGGTCCTTCCGCATCTTGGCGATGATCTTCACAGCGGCATCGCCGAGCGCCTTGCGGTCGTTGCCGACCAGCGCGAACTGGAGGCCGTTGCCGGCGCCGCGTATGCCGAGGCTGTTTGGCTGCACCGGGAAGATGCGCACACTCGGCACCTGCTTCGTCAGTCGGCTGATCTCGGCCATGATCTCCTGCTGGCTGCGGCTGCGCTCATCCCACGGAGCCAGCGTCATAACCATGAATCCGGAATTGTAGGAGCCGTTCTGGCCGGCATTTTCGAAGGTCGAGCGGATTTCGCCGGAATCGCGCATCGGCTGGATCAGCTTCTCGATCTTCTGCATCTGCTGCGTGGTGTAGTCGAGGCTGACGCCTTGCGGGGCGCTGATGCGCAACAGCACGGCGGCACGGTCCTCGGTCGGCGTCAGTTCCTGGCGGATGGTGCCGAACAGGGCGAAGGCGGTTCCTGCAAACAGCACCGCGACCAGGACAGCGATCCAGGGCGCGTCGAGGCAGGCACGCAAGCCGCGCTTGTAGGCTGAATTCAGCGCGCCACCGATGCGGGCGCCGATGCCGTGCCCGCCTTCATGGTTCAGCGATGCGCTGGTCAGCATGCGCGAGGCCAGCATCGGGCAAAGCGTCAGCGCGACCACGCAGGACAGAAGCACCGACATGGCGAGCACGAAGCCGAATTCGCGGAACAGGCCGCCGGTCTGGCCGGGCAGGAACGAGATCGGCACGAAGACGGCGACCAGCGTCAGCGTCGTGGCAATAACGGCGAAAAAGACTTCCTGCGCGCCGAGCACGGCTGCCGCGCGCGGTCCCATGCCTTCGTTGCGCCGGCGCACGATGTTTTCCAGCACGACGATGGCGTCGTCGACGACCAGTCCCGTCGCCAGCACCAGGGCGAGCAGCGTCAGGATGTTGACCGAGAAGCCGGCCAGATAGATGGCGGCAATGGTGCCGATCATGGCGACGGGCATCGACAGGCCGGGGATGAGCGTGGCACGCCAATCCAGCAGAAAAGCGTAGATGACGATCAGCACCATGGTGACCGACAGGGCGAGCGCTATCTCGACCTCGTGCACCGCGCCCTTGACGAAGACCGCGTCGTCGCTGGTGACCTTGATCGCCATGCCCTTGGGCAGGTTCTCCTGCAGCTTGGCGACGGCCGCCTGAACACCGGTCGAAATGTCGAGCGTGTTCGATTCCGCCTGGCGGATGATGCCGATGCCGATGCCGGTCTTGCCGTCCGAGCGCAACGTTGTCTGGCCGACGTCGGGGCCAAGCGTGACGGTGGCGACATCGCGGATGCGCGTCGCGCCGCCGATGATGATGTTTTCGAATTCCTCGGGCGTCGTCACATCGGCCGTCGTGCGCACGATGAGGTCCTGGTTGGTCGTGGTGATCGAACCGGCCGGCGAGTCGAAGGCGACGGAGGCAAGGGCCGTCCTGAGATCAGCAACGGTGAAGCCGAGGCTGGCCAGCTTGTTCTGGTCGACGTCGATGCGGAAGATCTTGTCGCGGTCGCCATAGACCTGGACGTCGGCGACGCCCGGCACGGCGGCGAGTTCGTCCTCGATCTGGTCCTGGACCACGACCGTCATGTCCTGGATCGACATGTTATCGGACGTCACCGCCAGCCGCATGACCGCGTCGGAATTGGCATCGGCCTTGACGATGCGCGGCGGATCGGCCGTATCGGGCATCTGGTTGGCGACGCGGCCGACAGCGTCACGCACGTCGGAGGCGGCGACGTTGAGATCGACGCCGTCATTGAACTCGATGGTGACGCGGCTCGAGCCGAAGGAGGAGGAAGACGAGATCGACTTGACGCCGGAGACGCGGGCAACGGCACCCTCGATCGTGTCGGTCAGTTCGCGGTCGACGGTTTCGGCGGCGGCGCCTTCGAACGCGGTGGAGACGGTGACAACGGCACGGTCGACATCGGGCAGTTCGCGGATCTCAACGCCGTAGAAGGCCGCAAGGCCGGCGACCGCTATCAGCGTGTTCAACACGAAGGCCATCACCGGCCGGCGGATGAAGAGCGCCGTGAAGCCGGTGTCGCTGGTGGCGTTGGCGGTTCCGGTCATGAGCCTTCGGCCGCGTTTGCCGAGCGCGGCTCCTGGCCGGCGACGCGGACCTCGCCGCCTTCGCTGACGCTCTGCGTGCCTTCGGTGACAACCATGTCGCCACTGTCTATCTCGGCGTCGATCAACACGGTTTCCGTGTTGCGCTGGATGATGCGCACCGGCACCCGCCTGGCCTTGCCCTCCTCGACCTGCCAGACATAGGCGCCGTCCGAGCCCCAGAGGATCGCCAGCGGGCTGACGGCAGGATAGGTCTGCCCAGGGAATTTCATGGTGATGCCGAAAGACATGCCGGCGCGCAGGGAATCGGCTGGGTTGGCGATCTTGGCCTTGACCAGCAAGGTGCGGCTCTTCTCGTCGATGTGGTTGTCGATGGCAGAGACCGTGCCGGTGTAGGTGTTGCTGAGGTTGGCGATCGGCGTCGCCGACAACTGCGCGCCAACCTTGACGGCGGCGGCGAACCGTTCGGGGACAAGGAAATCGACCAGGATTGAGGAGCGGTCGTCGAGCGTGGCGATCGCCGACTGGCTGGTCACATAGTTTCCGGCGGAGATGGGCAGGATGCCGACGGTCCCAGCGATCGGTGCCAGGATCGACCGGCGCTGCAGCGCGAGTTCCGCATCCTGGAGCGCCAGGTTGGCGCCTGCCAGAACCAGTTCGGCATCGGCAACGGCGACCGGTGTCGCGGCGTTGGAAGCGCGCAATGACCTGACCCGGTCGAGCTTGGCCTGCGCGTCCTGCAACGCCAGTTTGGCGCGATTCTGAGCAATCATCTCGGTCTCGGAATCGAGCGTCGCGATGATCTGCCCCTTGTCGACATGGCTGCCGGATTCGACCAGCAGTTCCGCGAGGCGGCCGGCACTGTAGGGATTGACAGTCACCGAGGCGTTGGCGCGGCCGGTGCCGATCGCCTGGAGGCGGTCGTTGATGACGGCCGACGCGGCCGGCAGCACGACCACATTCACCTGCCGGGCGCCGTCGCGGCTGCCGGCTTGTCCGGTATTGCCGGCGGCGGTTTCAGCAGGTGGCCTCGCGGCTTGAGCCCAGTCGATCCCCCAGCGGGCCAGGACATCCGGCGCGCCTGGGAAAAAACGCAGCCAGGCGGCTGCGGCCACAACCAGCACGACAAGCGCGAAAAGTATCTGTTTCCAGGCGGCCATTGGCACTCCGGTTGGCAAAATATCCTTCCGTCCACAGGTTTTCGGAATGAAGCAGACGCAGCGAGGCTATTCCAGGGCGATAAGCACCTCGATATCGTGCCCTTATGACAAGTCTCCAGTGCCCCAGCACATTAAATATATGTAACGTTGGCCTTGGCCGCTCCTGCTTTTCGCATGCCGTCGTGTGGCATGGAGGCGAACCTCGGAGCGCCGCGCGCTAGCGCAGGTCTTCCATCTCGCGAATCCGCCGGGCGCCTTCCGCCTCGAGCTGCCTTGTGACGGCGCCAATCAGCGTTTCGGCGACGACGAAAAGGGCGGCCGAGGAATCCCATGCCGATGGCACGGCCGTACGTCCGGCGATGACGTAGCGGGCGAAGCGCGCGATAGGCGACAGCCACTGGTCGGTGAACAATACGATCTGGACGCCGCGCTGATGTGCCTTTTCGGCGA
>NZ_JBAZUD010000032.1:0-37250 GCF_041661565.1 Mesorhizobium sp.
CCATGGCGACGATGCCCGCGATCTGCTCGAGGAACCACGGGTCGATCTTGCACATGGCGTGCACGTCTTCCAGCGAGGTGCCCATGCGGATCGCCTGCGCCACCATGCGCAGCCGGTCGGGCGTCGGCGTGCCGAGGGCGGCGCGGATGGCGTTTCGGTCGTCGGCGTGGCTGGCCGCGCCCTGGCCGAGGCCGGGGATCTCGATCTCGTCGAGGCCGGTCAGGCCGGTTTCAAGACCCCGCAGCGCCTTCTGCAGCGATTCCTGGAAGGTGCGGCCGATGGCCATGACTTCGCCGACCGACTTCATGGCGGTGGTCAGCACCGGCTCGGCGCCGGGGAATTTCTCGAAGGCGAAGCGCGGGATCTTGGTGACGACGTAATCGATGCTCGGCTCGAAGGAGGCGGGCGTGGCGCCACCGGTGATGTCGTTCTCCAACTCGTCCAGCGTGTAGCCGACGGCGAGCTTGGCCGCGATCTTGGCGATGGGGAAGCCGGTCGCCTTGGAGGCCAGCGCCGACGAGCGCGAGACGCGCGGGTTCATCTCGATGACGACGAGGCGGCCATCGGCCGGGTTGACGGCGAACTGCACGTTGGAGCCGCCGGTCTCGACGCCGATCTCGCGCAGCACCGCGATCGAGGCGTTGCGCATCATCTGGTATTCCTTGTCGGTCAGCGTCAGGGCAGGGGCCACCGTGATCGAGTCGCCCGTGTGCACGCCCATCGGGTCGATGTTCTCGATCGAGCAGACGATGATGCAATTGTCCGCTTTGTCGCGGACGACCTCCATCTCATACTCCTTCCAGCCGAGCACGCTCTCCTCGATCAGCACTTCGGTGGTCGGCGAGGCGTCGAGGCCGGACTGGACGATGTCGTAGAATTCGGCGCGGTTGTAGGCGATGCCGCCGCCGGTGCCACCCATGGTGAAGGACGGGCGGATGATGGCGGGCAGGCCGACATGGTCGAGCGCCTGGGCGGCGATCGCCATGCCATGGCTGATATAGCGCTGCTTGCGGTCGCCCTCGCCGAGGTTCCAGCGGGTTTCCAGCGCGTCAAGCGCGGCATCGAGTTCGGCCGGGGCCTCGGCCTTGAGCGCCGCGCGCTCGGCCTCATGCGTCTTGCGGTCGGCGTTCTTGACGTCGGTGGCGTTGGCCAGCATCGACTTCGGCGTTTCGAGCCCGATCTTGTGCATCGCCTCGCGAAACAGCGCGCGGTCCTCGGCCTTGTCGATGGCCGTGGCGTCGGCGCCGATCATCTCGACATTGTAGCGCTCGAGCACGCCCATGCGGCGCAGCGACAGAGCGGTGTTGAGCGCGGTCTGGCCGCCCATGGTCGGCAGCAGGGCGTCGGGCCGTTCCTTGGCGATGATCTTGGCCACGACCTCGGGCGTGATCGGCTCGATATAGGTGGCGTCGGCCAGTTCCGGGTCGGTCATGATGGTGGCCGGGTTGGAATTGACCAGGATGACGCGGAAGCCTTCTTCCTTCAGCGCCTTGCAGGCCTGGGTGCCGGAATAGTCGAACTCGCAGGCCTGGCCAATGACGATGGGGCCGGCCCCGATGATCAGGATCGACTTGATGTCAGTGCGTCTTGGCATGGCGTAGGTCCGTTCGGCGGGCGGCTTGCACAAAAAACCGGGACGGGAAGACCCGGCCGGTTGTGCTCGCGATTCTGGTATCAGGCTAGGAGGGCCTTATAGGGAAGAGTCTTGCGGATGTAACCCCGAAAATGAGGGGAGTAGGGGAGTAGGGGAGACATAGGTCGTGCGCGATCCAAACATACTCCCGTACTGCCCTATTGCCCTACTCCCCTAAATTCTAATCCCCCAGCGCCAGCGCGTCCGTGATCTCGAACCGTTCGGCGGCGCCGACGCGGATCATGTTGAGACTGCCTTCCCTGGTGAAGCGGAAGTCGCTGCGTGAATTCGAGCCGGCGGGCTGGCCGGCGTAGAAGGAGATGAGGCGCGTGCCGCCATCGGGCCATGTCACGGTGATGTCGGCCTTGTCCGTGCCGGTGCGCACAACGGCGACCTCGCAACGCGTCATCGGCTGGCCGAAATAGCGGGCGCAAGGGATTTCGCCGGTCGCGTCGGGGGTACGGGCCAGCGGCTGTGGCGGCTCCGCGCGCGCGACGATCTGCGGATCGATGGCGGGCGCCGCCACGGTCCGGCCGGGGCGGGGCGTGGGGATCGGGATCCCGCTCGCGGCCGGTGCCGGATTGTCATCGACAGAATCCGCGCCGGTGACCGGATCGGCGGCGGCTTCCTCGACGGGCTCGGTGGCGGCAGCCGGCGCTTCAACCGCTGGCGCCGGGGCTGCGGCAGCGACGGGCGGCGTTGGCGGCGGCACGGCTGCCGGCGCGGCGGGGGCCGCGACCGGCGGTTCCTTGATTTCGCCGGTCATCGGGTTTTCCTGCGCCGCGAAGGCCAGGCCGTAGGCGTCCTGCATGGCCGCGCGGCCGATTTCGGCGGCGGATTTCAGCGCGCTTTCGGCGCCGGGAGCCGGACCGGCGCCGCCAAGCCGCGCCGTCAGGTCGGGTGGCGGTGCGGAAAGCCGCGCCCTGGTGGTGTCGGCCTTGCCCGCGCTGTTCGCTGTGACTTGCGGCCCGGCTTGCGGTCCGCCCGCTTCATCGCCGGTGTCGATGGCGGCGACCTGCGGCGCTTCGGTCGGCTTTGCCCCGGCGGCGCCTTCGACATAGGGAGCCGGGTTGAGCGGGATGAGATAGCGCGCCGGCGTCCATCCGCTGAACTTCGTCTTGCCGGTGCCCTCGATGCGGCACCATTTGTAGCCGTTGACATCGTTGCAGCCGAGATTGGTGACGCTGTCGCCATTCACCAGGCGGGTCTCGATCCTGGCGACCGCCGAGGCGGCGGCGCGGACATTGAGAAGATCGTTCGGCGCCACGCCGATCACGATGGAGATGACGAGATCCGGCTCCGCTTCGGCCATGGCCGGAGCGGCGCAAAGCCATGCCGTCATCAGCAACGGAGCGGCGGCCAGCGCATGCAGGGGTGTCCGGAGCGAAACTGTGCGCCTCATCATGTGGCCGGTCGCTGATACTCAAATACCATGCCGCGGCGGATCGCGCCCACCGCATGCCCGGCCGGTTTTATAAGGGACCACGCGCCGCCATGTAAGCCCGAAAATTCGGAGGCGCCTGTCTGTAGGCTCCGCCCAAGGGGGGTGTCAGTTCAAGCGCAGCCTGAAGCATGAGCTGACGCTTAGCCAAACGATCAACTAGTTCACCCTGAGGCATGAACTGACGTTCAGCTTGGCATGAAACAAGTTTCAGCCCGGCATAAACCCCGTCCTGAGCGCGTGCGCCCATTCCGGCCGGCCTGCCTGCTCCGCCTGCCTCGCCGCCGCCTCGTGGTCGTACTCGATGGCGATGGCCTCGAAGCGGTCGGGGCGGCCTTGCCCGCCCAGTGTGACGATGCCGTAGCGTGCGTGCGGCGAACCCTGTTCGGAGACATGCGAAGGCGGCGTCGAATCATCATAGGCCGGGCAGCCGATGCTGCCGGGATTGAAGATGACGGGACCATCGGGAATGCGGATCAGTTCCGCCCGGTGGCTGTGGCCGCACAGCGCGATGCGGCAGGCGGGGTCGAGCGTCTTCAGCCGCCGCCGGATCGTGGCCAGCGGCGCGCGCACCAGGCGGCCTTCGACGACCGCGTCGGTCAGGTATTTCTCGTCATGGTCGGGGCGGGCATGGAAGGCGACAATGCCGGGCGCAATCTCCAGCGTCAGCGGCTGCGCGAACAGGACCTCGCGCTGCGCCTGCGTCAGCCGTTCCTGCGCGTAGGCGTCAGATGGCCACATGTCCTCATCGACCGGATCGCGGGCGACGCGGCGGTCATGGTTGCCTCGCACCGTCGGCAGGTCCAGCGCTTCCAGCCGCTCGAAAGTCTCGCGCGGCCAGAGCGGGCCGGAAACGCTGTCGCCCAGATTGACGGTCAGGTCGGCGCCGCCGCGCTGCCCGAGATCCTCCAGAACGGCGTCGAGCGCCAGCACATTGCCGTGGATATCGGCGAGGACGGCAATGCGCATGGTGGGAACTCCGGGACTATCCTCAGGCGTGAGCCTTCGCGGGCTCCTGGCCGCCGATCATCGGCAGCTCGGCGTCGTCTCCGGCGGCGGCGATGACGCTGTCGAGCAGGCCGGGGAAGCGTGTGTCGAGGTCGGCGCGGCGCAGCGTGATCAGCCGGCTGGTGCCGACCACTTCGGCGCGGGTAACGCCGGCCTCGCGCAATTTGGCGAGGTGGTAGCTCAGATTGGTCTTCGAGCCGAGATCGAGGAACTGGCTGCAGTTGAGCGGCACACCCTCCTTGCTGGCAAGGTAGCGCACGATGGCCAGGCGCGTCGGATCTCCGAGCACGCCAAGCACGATCGGCAGGCTGATCTGGTCCGTATTGGGATGTGGCAAGGTCATGGCTCGAAACTAAGCACAGTCGCGGCCGATTTCAACGCATCCGTCCCGCCGCGTTCACACACGCTGTTTCTCCCTTCGGATCCGTGCCGGCCGGCCGTGCTGACAGAGGGCTGTCAGGAGGCATCAGCTATTTTCGACTGGCTTCATTGACATCATGACGTGTTATGTCCAATTGTTCAATAACTTTTGAACTAAGGACATCTGCCATGGACAAGCGCCTCTTCTGGCTTGCGCTCGGATCGTTCACGATCTCGACCGAAGGCTTCGTCATCTCCAGCCTTCTGCCCGATATCGCCAGGGATGCCGGCATTTCCATCCCGCTGGCCGGCACGCTCATCACCGCCTTCGCGCTCGCCTATGCGGTCGGCACGCCGATCCTGGCGACGCTGACCGGCGAATGGGACCGGCGCCGGGTTATCCTGTGGACGCTGGTGTTCTTCGTGCTCGGCAACATTGCCGCGGCCTTGAGCTCCTCCTTCGAACTGCTGCTGATCGCCCGGATTGTCATGGCGCTGTCGTCGGGCCTCTTCGCCGCGACCGCGCAGGGAACGGCGGTGGCGCTGGTCGACGACCATCACCGGGCGCGGGCCATCGCCGTCGTCGTCGGCGGCACCACGGTGGCCGTCGCGGTCGGCGCGCCGCTCGGCGCGCTGGTCGCGGCCTTCGCCGGCTGGCGCGGCACCTTCTACGCCATTGCCGGCCTTGGCGCGCTTGCCGGCGCCATCCTGTGGTACCGGCTGCCGCGCGGCATTGTCGGCACCAAGCTGCCGCTGAAGCGCAGGCTTGGCGCCGCCATGCGTCCCGGCGTCATGCCGATCCTTTTGACGACCCTGCTGGCGCTGACCGGCGCTTTCACCGTCTTTGCCTATGTCGCGCCGCTGGCCATCGAAAGCGGCGGGCTGAGCGAGATCGCGCTGCCGGGCATGCTGCTCGCCTTCGGCATCGGCGCCGTCATCGGCAACATTGCCGGCGGCCAGGCGGCCGACCGCTTCGGCGCGACGCGCACCGTCGGCTGGTCGCTGGCGCTGAGCGCGGTCATGCTGGTGCTGCTGTCGGTGGTCCCGACCTTCCTGCCGCAGCATATTGCCGGTCCGGTGCTGATGGCGATGATGGTGCCGTGGGGCATTGTCGGCTGGGCCTTCCCGCCGGCACAGGCCAGCCGCATCATCAGGCTGGCGCCCGACGCCGCGCCGATCGTGCTGTCGCTCAACGGCTCGGCGCTCTATCTCGGCGTGGCTCTGGGAGCGGTGGTCGGCGGCGGCGTGCTGCGCTACGGCGCGCCGGCCGATCTCGGCCTGGTCGCCGCGGCCTTCCCGCTCATCGGGCTTGGCATCGTGCTGGCCGGCAGGATGCTGGCGAGGCCGGTGGCCGTCGCCGCCGAATAGGATCCGACCGTGACGCCGGCCCGCCTGCTCAGGGCGTGGCCGGCGGCGGGTCGAAATCCATCGAGGCGATGTCATCCAGCGCCTCGCGCAGCCTTGCCGCCTTGTCCTTGCCCACCCTGTCCTCGAAGTGCTGCTGGGCGCGGCGCCACAGTTTCATCGCCTCATCGAGCTTGACCAGCCCCGCCGGCGTCAGCCGCACACGCTTGACGCGGCGGTCATCCGGATCGGCGAAGGTCTCGACATAGCCGTCGCGGATCAGCGGCTTCAGCGTGTGGCCGAGCGCCGACAGGTCCATGATCAGCGATGCGGCAATGGCGCCCATGGCAGGCTCGTCGCCGATATGGATCTGGTAGAGCAAGCCCTGCTGCGTGGCCTTCAGGCCCGAGGGCGCCAGCACATCGTCATAATACTGGCCGATCTTGCGCGTCGCGCGGCGCAGCATGGCGTTGTTGCAGAGCGTCAGGCCGGGCAGTGCATCCCTAGACATCGTGGGTCCTTGGCGCCGGTGATACGAACCGGCTGCTGATCGACAAATAATCCCAGGCGCGCTTATTGACAAGATAGTGGCATATGCCTATTTCAAAATTAGTGGCATATACCACTAATGGAAATCACGCAGCTTGGCGGGGGCGGGCAGATGCCCGCTGCTTCAGGCCAAGTGGAAGCGAACAAGTCGAGACAGAAGGAACAGGACAATGAGCGAACAGGGCAACAAGGGCACGGCGGTCGTCACCGGCGCTTCATCGGGCATCGGCGCGGTCTATGCCGACCGGCTGGCGGGGCAGGGCTATGATCTGGTGCTGGTGGCGCGACGCGCCGACCGGCTGGAGGAACTGGCCGAGAAGCTGCGTTATGCCTACGGCCGGAAGGTGAGCTTCATCACGGCCGATCTCTCCAACGACGATGATGTGCGCCGCGTCGAGCAGGCGATAGCCGCCGACGACAGCGTGACGCTGCTGGTCAACAATGCCGGCCTCGGCGGCCAGCAGATCGTGGCGACAGCCGACGCCGACGCGGCCGAGCGCATGATCAAGGTCAATGTCATCGCCCTGACGCGCCTGACCCGCGCCGTGCTGCCGGGCCTGCTGGCGCGCAACCGCGGCGCCATCGTCAACATCGCCTCGGTGCTCGCGTTTGAGACCGCGTTCGGCGGCATCTACAGCGGCACCAAGGCCTATGTGGTCAACTTCACCGAGTCGCTGCAGCGCGAGGTCGCGGGCACCAATGTCAGGGTGCAGGCGGTGCTGCCGGGCGCGACCCGGACCGATTTCTGGGAACTTGCCGGCAGCGACATCGACACCCTGCCTCAGGAGATCGTCATGACGGCCGATGATATGGTCGACGCCGCCCTTGTCGGCCTCGCCAGGGGCGAAGCCGTCACCGTTCCGGCGCTCGCCGACGCGGCCAAGCTCGACACCTTCCTCGGCGCCCGCCAGGCCTTCTACGGCAGCCTGCACGCCAACAAGCCGGCGGCACGGTACGGGGTTTGAAGCCATCTCTGTCGCGCTCTGTCGACTGGGACGACTGATCGGTCCCAGGGCTCAATTGCCAGGTGGTTCCCCCAATCCGTCGCTGCTTCGCAGCGCCACCTTTCCCCCCTCCGGAGGGAAAGGAAGGGAGCCTCGCTGGACAAGCGTTGACGGCAAAAAGCCTGGCGCCTTTCCTCTCCCCCGTCGATCGGGGGAGAGGTGGCTCGGCGAAGCCGAGACGGAGTGGGGGTCGACCAGCGCCTGTCCCCGCTCTGGCGCGGCTGTGCACATCGTCTGTCGACTGGCGTGACTGATCGGCGCGCAAGGCTTGATTGCCAGGTGGTTCCCCCAATCCGTCGCTGCTTCGCAGCGCCACCTTTCCCCCTCCGGAGGGAAAGGAAGGGAGCCTCGCTGGACGAGCGTTGACGGCGAAAAGCCTGTCGCCTGTCCTCTCCCCCGTCGATCGGGGGAGAGGTGGCTCGGCGAAGCCGAGACGGAGTGGGGGTCGACCAGCGCCTCACAAGACAATGGTGCGGGCGAGGGAGGTTCTGCCAGGACTGCGCTCCTAATGAGACCGCCACATCGGGATGATCGACGCCGCCAGCACCAGTGCCAGCACGATGTTGAGGGCGCGCCATTGCCGTTCGGTCTTGAGCAGCCGCGCCAGGACCATGCCGGCCACGCACCACAGCGACAGGGAGGCCGCGGCCGCGAGCCCGAATGTGGCGCCAAGCAGCAGCGCCAATTGCAGCGGTCCGCTGGCCAGGGCCGCGAAGGAGGCCGCCGCGCCCAGCCCCATTGCCCAGCCCTTCGGGTTCATCCATTGCACGCCGGCGCCGCCTAGAAAGCTGTTCGGTGTGGCCATGGTCATGTCGAGATTGGGCGGCCCGGCGCGGCCGATCTTGACGGCCAGCCAGAGGAGATAGGCTGAGCCGGCGATCTTCATGGCCAATTGCAGGGAAGGCATTGCGAGCAGCAGGCCGGCAAGCCCGGCGCCCGCCGCGGCCGTCACCGTGGCAAGGCCGGCGGCGCTGCCAACCAGCAACGGAACGGACCGGCGAAAGCCGAATTGCGCGCCGGACGCCGTCGACAGCGTGGTGGCGATGCCGGGCGTCGTGGTGGCGACGATCGCAAACAGGGCAAGGGGAAGGACGGGCTCGAACATGCGAAGTCCTCTGGCGGAAGGCTGCCATCGTAGCCGGACGCTGACTTCAGTAAATGCAATGTTTGCCATGGCTGTCATTAGCATTCATAATACCCACCATGATCCGAAACCTTGACATGACGCTGATCCGGACGTTCGTCACCGTGGCCGACAAGGCCAGCATGACGACGGCCGCCAACGCGCTGCACCTGACGCAGGGCGCGGTGAGCCAGCAGGTCAAGCGGCTGGAGGAGGCGCTCGGCTCGAGCCTGTTCGAGCGCGATCGCCGTGGCCTCCGCCTGACGCATGCCGGCGAGCGTCTGTTCGGCAAGGGCAAGCGGTTGCTTGGCCTCAATGACGAGATCTGGGTGGAAATGGCGGGCACCCAGGTGGGCGGCAAGGTGCGGCTCGGCGTCCCCTACGATCTCGTCGGCACCTTGCTGGCACCTGTGCTGAAGGCCTACGCCGAAGCCTATCCGCGGGTCGAGATCTCGCTCGTCTGCGCCTCGTCGCCGGAACTGGCGTCGGCGCTCGCGGCGGGAACCATCGATCTCGCGGTGATCGAGGAACGGGTCGGTCCGACATCAGGCGAATGCCTCGCCATCGACCGGCTGGTCTGGGTCGGCGCCAGGGGCGGCGTTGCCCGCGCCAAGCGGCCGCTGCCGGTGTCGATGGTCGCCGACACCTGCGCCTTCCGCCCGGCGGTTCTGTCGGCGCTCGGTGAGCATGGGCTGGAATGGCGAACCGTGTTCGAGAACGGCAACATCGACGCGACGATGGCGACGGTGCGCTCGGACCTCGCCGTCACCGCCTGGCTGGCCTCGACGGTGCCGGCCGATCTCGACATATTGCCCTCCGAGTCGGGGCTGCCGCCGCTGCCGAATTTCACGATCAATCTGCATCTGCCGGGGCATGGCGTCAGCCTGGCCGCCCAGGAATTCGCGCGGCATATCCGGGATGGGCTGGCCCGGCGGCAGGTGGCGGCTTGAGACAAAGCAGAGCTTGATTTCCTTTCCCCGTCGATTGATCGGGTGAGAGGAAAGGCGCCAAGCCCGACTATCTTACTTCCAGTTCTTGCGCCGCTCGAGTTCCGCATCGGAAGGCTCTTCCGTGGCAAAGGAGCCGACCTGGATCTCGCCGCCTCGCTCGTAGGTCGCGATGATGACGCCGGTGCTGGAGGCCTGAGACTTCACAAGGCTGAAGGCGGCCGGCATGGCGCTATCGCCGAACAGCCTCTTGCCCCTGCCCAGCAGCAACGGAAAGATCATCAGGCGGATCTCGTCGATCAGGACGTTGGCCAGCAAGGTCTGGATCAGTTCGCCCGATCCCTGGATGAGCAGGTCCGGCCCGTCTTCCTGCTTGAGCCGGCGCAAAGTCGCGACGATATCCGGTCCAAGCCATTGCGTGTTTTGCCAGGTGAGGGTGTCTGGCCGATGCGTCGCCACATATTTGGTCGCCGGGTTGAAGGCATCCGCGATCGAATCCTTCTGGTACGGCCAATAGGCGGCGAAGATGTCGTAGGTTATGCGGCCGAGCAGCAGGTCGAAGGGCTTGGAGAACAGGTCCTCCATTGCCGCTCCCGCTGTCTCGTCAAAGTAGTGGAAGGTCCAGCCGCCGAACTTGAAGCCGCCGACCGGATCCTCTTCCGGCCCACCCGGTGCCTGCATGACGCCGTCGAGGCTGACGAAGGTTGCGGCGATGATCTTTCGCATTGCGTTCTCCCTTGTTCCATCCACCCCCTCGGGCCGACTTCAGGCCAAGGACGGCTGGCGATCCGGTGGTCCGACACGGCATCTGAAATTTCCGGCGCACCCGCCGCCAGTGTCACCCGCCGGGCCGGGCATCGAGGCCGCGCGACGAGAACCAGACATCGCCGAGGATGGCGGTGGCGGTACGGTCCGGCGCCCTCTCGTTCGTCAGCCAGATCGAACGGCTACGCGCGGCCTGGTCGCGAGTGGGGATCTTTGTCGCAAGATCCGCAACCGAGGCACCGACGCAGGGGATGAACCAGGAGCGCATGAAGGGATCGCAGGCGAAGCCTTTTTCGGTGCGGGTCACCAGCACCGCCAGCGGGACGCGCTCGGCCGGGCGCCAGGGAAAGATCATGCGGCCGCCGGGCTTCAGTGCCTGCAGCCATTGCCCGGGCGGCGCCGCGACACCGGCGTTGACATAGACGATGTCGGACGGTGGCAACGGGGTGGTGACGGCATCGCCACGGATGACAGTCGCATTGCCATAGGCTCCGAGATTTCTGCGCGCCAGTTCGGCCAGCTTGCCGTCGAGCTCGAAAGCGGTAACGGTTCCGCCGGGCAAAACCAGTCTGGCCAGCAAGGCCGAGTAGTAGCCGGTGCCGGCGCCTATATGCGTTACGGTTTCGCCGGATTTCGGGGCCAGTTTTCCGATCCACATGGCGTGCAGGAAAGGCTCGCCATTGTTGATGCCTTTGTCGGCATCGAGCGCCACCAGCACGTTCTGGTAGATATGCGCCGGATCGGCGCTGGGCGTCATGATCTTCCCGTTGCCGGCGACGATCGTCCACGGCCCGGGGCCGAGGAAAGCCTCGCGCGGCACGCTGGCGAACACCTCTTCCAGACGCGGATCGGGACAGGCGGCGTTTGCCGCCATCAGCCGCGCATAGAATTTCCTGACGTCTTCGATGTTGCTCATGGCGAGGTAAGATAGCGCGGATTACCGATCCGTGTCCGGTTCTTCACAGTTTGCCGGATGTGCCTGCGAGGGCTCAGCCGACCCCGAACATGGTATCGTAGAGCAGCTTGAAGTTGAGCACGAGGATCACCGCCGCGACCACCCAGGCGAGCGCCGCCACGCCGCGCGGAATGGCGAGGTTGCCCATCTTCTTCCTGTCGGACACGAACTGCACCAGCGGAATGACGGCAAAGGGCAGTTGCATCGACAGGATCACCTGGCTGAACACCAGCAGTTGGCCGGTGCCCTTCTCTCCGTAAAGCGCGGTGACGACCACGACCGGGATGATGGCGAGACCGCGCGTCAGCAGGCGGCGGGCCCAGTTGGGGATGCGCAGGCGCAGGAAACCTTCCATGACGATCTGGCCGGCAAGCGTCGCCGTCACCGTCGAATTCAGGCCGGAGGCGAGCAGCGCCACCGCGAACAGGATCGAGGCGATGCTCAAGCCCAGCAGCGGCGACAGCAGCTCGAAGGCCTGGCCGATCTCGGCGACGTCCTGGTGGCCGGTGCCGTGGAAGGCGACGGCCGAGACGATCAGGATCGAAGCGTTGACGAACAGAGCCAGCATCAGCGCAATCGTCGAGTCCGCCGTCGCCCATTTGATGGCGTCGCGCTTGCCCTTGTCGGTACGCTCATAGGCGCGGGTCTGCACGATCGAGGAGTGCAGGTAGAGATTGTGCGGCATCACGGTGGCGCCGATGATGCCGATGGCGATGTAGAGCATCGCCGGGTTGGTGATGATCTGCGACGACGGCACGAACATGGCGTGCAGGATCGTGCCCGGCGGCGGCGCGGCGACGAAGATCTGGATGGCGAAGCAGCCGAAGATGATGATCAGCAGCGCGACGACGAAGGCTTCGAGATAGCGAAACCCCTTGTTCATCAACAGCAGCACCAGGAAGGCGTCGAGCGCGGTCAGTATGGCGCCGCCGATCAGCGGAATGCCGAACAGCAGCTGCAGCGCGATCGCGGTGCCGATCACTTCCGCCAGGTCGCAGGCAATGATGGCCAGTTCGCAGGCGATCCACAGCACGAAATTCACGGGGCGCGGATAATAGGCGCGGCAGGCCTGGGCGAGATCGCGGCCGGTGGCGATGCCAAGCCGTGCCGCCAGCGCCTGCAGCAGGATCGCCATCAGGTTGGACAGCATGATGATGAACAGCAGCGTGTAGCCGAACTGGGCGCCGCCGGCGAGATCGGTCGCCCAGTTGCCGGGGTCCATATAGCCGACCGAGACCATATAGCCGGGTCCCATGAAGGCGAACAGGCGGCGGAACCACGCGCCGGAACTTGGCACCGCGATGGAGGAATTGACTTCCTGCAGGCTGGGCTGGTCGTCCTCTTCAGGCCTGGCGAACCGCCATGAGGAATTTCGAGCTGTGGCTTCGGACATGCAAACAGGCTTTCCAGGCAATCGGTCGATGTTGCCCTAACCTATGCCGGGGCTCAACATTATGCAATATGCTATATTTCATTGTGTGTGCTTTTTACCGGCGCCGCGCGCGCGCAAAAAGAGCCGATCCGAGGGCCGATTGCGCTTTTTGCGGAATGCAAATAAACGGCCTGAAGAATCAGAGCCCGTGCTATAAAAGCACGGGTGCATGAAATTGGAGGGAGCGCGTATTGGCGCTGAAGAACAGACCGGTTGCTCGCGAGCCCCTGCCTGACGCCGATGTGCATTCGGAAGGATTCCGGCAGACGCGCGAAGCGCGCCGAAGCGCTCTGGTCGAGGACTATGTCGAACTGATCGCCGACCTGATCGAGGACGGCAACGAGGCACGTCAGGTCGATATCGCCGCGCGGCTCGGCGTCGCCCAGCCGACCGTGGCCAAGATGCTGACCAGGCTGTGCGCCGACGGGCTGGTTTCCAGGAAACCCTATCGCGGCGTTTTCCTGACCGATGCCGGCCGCAAGGTCGCGCAGGAAAGCCGCATCCGCCACCAGACGGTGGAGGCCTTCCTGCGCTCGCTGGGCGTCAGCGCCGAGACGGCGCGCATCGATGCCGAGGGCATTGAGCATCATGTCAGCGCCGAGACGCTGGAAGCGTTCCGCAAGGCGATGACGGCGCGCTGAGCCTAATCCGCGCCTTCTTGCTGGCCGACAGCACCGGAACCGCTCGATGCCATGCACGTTTGTCGTGAGACCGCGCGATTGTCGTGCGGCAAGGGAGGAAGCAATGGGCGTTGAACAGGCACCGACCGCGAAGGGCAAGCAGGCAGCTAAGGGATTGCGGGAGGCGGCGGCAAAGGATGAGCGCAAGACCGAGTCCGAGACCGGCCATCCGCTGAAGAAGGGCGCCGACCGTTTCGAGGAGCGCTCGAAAAGCTCGGATGGCAAGAGCGCAGGCGCCAAGCAGAAAGACTAGCCTGCGGTCTTAACGGCGCGGACGAAGCGGTGCGGGAAGGGCCTCCGGGACTCACTCCCGGACGTCCTGTACCCAGCTGCGCGGGTGGCCGTCCACGCGGAACTGGAAGACGAAATAGGGCGGGATGCAGGTGCCTTCCCCTGGTTTGGCCTGCGGCAGGTCGTCATAGCCGGCGGTGCAGATATAGTCCTCGCGGCAGGGATGCGCCTTGTCGCAGGCGCGCAGGCCCGCCGTCTTGGTGAACTCCTTCGTGCAGAATTTGTGGTCCTTGCCGGACGCGATGCAATCGTTGAAGCCTGTCTTGGCGAGCCGGCCGCATGTCGCTTCGCCGGGAAGCTTGTCGCAACTTGCCTTGCGCAACATGCCGCCGGGAAACCCGCCGGTCATCTGCGGAGGATTGTCGTAACGCTGGCGCGCCGCGCCGTAGCCGGCGAATTTCACCAGGGGCTTCTTGTCGCGCGCCGGGTCGATGGCGCATGCCTTGGCGGTGGTGGGCGACAGGCGGCAATACTGGTCGTTGCCCCATGTAGACATCCGACCTCCCCGAACTCGACCGGGTCGCCGACCGCCGTGCCGGCCTCGCTGACGCAGGTGCCGAAACCCGGATGGATGGCGCTTTCATGGACGCCGGCGCAGCGCAGGCCGGCACCGCAAGTCCAGTCCTTGAAGCTTTCATCCGCGCCGCGATAGCAGATCGAACCCCAGCCATCGTACAGGTCGGTGCCTTTCAGCGCCTCTGCGTATTTCTGGTCCGGGCGGGCGGCGAAACCACGGGTGAAATCCGGGTGGCCGCCGGCGGCGAATTGCTCGACGATGGCGCGGCGGCGCGGCAGGTCGGCGAAGAACACCGCGGAGCCCGGCACGAAGACGGCGTTGCGGCGCGGTTCGCTGGCCGGGTCGGCGCCGGTATAGTGGAAGCCGGCGATGCCATGCGTCTGGTGGCAGCCGGTGCAGGTCATCTCGTTGAGCCGCAAATTGAAACCGGCGACCGACTTGACGGTCGAAAGCGTGTTGCCTTTGGCGACATAATCCCTGAGCGCCCTGTCGATGTCGGCATCGTCGACAAGGCCGTAGGCGATGTTGTTCTGGGACCGGCCGAGCCCGCCCGGCGCGACGGAAACCGCGCTCTTGGCCAGGAATTTCTCGTCGATAACCAGCCGGCCATGGTCGAGGTCATAGATGTTGCGGTCGGTGAGCAGCCATTTGGCGAAGGACGGCTTGTCGGCCAGGACCGTCGCCCGGTCGATCTGGTTCTCCATCTTCGATTCGTAGAAGGTCGATTTGGCCGGGTCCCATTTGAAGATCTTCAGGAGATATTCGGCATGGCCGCCGAAATCGCGCCGCGTCGAAGCCGAAAGGCGCAGCACCTGCATGTTGAGTTCGAGCCGCATGATCTGCGAGGAATTCAGCATGGCGCCTGACAACGGGCCTTCGTTGGACCGCAGCCAGGCGGCAAGCTGTTCGGGCGGCAGGTCCTTCTGGCCGGCGGCCAGCCAGCGTTGCGCGACATCCGCGCAGGACGCATCGGTGGCGCTTGGCAAATCCTTGGAGGCGCGGCCTTGAGCCTGCCTGGGCCTGGCGTTGAACACGAGGCTCATGGTCAGCGGCAGGCGCGAGGAGATGCGCTGCGCCACCTTGCCCTTTGCCGGCTTTTCCGCGACCGAATAGTGGAAGCGGTAGATCAGCCGGATCTCGCCGCATTCGGTGTGGCCGAGATAGCCGCGATCCATGCGGTTGACGACCCCTGTGAGGTCCAGCGTCGAACCGTCGTCGTCGATATATTTCGGATTGAAGCGCTGGCTGGTGTCCTTGGACCTGGCCATGGCGGCGACATAGGGGTCCGGGCTGGTCTTCGGCTCGTCGGCGATCTGCTGCTTGACGGTATCGCGTACCGTGGCAAGCGCCGGTACCGAAAAAAGGCCACGATTGTCGACCTCGCGGGTGAGGCCCAGCGCCGGCCCGAGCAGGCGGCTGATCGAAAGGCCATCGCGCTCGAGCGCCTGCAAGGTAGCGGGATCGGTGACGGCGACGCTGGAATCGAGCGTGACCGCGCGGGCCTGGGCAGGACCGAGGCAAAGCAGCGCCGCAAGCAGCGAAAGGAACCCAGCGATCGTCTTCAAGCCGCGCACACCCCTTCATTGCGGGCCTCCGTTCTGCGCCGATGCTACAGGCGTTCTCCCGCGCCTGCCAGAGCGGAGAACGGGGACGCGTGCCCCTTGAGGCTGTCGAAAAATGCTGTGACTTGGCGCAACCATTGGGCTAATTGTCTGTTAGATGGAGCCGGCCCCGCCGGAGTACCGGAACGCGAGGAATTGCCATGCTCTGGAGAGGCCGTCGTCAGAGTGACAACATCGAGGACGATCGCGGCGGCGGCGGGATTGGCGGCGGCCCCGGCCAGTTCCGCATCCCGATCGGCGGAGGCCTCGGCGGCGGCCGCATGTCGCTGTCGAGCATTGTCATCCTTGGCGTTGTCGCGCTGATCGCGTGGGGCGTTTTCGGCATCAATCCGCTGCAGCTTCTCACCGGCGAAGGTGGCACCGGCCAGGTCACCACCGACAATAGCGGCGGCCAGGACAGCGGCGCCGGCGCGCCAGCCAATGACGAGACGAAGCAGTTCGTCGCCACCGTGCTGGCCGAGACCGAGGACACCTGGAGCGGCATTTTCCAGTCGATGGGCAAGACCTATGAAGACCCGAAGCTGGTGCTGTTCAGCGGCCAGATCCGCTCGGCCTGCGGCACCGCGTCGTCCGCTGCCGGGCCGTTCTATTGCCCCGGGGACCGCAAGGTCTATCTCGACACGAGTTTCTTCCAGCAACTCGAGCAGCAGTTCGGTGCAGCCGGCGAGTTTGCCCGCGCCTATGTGATCGCGCACGAGGTCGGCCATCATGTGCAGAACCTGCTGGGGACCATGTCCCAGTTCGATCAGGCGCGCCAGAATGCCAGCCAGGCCGAGGCCAACCAGATGTCGGTGCGCATCGAATTGCAGGCCGACTGCTTTGCCGGCGTGTGGGCGCACTTCACCGCGCAGAAAGGCATTCTGGAGCAGGGCGACATGGAAAGCGCATTGAACGCTGCCCAGCAGATCGGCGACGACACGCTGCAGAAGGAAACGCAGGGCTATGTCGTTCCGGAAAGCTTCAACCACGGCACCTCGCAACAGCGGCAGACCTGGCTGGCGCGCGGCTACAAGAGCGGCAAGATTTCGGACTGCAACACGCTGAGCGGCCCCCTCTAGGAGACTGTTTCACTCCAGTCATCCAGAACGAAATTAGAGCCGGTTCCGGCTTGCAAATTCCGCTATGGAGCTGATGGCGCACACGCCGTCAGGAAGAGGCAGGAACAACAAATTCCTGCTGTTCCCTCATTGTTCCTTGATGCGAGCACGATTATAAGGTGCGGCCGCCTTTGCCCCGGGGCGCGTCCAGGAGACTTTGACCGATCATGATCGACCCCAAAACCGCCAGGCGGGGCCTCGCGCTGGTTTTCACCACACTGCTGCTCGATGTCATCGGCTTCGGCATCATCATGCCGGTGCTGCCTGCCTATTTGCAGGAGCTGAGCGGCGTCAGCATCAGCGGGGCGGCCATCGAGGGCGGCTGGCTGTTCTTCGTCTACGCGGCGATGCAGTTCTTTTTCGGCCCGATCATGGGCGGTCTCAGCGACCGGTTCGGACGGCGGCCGATCCTGCTCGCCTCGGTGCTGACGTTTTCCATCGACAATCTGATCTGCGCGGTCGCATGGTCCTATCCGATGCTGTTCATCGGGCGGGTGCTGGCCGGCATTTCCGGGGCCAGCTATTCGACGACGTCGGCCTTCATCGCCGATATTTCCAACGACGAGAACCGGGCCAGGAATTTCGGCCTGCTCGGCATCGCCTTCGGCGTCGGCTTCGTCATCGGACCGGTGCTGGGCGGGCTGCTCGGCACATTCGGCCCGCGCGTGCCGTTCTATTTTGCCGCCGGCCTCGCCTTCGTCAACTTCCTGATCGCGCTGGTGCTGCTGCCGGAAACGCTCGATGAGAAGCACCGCCGTCCCTTCGAATGGAGACGCGCCAATCCGGTCGGCACGCTGTTGCAGATGCGCCAATACGAAGGCATCGGCTGGATCGGCCTCGTCTTCTTCCTGATGACCCTCGGCCACATGATGTATCCGGCGGTGTGGTCGTTCGTCTCCAGCTATCGCTATGGCTGGAGCCAGCAGCAGATCGGCTTCTCGCTCGGCGCCTTCGGCCTGTGCGGGGCGATGGTGATGGGCACCGTGCTGCCGCGCGTCATCCCCTGGCTGGGCGAGTGGAAGACGGCGGCCATCGGCCTCGCCTTCACGGCGCTCGGCGCCTTCGGCTACGCTTTCGCGTCGCAAGGCTGGATGGTCTACGCGGTGATCGTCGTCGGTTGTCTCGAGGCGCTGGCCGATCCGCCGCTGCGAAGCCTTGCCGCCGCCAAGGTGCCGCCTTCAGCGCAGGGCGAGCTCCAGGGCGCGATGGCCTCGATCTTCTCGATCACCTCGATCATCACCCCACTGCTCTACACGGCGATCTTTTCCTGGTTCACCGGGCCAAACGCGCCGGTGACGTTCGGAGGCGCGCCCTATCTGGTCGGCGCGTGCTTCCTGGTGCTGGCGCTGGTTGTCTTCGTCACCAAGGTGGCGAGACCGGCGGCCTTGGGAAGTGTCACGACCGGCGTGGCGAAGGATGGCGCACAGATATGAGCGACCAGAGCCGGATTGCACTGACCAAGGGCGGGGTGTCGCTGTCGCGCCTTGTCTTCGGCGCCAAGGATGGGAGGTGTGGAACTGCCATACCCGACCTGCCCACGATTTAGAAATGGCGGGCTCGAACTATGTCCTATAGAGTCGGACATATTCCTCGGGGATGTCGAGGCAGAGATGTTTTTTGACCATATCCGAGCCGCGCTCGCGCGCCCGACCCATATTTCCGCCGGCTCGTTCTGGCACGGACATATTCCGTTTGCCCACTATCTGGTCGCATGCCTGCGCCCCCGGAAGATCGTGGAATTCGGAGTCGAGCATGGAGACTCCCTGTTTGCCTTCGCCGATGCCCTGAAGTGGAACGGAATTGAAGGTGGCGTTGTCGTTGGTTGCGATAGCTGGCAAGGCGATAGGCATGTCGGCAAGCAACACGAATGGATATTTGATCGTGTCAACACGATATCCGCGAAGTATGGGCCCACAATTCAGTTGATGCGCGACAATACGGTGGAGTGCGCCAAGAACTTCGATGATGAGTCCATTGATATTCTACATATCGATGCGTCTCATGACTACGAATCCGTTCGCAATGATTATGAAGCCATGGTCCCCAAACTGAGACAGGGCGGCGTCGTCCTGTTTCACGATATCGTGGCGTTCGGTGAGGGGTTTGGTGTGTGGCAGCTCTGGAACGAGTTGGCCAGGCAATTTCCCCATTTCTGTTTCGCTCATTGCGCGGGGCTTGGCGTGTTAGCGCCACGGGGATCGCCCGAAGCCATCAAGGGTCTCTTTGAGACCAGTGTTGAAAACCGCGTGGCTTTCGCCTCGCTTTTCGCAAGATTGGGGCGAGCAATCGTCAATCAATACGATTCAATTGAGCAACAGCGCAGATTGGAGGAGGTCGCCAGACTCCCGGTGCCAAGTGAAATAGCGCAGGACATGCTGCTTGCGCGTTGCCTGGACGATTGCCGCTGGTAGATTCCGCCCTATCCTTTCAATGTCCGGCTTCGTCTGGTGAGCAGCCACAATATCAACGCCACCCTGGTGCAGCGAAGGCGTCGGCAAGTCATTTGGCCGTCGCGGAGGCACAACCCCGAATGAAGATCAGTCTCGAGAGCCGGCTCTTCACCAATATCTGCGCGACCATCCGCCACCCGCTATCGAGCAGGAAGCGGCGCGCATGGCGTGAAGCTATGAAAGCCCGCGTCTTTTCAGCAAAGGGGGCCAGTGTCGCACACCGGCTCTCCGTCGATGCCCGAATGTACAATGTCTATGTCGGCAATTCGCTGAGCCGCTATCCGGCCTCCGACTACATCTCATGGTCGCCGCCTCCGCAGACCAAATTCCGCGACGACATCAAGGTGATTGCATATTACCTGCCTCAGTTTCATCCCATCCCCGAAAACGACGTGTGGTGGGGCAAAGGCTTCACCGAATGGCGCAACGTCGCCCGCGCCTTCCCGGTCTTCGACGGACATTACCAGCCGAGGATACCGGGCGAACTCGGCTACTACGATTTGCGACTTGTCGATAATATGCGGCGCCAGATCGAACTGGCCACCGCATACGGGGTCTCCGCTTTCTGTTTCCATTTTTATTGGTTCGGCGGGAAAACGCTGCTCGAACAACCGCTGCGCAATGTCCTGGAAAACAAGGATCTGGCGATCCCGTTTTCACTGTGCTGGGCAAATGAGAACTGGTCGCGTCGTTGGGACGGTGGCGACAACTCGTTGCTGATCCGTCAGCAACACTCCCCCAGCGACGATGTCGAGTTCATCCGCTACATCGAAAAGTATTTCCGCGACGAGCGCTATATGAAGGTCGATGGCAAGCCGGTACTGAGCGTGTATCGTCCCGATATCCTGCCTGACAGCCAAGCTACTGTCACGAGATGGCGTGAGGAGGCCATCCGTCTCGGTTTTCCCGGGCTCTATCTCATCGCCACGAACAGCTTCAACTTCGTTGATTATCGAGAACACGGCTTCGATGCGCTGTCGGAATTTCCCCCGCACCAGCTGCAATTTCACTTCCTGCAGGAATCGTATCACACGTCTTCGGAGCGTGTCGGCGGCTCAATCTATTCATATCCCAAATTGGTCGACTATGAGCTCTCCAAGCCGTCTCCCGAGGGGACCGTTCATCCTGGGGTGATGCCGGGCTGGGACAACAGCGCGCGCCGGCCGAACGACGCCATCATCTTTCATGGCGCAACGCCTGCTTTGTTTCGACGGTGGCTGGAACGAGCGGTCGAGAAGGCCGCAAGCAACCCCGAGGCGGAGCGCTTCGTCTTCATCAATGCCTGGAACGAATGGGCCGAAGGCGCCTATCTCGAGCCGGATGCGCGCTACGGCTACGCGTGGCTTCAAATGGTGCGCGAAGCCACCCGCGAGGAGTAGTATCTCCCGACGCTCCGACCGGCCGGTTGGAATCGATCGCTTGTCACCGACGAATACGGTTCCCAAGCAACGCGGTGTTTGCTTCTAACCATTTCGCCAGACCATTGGATGCGTCACTAAACGGCGAGGGAAACATCCGCTGGAGTTCGTGCCTTTCGCGGTACATTAGGCGGGCGCCGCGAGGGATCTTGGTGCCGTTTGGAAAATGACCATAGGCCCACCAGTCATCCGGAATGCCCGGCGCGGACCATCTGTCGATCTGACGCCGGTACCATGCCCAGATTTCATGCACCTCGTAATTATCGGCGGCATATCGTGCCGTGGCCTGGTCGCCTATCGGACCGAGCTTGGTGAAGTGAAAGAAGCGCAGCGGATAGAGATCATTGACGAAGATGCCGTCGTCTTCAATCGACAGATGTCTGTGCGTCAGATTCCAGCTTGCAACATTATAGCCTGGATCACGCAAGATAAGCACGTTGTCGAACAGGGCAGGGACGAGATCAAACCACTTCTGGTCGACGAACAGACCGCGCTCTTTCTGGTCATAGCAATACTTGCGCAATCGCGCATCCCACCAATCCGACACGCCACGCCCGTTCACGTCGTTGCGCACGGCGAGAAAGCCGAGGTTGTAGGTTCCGTGTTTGAGCGACGAAATCTCGTTGTCGATGATGGCTTGCTCTTGGTCCTCGGGCGCCAGCTGGTGGGGGGTCAGGACGATGGAATAGGTGTCCAGCGCTTCGACAACCGGCCGCAGATCGGAAAACAGGGCTATGTCGGGGTCCAGATAGATGACCTTCTGCCAGCCTTCCGCGAGGAAGCGCGCCAGGAGCGGTCCCTTGACCGCCGTGCATATCTCGACGACGTCATGTTTGAACAGCCAGGCTTCGAGGTCCGGGACGTCCAGATCCTCCGCCCTCACGACACTGTCGAAGGGCTCATCATCGAGCGAGAACCGAAAACCGGCCGGCTCCCTGTCGGTGAGCCCCAGGGCCAGGTGCCAATCGGGATGGTATTCCCGGATGCTGTTGGCGAGCACCCTTGCGCGATCGAGATAGTGGTAGGAAATGCTGGTAAAACAGAGGACGCCGCGGATCATCGGCCCAAGCCTTTGACAATCTCCGCGGTCATTCCACTGGGGATCAAGGGAAATCTCTCTGGTTCTTGCCTGCGTCTTGCGACGAGTTGCAGCACGGTTCCTGTGTCAAAGGCTTCGAACAGCTCCCGATCCGTAGAATAGACCGTTCCCAGACCGGTATTCTCGACAAGATTGGCAATGTTGCCGGACTGTCCATTTGTAATAATCGACGCCCCCGCGCTGATCGTCTCGAACGCCGTGAAGCTGAATGTCTCCGGGCAAAGGGACCATAGAAAAGCGATGTCGATGTTTGCTTCGGCAAGCGCATCGCTCATGGCGGTTGGTCCGGTCTCCAGCACCGAAACATCGTGCCATTGGATCGATGTGCCGGCCGGGCGATGGCGGCCGAATCCGCGAAACTCATAACGGGCGTCATTGGCATGTTTCGATGCCAGCGCTGTGAAGACGTCCCAGCCCTTGGACGACGCCGGCGTTCCGACGAAGGCTACCCTCGCGGCTCCGGACCTCACCGGTTTCGGCTCGGCCGGGCCAATGCGGCAATGCTCCAGAACAATGGACTTGGCGTGCCGGTAGTCGGTCCGATCTTCCCAGTACCTTTTTGCGAAGGCCGACGGCGATACGACGATCGGATTCAAGGCGGAGAATATGCTCTTCATGTGGGCGAGGTGAGAACCGCGCTCTTCCCCGAAAACGCACATCTTGCATTGCACCGAGCTCAGTGGCGGTCCACCGCAGCTTGCCACCATGTTTCTTCTGAGATTATAGGAAACACAGATAGAGCTATGGTCGTGGTTCCAATAGATCGGCGTCTCCGTGCAAATATTATTCAGCTGCACCATGAAAGTCGGTGATTGACCAAGCATTGAGTGGATGACCAAGATAGATTTCGATTTTACGGTCTCTCCCAATACGCTCAGGAGGTCGTCTGCAAAGGACGTACCCACGAATGCACCGTTAAGGTTCACTCCAAGCAACAGGTTCTCGTTACTGGCTCGTGATAACCATGAGCGTTTATTGATTGGAAACAGATGCAAATAGGCGCCGCCGTCGTCCATCACTGCTTTTTCCTCTAACTGAAGACAAAGCTGGATCCCGCCAATAGCTATCTTGTAGCTGTCCTGACTGACCGCGATGTACAGGATATCGGCAGAGCCAACCTCCGACAAAATGCTTCGAAGGCGGCCGGCGTCCAAGGTGGCGCTCATCTGGTCTGTCGCGAGAGCAGCCATTTCCAGATCGGCAATCGTGGACAGTTGCCTGATGAGATCGGCCCTGGGGTCTTTCCCGGACCAGCTTCGGCCCTCGCTGCGGCCCGAAACGATATAGTGCCAGAATGGGTTGACGCGGAGGGCACCGACATCCGGATTTGCCGCCAGGTACGCGGAGGTGGAGAAATTTGCGTTGGGGTCTCTCAGCTCCTTCCAGCCCTCAATCACGTAATGAAGCAGCGGGTCCAGCCGAGCTGCCTGGACATCTCCGTTGCTGGCCAGGTAAAATCCTGGATCGAACTCGGTGGCGATTTCCCTGGCCACCCGTCTGGCCTCGGCGGAGATCCGACCGAGGATCCAGAACGGTCGCCTGTAGCGTCGGCCGTTCGGGTGCCTGAACCTTTTCAGTCCCGTCAGATGGCCGAGGTAAGTCGCCTGGTCAGAAAGTCGACGACGCATATATCATCTCACGTCTCCGCGGCGCGGCGCCTCCCCGCGACCGGCCGGCGGGCCATGTGCGGTGCGCACTGCCTGCGAAACTCATAGTCCAGATTGACCCGAAATGCATGGAGCTATTGTTGCGGCGCAATCACAGGTTGCTCAGGCGTTCAAGCGGCTGACGCTGCTTATGATCGAGCCCGCAGCGATCAGGCCCTTTCCGCCATCAACTCCTCGCCGCGCTTTTCGCGAATGAGGTTGACGAAGCGGCGGAACAGATAGTGCGAATCCTGGGGGCCGGGCGAGGCCTCGGGGTGATGCTGGACGGAGAACACCGGGCGGCCGGTGAGCGCGATGCCGCAATTGGAGCCGTCGAACAGCGAGACATGGGTTTCCTCGACGCCTTCGGGCAGGGAGTCGGCATCGACGGCGAAACCGTGGTTCATCGATACGATCTCGACCTTGCCGGTGGTGTGGTCCTTGACCGGATGGTTGGCGCCGTGGTGGCCCTGGTGCATCTTGGCGGTCTTGCCGCCCAGCGCCAGCGCCAGCATCTGGTGGCCGAGGCAGATGCCGAACACCGGGATGTCCGTCTTGAGCAGGTCCTGGATGACCGGCACGGCGTAGCCGCCGGTGGCTTCCGGGTCGCCGGGGCCATTGGAGAGAAAGATGCCGTCGGGCCGCATGGCGAGGATCTCCTCGGCGCCGGTACTGGCCGGCACCACGGTGACCTTGGCGCCAAGGCCTGCGAGCAGGCGCAATATGTTGCGCTTCACGCCATAGTCGATGGCAACGACGTGCATGGTCGGGTCATCCTGCTCGCCAAAGCCCTCGTTCCAAACCCAGGGCGTCTCGCGCCAGACCGAGGACTGGCCCGAGGTGACTTCCTTGGCGAGATCGAGGCCGATCAGCCCTGACCACGCCGCCGCGCGCCGTTTCAGGTCGTCGATGTCGAAAACGCCATCGGGCGCGTGCGCGATGACGGCGTTGGGCATGCCCTTTTCGCGGATCAGCGCCGTCAGGGCGCGGGTGTCGATGCCCGACAGCGCGACGATGCCGCGCTTCTTCAGCCATTGGTCGAGACCGGCGCCGGCGCGGTAGTTGGACGGGTTGGTGACGTCGGCCTTGAACACGGCGCCGACGGCGCCGGCGCGGGCGACCGGGTTGAGGTCCTCGATATCCTCGTCATTGGTGCCGATGTTGCCGATATGCGGGAAGGTGAAGGTGACGATCTGGCCGGCATAGGACGGGTCGGTGAGGATTTCCTGGTAGCCGGTGAGCGCGGTGTTGAAGCAGACCTCGGCGACGGCGGAGCCCGTGGCTCCCAGGCCGCGGCCCTCGATGACGGTGCCGTCTGCCAGCACCAGCAGGGCGGTCGGCTTCTCGGTTGCCCAAGCGGGGGTCGACGCGGCGGTCATCTCGGCCATGGCGGCACTCCTATCGAGCCGCGCGCTGTAACCGGCCCGGTGGGCCATCGGCGCGGCAAACGGCGCGAAGCGGCGAATTCGCGGCTTCAACGCAGTCAGGCTTCAGTTCATGCAAGGCCCAGTACATAGGGGAAGGGGGCAGGCTGGTCAATGACACCGGGAAACCGGGCCCGCATTTATTTCGTCGAGCAATATCAGCGGTTTGCCAGGCAAGATCGACGTTTGCCTTGGCCCGCCGCCGGCGCTATTGTCCGCGCCGACCGAAGGAGACAGCATCATGCGTGGCAAAATCGCCGAATCCCTGAAGAGCGCGATGAAGGCACAGGACAAGCACCGCCTGCCGACATTACGGCTGATCCAGGCCGCCATCCATGACCGCGACATCCTCAATCGCGGCTCGGCCAAGGAGCCCGCGAGCGACGAGGAAATCCTGCAGATCCTGGCCAAGATGGTGAAGCAGCGCGAGGAATCGGCCAAGGCCTTCGACGACGGCAAGCGGCCTGAACTGGCGGCGCAGGAGCGCGGCGAGATGGAGATCATCCGCGCCTTCCTGCCGACGCAGCTCGACGAGGCCGCAATTGCAGCGGCGGCGCGCGAGGCGATCGCGGCGACGGGAGCCGCCAGCCAGAAGGACATGGGCAAGGTGATCGCCGCGCTGAAGCAGAAATATTCCGGCCAGATGGATTTCGGCAAGGCGAGCGGCATCGTCAAGGGTTTGTTGCAGTAAGCCAGCGCCTTACGACTCCTTGCACATCGGCAGTGGCTGCGGCGGCGGCGCCGGATGGTCCTTCCTGTATTGGGCGATCATCGGCTCGAGGGTCTTGCGCGGCCAGAATTTCGGCGCGCCGATTTCCTTCAGGCAGGATGGGTTCCAGTAGGGAGCCGACAGCGAATGGTTTCTTGCCGCTTGCGCGACGGCGGCGATATCGCGCGACTCCGGGTAGATGTAGAGGGTCGTCGGGTCGTCCTTGACCATCGCGATGATTTGGCGGGCATCCGCCTGCGACCAACTGGTGCAGCCATTGCTGCGGCCGCCGGCATAGTCCACCAGCTTGCCGAACGGCACCAGACCGTCATGGTTGGCATAGGAGCTGTTCGGATTCTTGCGCATGCACGTGGCGCGCAGCACCTGCGCCGCGTGGCCGCCGATCACCCGTTGCCTCGCGTTCGCCGCCTCGCCTTCGCCGTCGAACTGGATGAAGGTGCGCAGGAAAGCGGCGTCCTGTTTTGCGCCAGTGCGATAGAAACCCTTGAACGAGGTTTTCGCCTCGCGGGTCAGGTAGGCGCCGCCGGCGGTCAGTTCCGAATCCATGGCGTTGCCGAAATTCTTGGAACACCGCCTGCCATTGGAAAAGTCGATGCTGCCTTTCAGATTCCGGCCGGCGCCGTGGCCCGACGCGATCGCGCGAAACGATTGGCTGGCCTCGCAGATGACATAGTAGCGGCGTCCCAGAACGCCATTGCCGAGATCGCCGGGACGCGTCGCGTCCATGGCGAAGTAGCAGGGGTTGCTGACGGCGCCCTGCGCCACCTTCTTCAGGTAAAGCGTCCGCGCCCGCTCGAGCACCACTTGGGAGATCATGCCGTCGCTGTCGCCGACATGAGCCTGCAGCCAGGCCGGTATGCCCGATGGCTGCAACGCGGCGAAGGACCTGACCGATGCCATCAGGACGATGAAGGCGATAAGGAGGCTGGTCGCGACACCCAGCGGGACAGATATCAACCGCACCGGACCGGTCTCCTCTCGAAAGACGATTGTGATTCCAATCATAAAACGTCGCGCGCCGGACGGCGACACACATCTTGTTCAACGCATTCCAAAAGCATGCACAAGAGAACTGCCCTCCAGCGCCCGGCGAGTTTCATGCCGGCTCGAGGCCTGGTATTCTTGCGTCCATGGATATCCAGTTATTTTCGACCCGCTTGGATTGGGCTATCATCTGATTCTGGTGCGGCCCACGCCTCCTCGCTCCGTCGGGAAAGCATTCTTCATGTAGGGTCTATCCGATCACCGAACCGACTGTTCGAGCGTCAGGCATAAGGAGGGGTTGCAGACACTGCTCGCATCAGGAGGTTTGCGATGACTGCACCTATCCATCAATTAAAGCGTCAGGCCAGACTGTTGTCTCGCCGAGAGAAGATGCCGCTCCACCAGGCGCTTGCCACTATCGCGGCACGGCAGGGTTTCGCGAGCTGGAGCCTGCTGATGGCCAAGGCCGCCGAAACGGCGCCCGCCGGCAGGTTGTTCGCCCAATTGTCGGGCGGCGACCTGGTCCTGATCGGCGCGCGGCCCGGGCACGGCAAGACCTTGATGAGCCTCGAACTTGCGGTCGAAGCCATGAAGGCTAGCCGTCGCTGTGTGTTCTTCTCGCTGGAATATACGCATGAGGATGTTCTGGACCGGTTTCGCGCCATCGGAGCGGAACCGGCACGGTTCGACAGCCTTTTCACGTTCGATAATTCCGATGCGATCTGTGCCGACTACATCGTCAGGGCATTGGAATCGGAGACACGCGGTACGCTGGCGGTCATCGACTATCTGCAACTGCTCGACCAGAGGCGGGAAAACCCAGACCTGATGACGCAGGTTCGCGCATTGAAGGCTTTTGCGCGTGACAGAGGGTTTATCCTTGTCTTCATCTCGCAGATCCATCGCTCATTCGATCAGACGAAGAAGGCGTGTCCCGGCATCGGCGATGTCCGGTTGCCGAATCCGTTGGACCTGTCGCTGTTCGACAAGGCCTGTTTCCTGCACAATGGCGACATCCGGTTCCACGCGGTGAACTGACGAGCTGCAGAGCCCCGTTAGTGGGCGGCCGGCTCGAGATGCGCGGACACTTTCGAATCGTGCTGCTCGCGCATCGTGTCGGCCGACTGGCGAACCACTTCGGAAATCCGCAGGAGCTGCCTGGCGATCGGGCTTGTCTGGCGCCAGATCATGCCGATCGTTCGCGAAGGCCGGGGGCTTTCGAAGCGGGCGATGGAGACGCATGCCGAGCGGGTCTCCACGGACACGGCCATTTCGGGGATCAGGGTGACGCCGACGCCGGCGCCGACCATCTGGACCAGGGTGGACAGCGAGCTGCCGTCCAGCAATTCCCTGGGTCGTGCCGAATGCATGTTGCAGAACGACAGGGCCTGGTCGCGGAAACAATGGCCCTCTTCCAGCAGGAGCAGCCGCATCTCGCGCAGCATTTCACGGTTGGGCACCGGCTTGCCCTCGTCCTCGCCGGGGCGGACCAGAACGAAATCCTCGGTGAACAGGACGATTTCGGTCAATGAGGGTTCCGACACCGGGAGCGCCACGATGGCCGCGTCGAGCCGGCCGTCGGCCAGCTCCTGGATCAGCTTCTGCGTCTGCGTCTCGCGCACATGGATATCGAGACCGTCATGCATGCGGGAGAGGTTGCCGATGATGGCGGGCAGAAGATAGGGCGCGATCGTCGGAATCACGCCGATGCGCAGCCGTCCCACCAGATGGTCGCGCGAGGCGCGCGCCAGGTCCGTCAGTTCATCCACCGTGCGCAGGATGTCGCGGACCCGCGGCGCGAACGCCTCGCCGAAATTGGTCAGCCGGACCTGGCGCGGACCTCTTTCGAACAGCTCGGCGCCGAGCGTTTCCTCCAATTCCCTGATCTGCACCGAGATGGCGGGCTGGGAGATCGCGCAGGCATCCGCGGCGCGCCCGAAATGGCTGTGGCGGGCCAGCGCCTCGAAGTAGCGCAGCTGCTTCAGCGTCAGGTTTGTCATAATGTCATCTTATCGCTGTAATCAGGAAATCCAACTTAAAATAATCGATGGGCTTTGCTATAGGAGGGGAGAGGGAGACCAGAGCAGCCGGTGATCACAGACGCCCCGCCCTCGTGGGAGCGATGTGACGCGGTTTTTCGGCGCCATCTTGTCCAGGGCATGCCCACGGCAGTGGACATTCGCATATTCAGGCTCCTCGCCGTCAGGCCGGCGGTGGAGCGGACCTTATCCAGGGGCATTCGAGCCCTTGTTCACGCAGCAGTTGGCACAACGCCCAACACAGCCACGATCGGAGAAGACCATGGACGCACAAACCGATGATCCCAGCGCGGGCAAATGCCCGGTCGTGCACACCGCCGTCGGCCGGATCAACCGCGACTGGTGGCCCAACCAGGTCAACGTCCAGATTCTCCATCAGCAGTCGCCCTTGTCCGATCCGATGGGCGAGGCGTTCGACTATGCCGAGGAATTCAAGAGCCTCGATCTAGACGCGGTGATCAAGGACCTGCATGCGCTGATGACGGATTCGCAGGAGTGGTGGCCGGCCGATTTCGGCCATTACGGGCCGCTGTTCGTGCGCATGGCCTGGCACAGCGCCGGTACCTACCGGATCGCCGACGGCCGTGGCGGCGCCGGGGCTGGCCAGCAGCGTTTCGCGCCGCTGAACAGCTGGCCGGACAATGTCAACCTCGACAAGGCACGCCGGCTGTTGTGGCCGATCAAGCAGAAATACGGCCGCAAGATCTCCTGGGCCGACCTTCTGATCCTCACCGGCAATGTCGCGCTGGAATCGATGGGCTTCAAGACCTTCGGCTTCGCCGGCGGTCGTGCCGACGTCTGGGAACCCGAGCAGGACATCTACTGGGGTCCGGAAGGCAAGTGGCTGGCCGACGAGCGCTACAGCGGCGACCGCGACCTGCAGAACCCGCTCGGCGCCGTGCAGATGGGCCTCATCTACGTCAACCCGGAAGGGCCGAACGGCAACCCCGATCCGCTGGCCTCGGCGCGCGATATCAGGGACACGTTCGCGCGCATGGCCATGAATGACGAAGAGACCGTCGCTCTCATCGCCGGCGGCCATACATTCGGCAAGACGCATGGCGCCGGCGACGCGGCGCTGGTGGGCGCGGAGCCGGAAGGCGCCGACATCGAACAGCAGGGCCTCGGCTGGGCCAGCAGGTTCGGCAGCGGCAAGGGCGGCGATGCGATCAGCAGCGGCCTGGAAGTGACCTGGACCACGACGCCGACCAAGTGGAGCAACGACTTTTTCGACAATCTGTTCGGTTTCGAATGGGAATTGACCAGGAGCCCGGCCGGCGCGCACCAGTGGACGCCGAAAGGCGGCGCCGGCGCCGGCACCGTGCCGGACGCGCACAATGCGGCCAAGCGCCATGCGCCCTCCATGCTGACCAGCGATCTCGCCCTGCGCTTCGATCCGTCCTACGAGACGATCTCGCGGCGCTTCCACGAGAACCCGGACCAGTTCGCGGACGCTTTCGCCCGCGCCTGGTACAAGCTGACCCACCGCGACATGGGACCGGTGGCACGCTATCTCGGCCCGCTCGTGCCCAAGGAAGAACTGCCCTGGCAGGACATCATTCCGGCGGTCGATCATGTGCTGATCGACGAGCAGGACGCTGAAGCGCTCAAGGCCCGGATCCTGGCGTCCGGCCTTTCGGTGGCGCAGCTGGTGTCGACGGCGTGGGCTTCGGCCTCGACCTTCCGTGGCTCCGACAAGCGCGGCGGCGCCAATGGCGCGCGCATCCGCCTCAGCCCGCAGAAGGACTGGGCCGTCAACCAGCCGGCGGAATTGGCCAAGGTGCTCGAGCAGCTGGAAGCGATCGCCAGCGACTTCAACGCATCGCAGACCGGCAGCAAGAAGGTCTCGCTTGCCGACCTGATCGTTCTTGGTGGCAATGCCGCCATCGAGAAGGCCGCCGGCCACAGCGTGGACGTTCCCTTCTGGCCGGGCCGCATGGATGCTTCGCAGGCGCAGACGGACATCCACTCCTTCGCGCCGCTCGAACCGACCGTCGATGGCTTCCGCAACTATGTCAGCGGCAAGCAGCGGCTGACCGTCGAGGAGGCGCTGGTCGACCGCGCCCAATTGCTGACGCTGACGGCGCCGGAGATGACGGTCCTCGTCGGTGGCCTGCGCGTTCTCGGGGCCAATGCCGGGCAGTCGAAGCACGGCGTCTTCACCACGAAGCCGGAAACGCTGAGCAACGACTTCTTCGTCAACCTGCTCGACATGGGCACGGAGTGGAAAGCGACCTCCGACGCCAAGGACGTGTTCGAGGGACGCGACCGCAAGACCGGCGAAGTCAAGTGGACCGGCACCCGCGCCGACCTCATCTTCGGTTCGCATTCGCAGCTGCGCGCATTGGCCGAAGTCTACGCGACGGCGGACGCCAAGGCGAAATTCACGAGGGATTTCGTGGTGGCCTGGACCAAGGTGATGAACGCCGACCGCTTCGACATCGCCTAGGGGCATTCCGGCGCCGCGTGTGCCGGGCCAAGTCTTCCGGTCCTCCCAAGGACACAGAGCAGGGCCGCGTTTCCAACGATGGGGACGCGGCCTTGCCGCGAACGGCCCTGCTTAGGGGCTGTTCTTCCTATCCCCTTCCGTGGTCGTCGGCACAGAGCGCGTGGTCGGACAGCGCCCGGATGACGTAGCAGTCGCCGACGGTCTTGCCTTCGCAGCAGGACGCAATGCGCTCCAGCTCGGTTTCGAGCCGCTTCAATTGGGCAATCTTTTCGCGCACGGCGATCAATTGTTCGCCTGCGATCCGGTCTGCGTGGCCGCAGGGCTGCTCGGGGTGGCCGCTCAGGTCGATCAGCGAGCGGATGTCCTCGACGGCGAAGCCGAGGTCGCGGGCATGGCGGATGAAGGACAGCCGCTCCAGCTCCTGCCTGGAGTAGCGGCGCTGGTTGCCTTCCGAGCGCTCCGGAGCCGCGACCAGACCCATCTGCTCGTAGTAGCGGATGGTTGGCACCTTGACCCCGGTGCGACGGGAAAGATCGCCGATGGAAAACATGAATTTTGCCTCTTGAAGCTCTAGTGACTAGAGCAATTAGAGTGTCTGGCATCAGGGTTCAAGGCCTGCGCGGCGATGCGCACGGGTAAGACAGACAGGTGACGCGATGACAGCTTCCCCCAAGCAGGCACAAACCGGGCAGGCACGGTTCAAGATCGACGGCATGGACTGCGCCGCCTGCGCGGCCAAGATCGACACGGCGGTGCGCCGCATCGACGGCGTCGCCGAGGTCTCGGTTTCGGTGACGGGCGCCAGCATGACCATCAGACATGACGGTGCGCTGGCGGAAGACAAGGTGCTGCGGCAGGTGACGCGGCTTGGCTACAGCATCGTCAGGGCCGAGGCCAGAACCGAGGGACGCCCGTCGCCAGCGGCAGCGTCGCATGACCATGCCGACCATGATCACGACGACCATGATCAGGGGGGCCACGATCACGGGGGACATGCTCACGCCGGCGGTGATCGCAGGGATGATGGCGCACCGGTCTCCAAGCCGGCCGCCGGCGCCATCCATCTCCACGGCGATGCCGAAACAGGGCAGGCGTGGTGGCGTTCCGGCCGCGCGAAGCTGACCTTGGCTTGCATGGCAGCGCTTGGCGCCGCCTACATCGTCGGCCATCTGGTCCCGGCGGCCGAACGCTGGGTCTTCCTCGCCGCCTTGCTGGTCGGACTGGTGCCGATCGCGCGGCGTGCGCTGATGGCGGCTTTGGCCGGCACGCCGTTCTCGATCGAGATGCTGATGACCATCGCCGCGACGGGCGCGGTGATGATCGGCGCCACGGAGGAGGCCGCCACCGTGGTGGTGCTGTTCCTGATCGGTGAAATGCTGGAAGGCGTTGCCGCCGGCCGGGCGCGAGCCAGCATCCAGGGTCTTGCCGACCTCGTGCCGAAGACGGCGCTTGTCGAGCGTGCGGGCGGCACCAAGGAAGTTCCAGCCGATCAGCTTGCGGTCGGCGACATCATCGTGGTGCGTCCGGGCGACCGCATTCCGGCCGATGGCGAGATCGCCGAAGGCTCCAGCGAGATCGACGAGGCGCCGGTCACCGGCGAAAGCACGCCGAAGCGCAAGGGTGTTGGCGAAGCCGTCTTTGCCGGCACGATCAGCACCGACGGTGTGCTCAAGCTGCGGGTCACGGCCGCCGCCTCCGACAACACCATCGCCCGCGTAGTGCGGCTGGTGGAGGAGGCGCAGGAGGCCAAGGCGCCGACCGAGCGCTTCATCGATCGCTTCTCGCGCTACTACACCCCGGCCGTGCTGGCGGTCGGCGCGATGGTGGCTCTGCTGCCGCCACTGCTTGCCGGCAGCGACTGGA
Organism: Mesorhizobium sp.; assembly: GCF_041661565.1. GTDB lineage: Bacteria > Pseudomonadota > Alphaproteobacteria > Rhizobiales > Rhizobiaceae > Mesorhizobium. Next base: position 32,871 of record NZ_JBAZUD010000032.1, read on the forward strand.
ACGAGTGGATCTACAAGGGCCTGGCGATTCTGCTGATCGGCTGCCCCTGCGCGCTGGTCATCTCGACTCCGGCGGCGATCGCCGCCGGCCTGGCGACCGGCGCGCGGCGCGGCCTGCTGATGAAGGGCGGCACGGTGCTGGAAGGGTTTCGCCGGATCACCGCGGTCGCCTTCGACAAGACCGGCACGCTGACCGCGGGCAAGCCTGTCGTCACCGACATCGTGGCCTATGGCCGCGATGAATGCACCGTGCTGGCGCTGGCGGCGGCGCTGGAGCAGGGCTCGAGCCATCCGCTGGCGGTGGCGATCCTCGGCAAAGCCAAGGTTGACGGAGCGCCGATACCGCCGGCAATAGCGGCGAAGGCGGTTTCGGGCCAGGGCGTCGAGGGCAGCGTCGGCGGTGTCGCCGTCTTTCTCGGTTCCGGCCAGGCGGCGGGCGAACGCGCCGCCATGACCGAGGCGCAGCGCCTCGCTGTCGAAAGTCTCAACGGCCAGGGCAAGACCGTCTCGGTGCTTGTGGCGGATGGCGTGGTGGCCGGGCTGATCGCCATGCGCGACGAGCCGCGGCCGGATGCGGCCGCCGGCATAGCGGCGCTCAAGGCGCAAGGTATCCGCACGGTGATGCTGACCGGCGACAACCGCCGCACCGCCGAGGCGATTGCCGCTTCGCTCGGCATCGAAGCGCGGGCGGAGCTGATGCCGCAAGACAAGCAGCGCATCGTCGGCGACTTGCAACGCGAGGGGCTGAAAGTCGCCAAGGTCGGCGACGGCATCAACGACGCTCCGGCGCTTGCCGCCGCCGACATCGGCATCGCCATGGGTGGCGGCACCGATGTGGCGCTGGAGACGGCCGACGCGGCGATCCTGCATGGCCGGGTCATGGATGTGGTGCGCATGGTGCGGCTGTCGCGGGCGGTGATGGCCAATATCGGCCAGAACATCACCGTGGCGCTCGGGCTGAAGGCGGTATTCCTGGTCACCACCATCATTGGCATCACCGGTCTGTGGCCGGCGATCCTGGCCGACACCGGCGCCACCGTGCTGGTCACGGCCAACGCCATGCGATTGCTTCGCTGGCGGGGGTGAACGCGGTCCTTGGCGGAGACCGACCGTCCTAACGTCAGGCGTCGATGTCCGTCGCCAGCGCGGCGTCCTTCTGGGCCTCCAGTTCCGCGAGCCTGCCCTGCAGCGCGTCGCGGATCGAAGCATAGGCCGTCGCGCCAAAGGTCAGTCGTCGTGGCGCGGGGTCCTGCGCCACGGAGGCGATCATCGCCTCGACAATCTTGGCCGGATCGCCCTTGAGCTCGAAAGAGCCTTCGGAAAAAGCCCGGCGCAGGTCGCCGACGGGCGTGTTCGCATAGGCATTCACGGGCTCGGCACTGACCAGGCTGCCGCCGAAATTCGTCGATGTCGGGCCAGGCTCCACCAGCATCATGCCGATGCCGAAGGGTGCGACCTCCTGCCGAACGGATTCCACGAAGCCTTCGATGCCCCATTTGGTGGCGTGATAGAGGCTGAAGCCGGGATAGGCCATCTGTCCGCCCTCCGAGGAGACCTGCAGGATCCGGCCGCCTCCCTGTCGTCTCAGATGCGGCAAGGCTGCCCGGATCAAATGGATGGAGCCGATGAGGTTGGTGTCGATCACGTCGCGGATCTGGCTGTCGCCCAACTCCTCGGCGGCGCCGAACAGGCCGTAGCCGGCGTTGCTGACGATGACGTCGATGCGGCCAAGCTCGGCAAAGGCCTTGTCGATCACTGCCCGGATCGCATCGCTGTCGGTCATCTCGAGCGAGGTGATCCACAGGCGATCGCCATGCGATGCCTGCAGATCGGCGAGCGCCCCTGGCTTGCGCACGGTGGCGGCGACACGGTCGCCACGCGCCAGCAGCCTTTCGGTGAGAAGCCTGCCGAAACCGGAAGAGGTGCCGGTGATGAACCATGTCCTGGCCATGGGATATGTCCTTTCATTTTAGATTTCGGCCAAGACTACGCTTCCCAATTCATGATACTATCCGTTCAGTTTTGTATGGCTTGATGAAGATATCCCATGAATGGCAGGCCGGGGCTTCCGGAGTTGACGGCGCTCACCGCGATCGTCTCGCATCGCAGCTTCCGCAAGGCAGCCGACGATCTTGGGCTTTCCCCTTCGACGCTCAGCCATATGATGCGGACGCTGGAGCGGGACATGGGCGTGCGCCTTCTCAACCGCACGACGCGCAGCGTGGCACCCACAGAGGCAGGCGAGCGGCTGGTCACGCGCTTGCGGCCGCTGTTGTCGGATATCGATGCCGCCCTGGCCGAGGTCGATGATTTTCGCGGCCTCGTGTCAGGCACGCTGCGGGTTAACACCAGCGAGATCGGCGCCCGGCTGCTGCTTGGCTCCGTGGTGCCGGCATTTCTGGCGCGCTACCCCAAGGTCTCCCTCGATCTCGTCACCGAGGGCAGGCTGGTCGATATCGTCGCCGAAGGCTTCGACGCCGGCATCCGTCTGGGCGAGGCCGTGCCGCGGGACATGATCGCCGTGCGCTTCGGCGGGCCGGCACGCTTCATCGCCGTCGCGTCGCCGGCCTATCTTGCCGATCACCCGGCTCCAGAGGTGCCGGATGATCTGAGGGCTCACACCTGCATCCGGTTCCGGCTGCCGAGTGGCAAGCTCTATCGATGGGAGTTCGAAAGACATGGCCAGGAGATCGCCATCGATGTCCCCGGCGCGCTGACGCTGGACACGATGGAGCTGATGGCCGAGGCGGCCGCCGGCGGCCTGGGGATCGCCTATCTCTCGGACAAGGCCGCGAAGCCGTACTTCGAGCGGGGCGAGCTTGTTCCGGTGCTCGACGACTGGTCTCCGCCCATTCCCGGCCTGTTCCTCTATTATCCAGGCCGCCGGCTGGTGCCGCCGGCGCTGCGCGCCTTCATCGACGTGTTGAAGGAGGCGAAGGGATAAAAGCTGGCTACTCCGCCAGGGCCGGCAGCGGCGGCGTCGCTCTTGCACGCCCCTCCCAGATATAAGAGGCAAGCGCCACCGCGACCGCGACCAGCATGGCGATGGCACCCAGCATCGGCAGGCTGCGGTAGCCATAGCCGGCATTCAGCATCGCGGCGCCCAACGATGCTGCCAGCGCGATGCCGACATTGAAGCCGGACGGGATCAGCGACGAGGCGAGGTTGGAAGCATCCGCCGTCCAGGAAAGGATGCGGGTCTGGATCGGGGTGCCGATGGCGAAGTTGAGACCGCCCCAGACGGTGATCGCCGCGATCATCGGCAGCGGGTAGGGGCTGACGGCATAAATGATGGCGAGCGTCACCGCCTGCAGGGCAAGCATGGTGATCAACGACGGCATCAGCTTCCAGTCGGAGAGCCTGCCGCCAAGGAAGACACCAAGCGTGGCGCCGACACCGTTGAGCAGCAGCACCCATGGCACCAAATCCTCGTCCAGTCCGGTGACCTCGAGCAAGGTCGGCGTGATGTAGGTGAACAGGCCGAACTGGCCGATCATCAGCATCAGCATGAGGATCAGCGAGGTCCACACCTGCTGGCGGCTCAGCACGCGCACCTCGCTTGCGAAAGCGGCTGGCTTGGCCTGATATCCCGTGGTGCGCGGCAGCAGGATCGCCATGGCCAGCGTTGCCGCCACGCCAAGTCCGCACATCACCCAGAAGGTGGCGCGCCAGCCCCAGATGGTGCCGATCGCGGTGCCGGCCGGCACGCCGATGACGTTGGAGACTGTGAGGCCCGACAGGATGATGGCGACCGCCATGCCGCGCTGGTCTTGGCGCACCAAGCCGACGGCGACCACCATGGCGACGCCGAAATAGGCGCCATGCGCAATCGCCACGGCAATGCGCAGCAGCAGCATCGAGGTGAAGTCCGGCGCCAGCGCGCAGGCCGCCTGGCCGACGGTGAAGGCGCTGGCGAGGCCGAGCAGCAAGGTCTTGCGCGACAGCGACTTCGTGGCAAGCGTCAGCAACGGGCCGCCGATGGCGATGCCGCAGGCATATCCGGAGACGAGATAGCCCGATGTCGGGACCGAAACGCCAAGCCCCTGCGCCACCTGCGGCAGCACGCCGGCGATGACGAATTCGGTGGTGCCGAAGGCGAAGGCGGCAATGAACAGGGCGATGAGCGGCAGCGACATGGGACGGCCTTGGCTGGGAACGGCCTCAAACCATGGATGGGCCTTGCGGGCAATCCAGAAATTTTTGTCGTGGGTTTAGGTTTTCTTCAGTGGAGGAGCGCGAGGCGATGACGCGCTAATCTCCCCCACAAGTGGGGAGATTGGCAGCTTCGATGCCTCAGCCCGCCTTCAACCGCGAGCCCGTCAGCAGGCCGCGCTCTTCCAGGACGGGATAGGCCATCGATGCCAGCAGCGAGTTGATCTGC
>NZ_JBAZUD010000033.1:0-36710 GCF_041661565.1 Mesorhizobium sp.
CCGCTTTCATCGCTCACATGGGCGCCATGGCAAGAACGGAACTGTCGATCAAGGTCGGTGCGGCGATCCGCCAGGCGCGCAAGCAGCGCGGCCTGGTCATGCGCCACATTGCCGAGCACAACGACACCGACGTCGCCGCCGTCGGCAATTGGGAAACCGGCCGCAACCTGCCCAAGACCGAGAACCTGCTGAAGACCGCCGCCTTCCTGCGCGTCGATCCGGTGGCGCTGGGCCAGGGGCAGGTCGTCTTCCTCGATGATGCCGGCCCGGTGGCCGACGCCGAGATCGTCACCGACTCAGGCCCCCTGCCCGCCGGATCGATGGACATCGAGGTGCTGGGCGCCGCAGTCGGCGGCGATGACGGCGACTTCACCTTCAACGGCGAGCCGGCGGGCTACGTCCAGCGCCCCCCGGGCGTGCGCAACCTGCCGAAGGTTTTCGCGCTGCATGTGCTGTCGGATTCCATGGTGCCGCGCTACGAGCCCGGCGACCTGATCTATTGCGGCGGCCGCGACGCCGTGCCCGGCGACCATGTGGTGATCGAGATCTTTCCGGAAGAAAACGAAAAGAACGGCAAGGCCTTCATCAAGAAGCTGGTCAAGCGCACGGCGGGTGAGCTGGTGGTCGAGCAGTACAATCCACCCAAGACGCTGACCTTCAACCGCTACGCCATCAAGCATGTCTGGCGGGTGATTCCACTGAAGGAACTGCTGGGGTATTGAGGCCCTTCTCCCTTCTCCCCCTGCGGGAGAAGGTGGATCGGCGCGCCAGCGCCGAGACGGTTGAGGGGTGCTGGAAGGAATGAGGCGCAGAAGAACTCGCGCCTTTCACCTCGTTGAATCACCTCAAGATGCACCGCGTGAGACGCCGGCGTTCCCTGGAACACCCCTCATCCGTCTTGGCGCTACGCGCCAATCCACCTTCTCCCGCAAGGGGAGAAGGCAAGACCGCCCCTCCCTCCCTCAAGCCCGTCGCGCTCCCTCCGGCGACACCTCCCGATCATTCAGCATCCGCGCTTCGTTGCGAAGGCGCTGGCGGTCGTCGATGAACGCCGCCTGGATCGCGATCGTCGCGCCGGGCAGCCCTTCGGCGCGGCAGGCCGAGCAGACGATGCGGCCCGACAAGGCCGACAGCGGCGTGTTGCCGTTCACCCCGAACCGCTTCAGCTGGTCGGGACGCCACCACCGGTTGCGGCCGCAATCGCCGCACTCGACCGAGATCGAGGCGACCTGCGCGATCACTGGTTCCTTGCCCGGCAACGCCATCGCCGTCCCTGCCTTTCGTTCCTGATTTGTTCGCATATTCAGGCTTTTCATCGCCAGAGTCGAGTCGCGCTTTCCCGACTCCAGCAAAAGTTTCCCTTCTGTCAATTTTTGAGTTATGCTTCTATAAACTCAAGCATATGAGTCGGCTCCGGCCGACATCGCCGACCGGGAGCATGGATGGACGCCGCCGATTTCGCCCGCGCCTGCGGTTACAGCGGCGACAGCCCTGCCTTGCTCGAAGCCTTCGCGGCGATCCGCAACAGCGGCATAGCGCGCGCCCGGCAGGATCATGCCAGGCGCAAGGCGGTCATCGACACGCTCAAGCAGTCGGAACTGCTGTTCCTTGCGGCGATCGCTCCGGCGCTGTCGGCGGAGGAAGCCATCGAGGATGCCGCCCGTTTCATCGCCTTTTGGCGCAACATGCCGCGCTGGAGGCAGGAGCGGCGCCTGGCCGACCTGGCCAAGGCCAGGCAGCAACGCCTTGTCGCGCGATTCTTCCGTCGTTACGGCCACCGCCTCGGGGCGCTCCAGGCTGCGTGATTCACATGGGTTTGGGGCCAGCGCCGGCATAGCCTTCTCCCCTTGCGGGAGAAGGTGGATCGGCGCCCTGGCGCCGAGACGGATGAGGGGTGTTGGAAGAAATGAGACGTCAGCACTTCTTCTTTTTCAAAGCGTCTGCCAAGCTGGAACACCCCTCATCCGACCGAGCTTTGCTCGGCCACCTTCTCCCGCAAGGGGAGAAGGGATCACCCCCATGCCAAGCGCTCACCGTCTGACCCGCGACTTCAGCCAGCGGTCGAACGCCACAGCCAGGATCAGGATCAGGCCGATGACGATGCTTTGCGTGTAGGACGACACGTTGTTGAACTGCAGCCCGTTCTGCAGCACGCCGATCAGGGCAGCGCCGACCACGGTGCCGCCGACCGAGCCGATGCCGCCGAACAGCGAGGTGCCGCCAATGACCACGGCCGAAATGACCGTCAGCTCGTAGCCGATGCCGGCGACGGCCTCCGACGAGTTGAGCCGCGCCGACAGCACGAAGGCGGCGAGCCCGGCGAAGAAGCCGACGATGACATAGACCGAGACCAGGATGCGGTCGACGCGCAGGCCAGACAGCCGCGCCGCCTCGGCATTGCCGCCCACCGCATAGACGGCGCGGCCATAGCGGGTGTAGCGCAGCACGATGTGGCACAGCACCGCGGCAATGGCGAAGATGATCGCCGGCACCGGCACGGGGCCGATCAGCCCGGTGCCGAACCAGCGCATCGAGGCATCGAAGCCCGAGATGGGCCCGCCATTGGAGATGGTCAGCGTCAGCCCGCGAAACACCGTCAGCCCGCCCAGCGTGACGACGAAGGGCGGCACTTTCAGCCTGGTGATGACAAGCCCCTGCACGCCGCCGGCGGCGGCCCCCACCACCACCGCGGCCAGCAGCGCCGCGAACCAGCCATAGCCCTGCGTGCCCGAGGTCGACAGCGACAGCGTGTTGGCCGCGCCCCCCTTGGCGACGACGGCGGCGACCATGCCGCAGAAGGCCAGCAGCGAGCCGACCGAAAGGTCGATGCCGGCGGTCAGGATGACGAAGGTCATGCCCAGCGCGATCAGCCCGGTGATCGAGATCTGCCGCGTGATGTTGAACAGATTGATCGGGTCCATGAAGCTCGGCTTCAGCACGGTGAAGACGACGACCAGCGCCACCAGGAACAGCAAAGGCCCGAAACTCATCAAAAGCCGCGCGAAATTGATGCCGCCACGCTGGTTCTGTTCGCCCGCCACGCTCATCGTGCCTGCCCTTCGTACTGCGAAATGCCCTCGCCCTGCGGCTTCCTGTCGAGCGCCATCAGTTCCATCAGTCTCTCCTCGTTTGCCTCGACGCCCGGCATCTCGCCGGTGATGCGGCCGCGCCGCATGGTGACGATGCGGTCGGAGACGGCCAGCACCTCGGGCAGCTCGGACGAGATCATCATCACCGCGATGCCGCGCGCCGCCAGCTGCACCAGGATCTGGTGCACTTCCGCCTTGGCGCCGACATCGACGCCGCGCGTCGGCTCGTCGACGATCAGCACCTTGGGATCGCGCGCCAGCCAGCGCGCCAGGATCACCTTCTGCTGATTGCCGCCCGACAGGCCCTCGATCGCCTGTTCGGGCGAGGCCATGCGGATCGACAGCATCTTCCTGAAACCCGACAGCGCGTCGCGCTCGCGGCGCTCGGCCATGACGCCGAAGCCGTTGCTGAAACGGCCAAGCGAGGCGACGGAGAAATTGGGCAGGATGCCCAAAGCGGCAAAGATCGCCTGGTGCTTGCGGTCCTCCGGCACCAGGCCGATGCCGAGCGCGATGGCGTCGGCGGGCGAGGCCGGCGCGATCGGCTTGCCGTCGAGCGTGATGGTGCCGGCCGCGATGCGGTCGGCGCCGAAAATGGCGCGCGCCAGCTCCGTGCGGCCGGAGCCGACGAGCCCGGCGACGCCGAGGATCTCGCCGGCCTTGAGGTCGATGTCGACGCCGTCGAGCACGATGGCATGCGGCGCCTCGGGGTCGCGCACGGTGCGCAGGCCGCGCACCGACAGCACGACATCGCCGGCCACCGCGCGCAGCGCCGGCCGCGCATAGAGTTCGGACGCCGCGCGGCCGACCATCTTCTCGATGATCCGCGGCAATTGGATCGGCCCGCCCTCACGGTCGAGATGCCCGGCCAGGCGGCCGTCGCGCAGCACCGTCATGCGGTCGCAGATGGCGGCGGCCTCCTCCAGCCGGTGGGTGACGAACATGATGGCGACCTTGTCCTGGCGCAGCCGGTCCATGATCGACAGCAGGCGCTGCACCTCGGTCTCGGTCAGCGCCGAGGTCGGCTCGTCCATGATGATCAGCCGGCTCTTCAGCGACAGGGCGCGGGCAATCTCGACCAGTTGCTGCTCGGCCACCGACAGCGCCGAAACCGGCGTCATCGGGTCGATGGAAAGGCCGACGCGGGCGATGATGTCGCGGGACTCGCGCTCCATCCGCTTCCAGCTCACCAGCCCGAGCGGACCGGTCGGCGCACGGCCGATGAAGATGTTCTCCGCCACCGTCAGCGTCGGGATCAAGCTGAGTTCCTGGTAGATGGTGACGATGCCGAGCCGCTTGGCATCCTGCGGGCTCGCCGGCGCGTACTCGGCGCCGTCGAAGAGGATGCGCCCGCTCGACGGCGGCATGACGCCGGACAGGATCTTGAGCAGCGTCGATTTTCCCGCGCCGTTCTCGCCAAGCAGGCCGAGAATCTCGCCGGGGCGGATGTCGAGCGAGACGTCGGCCAGCGCCCTGACCCCCGAGAAATGCTTGGTGACGCCCTCGACGGCAAGCAGGACGGGCGATGGCGATGCGGCTTCAGCCAATGATTGCTTCCTCAGTGAAGTTCATCCGGGCCCCGTCAGCGCTTGCGCACCCCCCTCTGTCCTGCCGGACATCTCCCCCGCAAGGGGGGAGATTGGCTGCTGCTCTGTTTCGCCAGTTCTTCAACGCTGCAAGAAAGGCGCTAAAAATGACGCGGCTGATCTCCCCCCTTGCGGGGGAGATGTCCGGCAGGACAGAGGGGGGTGCTGTCCCGCCGGCTTCTCCAATCGGCGGCCGACCCTCGCCCTACTTCGTCTCGCTCAGCCTCTCCGCCTTGTCGAGATTGTCCTTGCCGATGACGATCGGCGTCAGCAGCACCAGTTTCTCCTTTGGCTCGGTCTTGTCCTTGGCGTAGGCGACCGCGATCTGCACGGCAGTGCGCGACTGCTGGCCGGGGAACTGCTCGACCGTGCCGGCGAGCTTGCCGTCGCGAACCGCCACCAGCGCCTCGGGAAGCGCGTCGAAGCCATAGATCTTGACGTCGGTGAAGTTGCGGGCGGCGCACGCCTCCATGGCGCCCAGCGCCATGTCGTCATTGGCGCAGATGATGGCGTCCGGCTTGCCATTGGCGGCCAGGCCGGCCTCGGTCACCGACAGCGCTTCGGCGCGGGCGAAGTTGGCGGTCTGCTCGAAGATGATCTGGTACTTGTCCTTCAGCGGATCGAGCACATTGTGCACGCCCTTGTTGCGGTCGATGGCCGGACCGGCGCCCGGCTGGCCCTGCAGGTGGAACAGCTTGGCGCCGTTGGGGAACGCCGCCACCACGGCCTGGGCTTCCGCCTCGCCGCCCTTGACATTGTCGGCGCCGACATGGGCGAGGATGCCCTCGACGCCGTCGACGCGGCGGTCGATCGTCACCACCGGCACGCCGGCCTTCACCGCTTCCTCGATCGCCGGCGCCAGCGCGTTGACGTCGAGCGGCGAGATGACGATGGCGTTGACCTTCTGCACCAGGGCCGCCTCGATGTCGGCGGTCTGCTTGGTGGCCGAGTTCTGGCCGTCGCTCTCGGTCAGGTTGACGCCTTGCGTCGCCGCTTCGGCCTTGATCTCGTTCAGCATGTGCACGAAGAACGGAAAGCCGAGATTGGGCACCGAGCCAAGGATGGTCAGCTTGTCCTGCGCAAACACCGATGGCGCGGCCAGCATCATGGCGCCGAATGCCGCGGATGACAGCAGGAATTCACGTCTGTTCATAGGATCCTCCTCCACAGAGACGCATGATCCCCAGAACCGGGATCGGCCTTGGGAAAGCATCATGCGCCGGTTCAAAGTGTTGGAGCACCCTCCATCGCCCGAATGGGCGCGCCGCTCCAGCTGATGTCAGTTGCAAAAAACGACCTCCCGCCGGCATCAGCGACGGGATGCTAACCCACGGTCAGCCGTCTACGCAACATTCAATGGGAACCGCCCGGCGAATTATCGGAATTGTCCGAGTTTTGGATATGGCCGGCCAAAAGGGGGCACGGCGGCAAGCCATGCCGGCCGCTCACTTGCCCTGGCGCTTAATCGGCGTTGCCGGCGCCTGCCGCGCTACGTCGTAGGGCCGCCAGCCATGCACCCGGTCGCGGCCCGCGGCCTTGGCGCCGTAGAGCGCTTCGTCGGCGCGCCTGAGCAGGTCGGCGATCTCGATCGGCGCCCGGCCCGGATCGAAGGTCGCCGCCCCGATGCTGACGGTGACGATGCCTTTCTCGCTTCCGGCATGCGCCAGCCCGAGGTCATGCACCTTGCGCCTGAGATTTTCCGCGATGACGAAGGCGCCGCCCGCATCGGTGTCGGGCAGGATGACGGCGAACTCCTCGCCACCGTAGCGGGCCGCCGCGTCGGCCGGCCGCCGGGCGGTCGCCTGGATGCAGCGGCTGACGGCGCGCAGGCATTCGTCGCCTTCCGGATGGCCGTAATGGTCGTTGAACCGCTTGAACCAGTCGACATCGATGAGCAGCAGCGCAAGCGGCTGGCCGGCGCGCTGGCTGCGCGAGAATTCGCGCGCCAGCGCTTCGTCGAAGGCGCGCCGCGTCAGCAGCCCGGTCAGGCCGTCGCTGTGCGCCAGGAGGTTAAGCGCCGCGTTGGCGGCCATCAATTCGGCCTGTGCCTGCTTGGCGGCGGTGATGTCGGAAAACACGCTGAGGCTGCCGCCATCGGCGGTCGGCCTGGTCCGGATGTCCAGCCAGCGCCCATCGGCCAGCCTTATCTCCCGGTTGCTCGCCGTCTTGCGCGAGCCGACGATCCCTTCGATCCACGCCTCGACCTTGTCCTCCGGCACGATCTCCTCGCCCCGCTCGACCGACTGGCGCAGGATGTCTCGGTAGTCGGCGCCGGGGACCCGCAGGTCGGCGGTGCGCGGAAACATCTGTCGGTATTGGTCGTTGCAAAGCGTAAGCTTGCCCTCGGCGTCGAACATGACCAGCCCGTCGGCCATGTGGGTCAGGGCCTCCGTCAACCGGACCCGGCTTTCGGCCAGTTCGGTCTCCAGTTGCCGGCGCGCGGTGATGTCGCGGTTATGCGTGATCAGGCCGATGATGTTGCCGGCCCGGTCGGTCAGCGGCGCCTTCAGCGTCGAAAGCCAGCCAAGGCCGCCGCCTTCATGTTCGAGCCTTTGCTCGATCGTCGACGGCACGCCGGCCTTGAGGATCGCCAGTTCGTCCTGCCTGAATTTGACGGCTGTCGCGCGCGGATAGAAATCGAAATCCGTCTTGCCGATCAGGGCCTTGGTATCGCCGGCCCGCATCAATTCCGCCGTTGCCGGATTGGCGGCGATGAAGCGGCCGTCGAGATCCTTGACGTTGAGGCAGTCGGGCAGCGCCTCGACGACCGCCTTGTAGATGCGTCGCGACTGCAAGGCGTCGATACGGCGCCGCTCCTGGTAGAGAGTAAGCCCCGAGAGCATGATCGACAGGAAGACCAGCAGCGGCGACGGCAGCGCCACGCGTGGCAGGACCGCTTGCATGACATCCCATGGCAGGGCCAGCAGCCCCAGCAGCGAAGCGGCGCCGGCTGCCGCCGCCAGCTTCAATATATCGAGGCGCTCGGGAGCACGGCCGTTCAGCGCGAGATAGCCGGCAATCCCGATGGTCGTCGCAATGCCGATCCCCACCGCGCCCGCGAACGCGCCGATGCCGCCTTCATACGAACGATAGGCGACCGCCATCAGCCCGGCCAGCACGCCCGCGAGCGGGCCGCCGAAGAAGCCGGCCAGCGTGATCATCGTGCCGCGCAGGTCGACCAGGATCCCTGGCTGCAATTGCATCGGCGTCAGCATCAGGATGACCGCGCCCACGCCCATCAGCAGGCCGAAAGCCGTCGCACGCGTCAAGGCGGCCATGCGGTCCAGCCACACATGGGTGTGGATCCAGACCGAGACGAACATCGCCACGACGGCAAGGTTTGCCAACAACTCGGACCAGGGCGACCCCATGCTACAGCGTCCTTCATGCGTCGACCATTTTCGACGCGACCCATGTGGATACCTGCAGGCAAGGAAACAAAGCGTTACGGGGCGGAATTTAATTGTTCGATTTCGGACGAAATGCGTTGTCGGACCGATTGCCGCTCTCGCCTGCCCGCTCGCAACACCTTCACATGTCGCGGCTCCGCCCTAGCTTGGACACCTGACTTCTTCCCCAAGTGGAGACTTCCATGAAGCCATATGTCATCTGCCATATGCTAGCGTCGCTCGACGGCGGCCTCCACCCCAGCCGCTTCACCACGAGCCCCGATGGCGGCAAGGCCGAGTGGTCGAGCCTCTATGAGCGGGTTCATGGTGACCTGGCGGGCGACGCCTGGATCGTCGGGCGCGTCACCATGGCCGAGATGAGCAAGGCGGGGGCGCATGCGCCGGCCCAAGCCGGCAAGGTCGACCGCCCCCATCATTTCGCGCGGCGCGACGCCGGTCCCTATGCCATCGCGCTCGATGCCTCGGGCAAGGTCCACTTTTCCAAGCCCGACATAGGCGGCGATCATGTTGTGGTTTTGCTCGGCCGCGATGTCGCCGACAGCCATTTGGCCGAGCTTGCCGCCGATGGCGTGTCCTACATCGTGGCGGAGACGGCCGAGATCGACCTCGCCGCCATGCTCGACGTGCTCGGCCGCGAACTGGGCATCCGCCGGCTGCTGCTGGAAGGCGGCGCCGGAATCAACGGCTCCTTCTTCGCAGCCGGCCTTGTCGATGAGCTCAGCCTTCTCGTCGCACCCGCGATCGATGGCCGGGCCGGCAACCAGGGCTTCGTCGAGTTCGGCGAGAGCGGCCTGGCGGGCAGGATGCAATTGTCGCTGAAGAGCTGCGAAGCGCTGGAGCATGGTCTCGTCCACCTGCGCTACGCCGTAACGGCAGCCTGACCGCCGCACGCAGGCAGCCGCCAACCCGGCTGTCCAGGATTGGCGGCTTGGCGAGGCGCTTATGCCCGGTCCTTCAAGCGTCGTAGTTCATCGCATCCAGATCGGCGATCAGCGTCGGACCGGTCGGGTGCCAGCCGAGCCGCTCCTGCGTCAGCTTGCTGGAGGCCGGCAGGTCCATCGGGGCGAACATCGCCATCCAGCCGAAATGCTCCGCCGCCTGTTCCGGAGCGATCGAAACCACCGGCAGTTTCAGGCCGCGGCCAAGCGCCTCGGCGATCGCCCGCACCTCGACACCTTCCTCGCCGACCGCGTGATAGCGCGCGCCGGGCTGGCGCTTTTCCACGGCGAGCCGGAACAGCCGCGCCGCGTCCAGCAGATGCCCCGCCGAGAAGCGGTTGCGGCCTTCGCCGACATAGGCCGAGACACCCTTCTGCCGCGCGATCTCGATCAGTGGCGTGATGAGCCCCTGCTTGACCGTGTTGTGGACCTGCGGCAGCCGCACCACCGACACGTTGACGCCGGCTTCCAGCAAGGCGTTGCCGGCCAGCTCGGAGGCGATGCGCGGATTGGGATGGCTGGGATTGAAGACATCCTCGCTGGCAAGCTCGCCATGTCCGGGGCTGCCGATGCCGACGCCGGAAGTGATCACCAGCGGCCGGTCGGAGCCGGCCAGTGCCTGGCCGAGCGCCGCGATGACACGCTTGTCCTTTTCGCAATTCTCGACAAAGCGCGAGAAATCATGGTCGAACGCCGTGTGGATGACGGCCTCCGCCTTGGCCGCGCCGTCCCGCAGGCCTTCGGGCTCTTCGAGTGTTCCCCGGTGCACTTCGGCGCCCGCCGCAGCCAGCGCTTCGGCGCCGGCATCGGAACGGGTCACGCCGACCACCTGATGGCCTGCCTGGATGAGTTCGGTGACGAGGGCCGAGCCGATGAAGCCGGTCGCGCCGGTGAGAAAGATACGCATGCAAAATCTCCTGACAGTTGCCTGCGTAATATCGTTGGTCTATTATTCCATTAAAGTAGTGACCTTATCATGGTATAATGACTAACAGGACACCCACCAGTTCCGCCGGCACACTCGCGGCATTCCTGAAAGACCGGCGCACAAGGCTCGATCCCGCCTCGTTCGGCTTTTCCGGGCGCCGCCGGACACCGGGGCTGCGCCGCGAGGAGGTGGCGCAGCGCGCCAACATCAGCCCGACCTGGTATACATGGCTGGAACAGGGCCGAGGCGGCGCGCCCTCGGCCGACGTGCTCAACCGGATCGCCAAGGGCCTGCTGCTCACCGAGCCGGAGCGCGAGCATCTCTTCATGCTGGGGCTGGGGCGCCCGCCGGAGCTCCGCTACATCAGCGCCGAAGGCGTCAGCCCCAGGCTGCAGCGCCTGCTAGACACGCTCGATGCCAGCCCCGCTCTGGTCAAGACGGCAACCTGGGACGTCGTCGCCTGGAACGATGCCGCGCGGGTCGTTTTGACCGACTACAGCACCCTGCCCGCCGGCCAGCGCAACATCCTGCGCTTCATGTTCCGCAGCCCTGTCATCCGCGCCAAGCAGCACGATTGGGAGACCCTCGCCCGGTTCGTTGTGGGGACGTTTCGGGCCGACGCGGCGCGCGCCGGCGCGGTCTCCGAGGTCGCCCAGCTGGTCGACGAACTCTGCAGCGCCAGCCCCGAATTTGCCGCGCTGTGGAAGGAAAACGACGTGCTCAGCCACGGCGACGGGACCAAGCGCCTGAAGCATCCGGAACTGGGCGACATCGAGCTGGAATATTCGTCCTTCGCCGTCGACGGCCGGCCGGACCTCGGCTTGATGGTTTATAACCCGGTCGACAGCAAGGTCGCCGACCGCATCCGCACCCTGGGCCGGAGCCTTCGCCAGCAAGGCGCTTGAACCGCCACCCGCCGAGGCGCGTCAGCCCAGACCGAGTGCGCGGGCCAGGCGCTGTCTCAGCGATCGCAGCCGGCGGCTGCGCGAGAACCTGGCGATCCGCCGCCGCACCTCGCGCATGGCATCGTCGTGGACGGCGTCGACGCTCATCGTGCCGTCGCCGAGCCGCAAGGGTGGGCCGCCGGCGGGCCGCAGGATGGTACGCAGCGCCCGCGCGTGCATCTCAGCATAGCGGCTGTAGTCAGTGCCTGGCTCCCATCCGGGCGGTCGCGACATGACGGTTGGATTGTTGTTGATCTCGAAGGTCTGCACACGCCCATCGACAATGCCGTAGTCGATGCGGCCATAGTCGATGTCGGCCAGCTCGAAAATCCGCTCCAACTGCGCGACGTGCGGGTTCTCCTCGACATAGGCTCGGTTTTCGGCACGCTCGGCCTCGCCCAGGATTGCTTCGGAAAACTTGATGTACCAGCCGCGGCTCGTGAAGCAGTGCTGCGGATAGATGGCATCGCCGACCTTGAAGGCGGAATATTTGCGAAACCGGCCGTCCGGCGCCGGCGCCGTGCCATATTCCACGATCATCAGGTCAGGGTTTCGGCGGGTGGCCTCCGGCAGGGCGGCAATGGCCGTCTCCAGAGCCTGGGCATTGTCCAGCAGGCCTGTCAGTGGCGGCTCATGCTGGTTCTCCCAACGCACGAACACGGGGAACCGCCGGATCGCCCCGCGCTCTCCCAACCGATGCACGTCGAAGTCATTCAAGCCTGCCGCCTTCAGCCGCCTCAACAGATCGAAACGGCGTGGCACCGAAGCGGGATCGTTAAGGAGCAACAGGCTGTCATCCTGCAAAGCGATCGTCTTGTGCAGTGCGGTCGCGGTCAGAAGTTCGTCCGGTGTCAGTCTCTCCAGGTCAGTGAAGATGAAGGTGCCGGGCGCGATGAGGCTGAGATCACTGAGCCGCTCGTAGGGGATGATCCGTATGAGATCGCCGAGGCCATGGTTGTAATAGCCAAGCAGCACACCAATCGTGTAAGCGTGTTGCCGACGGCAGAGATAGTAGATGGGTCCTGGGCTGCTGGTTTTCGCCATGATCAATTGGTTTTAGCGCCGGACGATCGCCCGGTTTTTGAACGCGAAACGGTTGCAAGACGATGCAAACTTCTTCTGCCGGCGAGCTGCGCGACAGCGCCTGGAACAGCGTCCGGGCCGGAGCATTCAGCGGCAATGCGAATAACCATGCAATGCATGATGAGATGCGCGGCCAGCGACCTGTTTGGAAATCCCCGTGGGGCGACGTCTACGTCACCAGATACGACCTGGTTTCCGATTGCCTGTCGGATCGCAGACTGTCGCATGTGCCGCCCGGCGGCGATGACAGGCTGGCGGATTCGGCGCTGCTCGACTGGCTGATCTACCGGGAAGGCAGCGTCCATGGCGCCATTCGCCAGGCTTTGCAGCAACCTTTCGTGGACAACGGCATGGCTGCGATTCGGGCGATGGCCGCGCAGGCCGTGGAAAAACTGGTCGTCGCGCCAGATCTGGCTGGCAGCGTCGATGTGGTCGCCGCTTTTGCGCGCGCCATACCTGAGCGCGTCATCTGCGGTCTCATTGGTGTTCCGAACAAGGACATGCCTTTGCTCCGTGACTGGTCTGCGTCGGTCAGCACCATCCTCGATACCGGCTACGACGATGCATTTGGTACAAAGCCAAACGCGGTCGACGAGATGTCCGCCTACTTCATCGATCATTTGCGCGGTCTGCTCGCACATGGGCTCATGCCGCCGCTGCTTGGAGGATTGCCGGCGCTGGTTGAAACGTTGGGATTGACGACCGCTGGGCGCAACATCGCCCTGCTTGCGTTCGCCGGCCACGAGACCACGGTCCATTTGATCGGCAACATGTTGTTTCATCTCGCCAACCAACCGGCCTTGTGGTCGGCCCTGCGCGCCGATCGCCGGCTCGTGCCGGGCGCGGTGGCCGAAACCCTGCGCCTGGAAAGCCCGGTGCAGAAAATTTGCCGTTGGCCGCTCGAACGCATGTCCATCGGCGATTGTGAGGTGGAAAGGGACGAATCCATCGTGTTGCATGTCGGCGCGGCCAATCGCGATCCGGACCGGTTCGCCGATCCATCACGATTCGACCTCCACCGCGGGAGCAGGCAGAACCTTGCCTTTGGCCGTGGCGCCCATGTCTGCATTGGCCGAGCTCTGGCCGAGATGGAAGGCACGATGGTGCTGAATGCCGCTCTCGATCGCTGGACCACCATCGAGCCGGTTGCCGCGATCTGGGCGGACAATTCCTCGATGCGCGGGTTGAAGGCGCTGACCCTTCGCCTGGTGCCTTGATCCCGCACGTCGCGGCATCGATCAAGGCCCATCTCCGAGCCCCTCGGCAAAGCTGACGGCGCCGTAGCGTTTCAAGTTGCCGGTATCGAACTCAGCCAGGCAGGCCAGTTCGACACCTCTGAAATACTCGGGGTTGGCCCTGAGGAAAAAGGCGGCAAACCTGTTGCGGGAAGCGGTTTCTGCAACATCAGCCCATTCCTGTCGAAGGTGCCCCTGCGATGGGCCGAAATCGACCAGGCCCGTTACTGCGTCGAAAAAGCGACCGTAGCGGGCCGTTGCTATCACGTCGCGGATGGTCAGAAGGTCGGTCGAACCTGGGCCGTTGTCGATGGCCGGAACGAACTCTCGGAAGAAGTTGGGCAGGATGCGGAACGTCCTGTGCCCGCCGATGATGCAGAACCAGAACAGGCGGCCCTCGATGCTGGCCTTGGCTTCGCCGGCCGCCCGGAAAAAGCCCCGCAGCAGCACGGGATCACCCCAGCGCGCGGAATGAAGGACGGTGTCGCCGGAGAAGAGGTAATGGACCGTCTCCGAGCCAATCTTCATCTGCCGCACAACGTAGGTCGAGAAGCCTATGATCCTGCCCGAATGATGGATGATGACAACGGCATCCTTTTCAGACAGATCCCTTTCGAACGTGTCACGCGTGGTCGCGTCGTAGTAGCGTTCGTGAAGTGAAAACATCTCTTCGCGGTCGCGCCCGTCGAGATTGCGGATCGGCGTGATGGTGGATTGCACACCGTCGGCTGCTTGCGTCCCAGGTTTCACCAGTCGCTTCGTCCTCCCCAAACCCCGTTCGTCGACATATTGGCGATAGTGATATATTTCAAGCTGATTTCCCCGGGTGCGGCGCACCCGCAATGCAGTATCGGGCCTTATATCCCGGACTCTGCTCCTGAATACCCGAAGACGCGGCGAAGGGAGCGGCATCTCCAGTTCACTGTCCAGACTTCAGACGTCTTCAGCGCTTTCTTGTGGCTGCCGACACTAAGTGTTGAAACCGGCGCCTCCGACAGATCGGTGCGATAGGAACGCCATACTCGGTGAACCAGGATCTCCTTGATACTTGGCCTGACGGGGGAATCGTTGGTGAGTACAGCTGCCCCCGGCGCCAGGTCGAAACGCCGCCAGACGGCCTCGAGTGCCTTCTCCGAATTGGCAGCCGCCTCTTCATAGCGCACGAAGACGATTCGGTGCCTGAGTTGCTCGTCGCGAAGCTGCGCGCGGAAGACAGCCAGGTAGGATCGGTTGTAGGTCCTCGCCAGGCTCGAAACATCGCGCCGCGTCGCGGGCGTATCGCGGCCAAGTTTCAGCTGTTTTTCGCCGACCTTGAGGATCGAGGCGATCACATCCTTCGGCTCGCGGACGGACACCGCGAATTTGGCTTCCGGCAGCAGAGCCGCCACCAGTGGTATCATCGGCGATATCTCGACCGTTCGAACCACAAGACATGCGGGCTTGCCCGAGCTGAGCCAGGCATCGGTCAGACGCTCCCTCACAAACTGGCTCGTTGCCGCCAGGAGATGATCCCGCGAGCTGAAATAGTCTGTCGCGAAAGCGCTGTCGCTGTTCATGTAGGACCGGGAAAGCAACAGGAAATCGGCAATGTAGCGCGCTGGCGCCACGCGCTCGCCGGTATCCGGTGACGTCGAGATAAGCCGATGCAACAACGAAGTCCCGCTGCGCATGCAGCCTGTGACAAAAATCAGTTTGAAGGGAAGCGGTGAAGAGATCATGGGTCCATTGTCAAAAGTAATTTGATTCTATGCTGAAATCGTACTGGGCTGGTGCGGACTCTCTAAGGTCGGTTGCATCCTTCCACGTCCTTGCGAACACAACTCGGAATTCATTGGTTTGGAAATTCACGGAAAAACTGATCCGCCACAGCATGGCTAAACGACCACACACAGGCAAGCAAGCCACCATCAAGCCACCGGCCGTCAGCCTCAACAGGGCCTTGTCGAAGCTTGGCCTGTGCTCGCGCACGCAGGCCGAATTGCTGATCGCCGAGGGGCGCGTGCGCGTCGGCGGCAAGGTGGTGCGCGACGCGGCGCTGCGCGTCGATCCCGACCGCGACCGCATCGTCGTCGACGACCGGCCGGTGGTTGCCGAGCGCAAGGTCTACCTGATGCTCAACAAGCCGCGCGGGCTGGTCACCACCCGCGACGACCCGCAGCAACGCGACACCGTCTATGCCTGCCTGGAAGGGCTCGACCTGCCCTTCGTCTCGCCGGTCGGCCGGCTCGACAAGGCGAGCGAGGGCCTGCTGCTGATGACCAACGACACCCGTTTCGCCAACCGCCTGCTGGACCCGGCCTCGCATCTGCCCAAGACCTATCACGTGCAGGTCGGCACGGTGCCCGACGCGGCGACGCTGGAAAAATTGCGCTCCGGCGCGACCATCGACGGCGAGACGCTGACGTCAAATGCGATCGAACTCCTGCGCAGCGGCGGTCGCACCGCCTGGCTGGAGATCGTGCTGGACGAGGGCCGCAACCGCCACATCCGCCGGCTGCTGGCGGCGCACGACATCGACGTGCTGCGCCTCATCCGCATCGCCATCGGCGGCCTGCCGCTCGGCGACCTCGCCAAGGGTTCGGCAAGGCACCTGACGCCAGAGGAACTGGCGCTGCTGGCCTGAGCATCGATGTTCCCCGGGGGCCCGATCCGGCCGCGGCCATATTCTCCATTGCCTTCCACGACCCACTGTTTCACCCACCGATCGAACCTCCTGACAGGAAGCTGTCAGGAGCCCTCGCCTATGGTTCGATCGGGGCGCGGTCCCGTCAATTGGGGGTAAACTGAAATGAATTTCGTCTCCGTCCGCATCATCACGTCGGACGTCCAGCGCCTCGTCCGTTTTTACGGCGAGATCACCGGCATGCCGGTCACAAGCTACACCGAGGATTTCGCCGAACTGGCGACGCCCGCCTGCACGCTGGCGATCGGCAGCACGCGCACCCTGCAGCTGTTCGGCGGCGACATCGCCCGGGCGGCCGACAACCACACCGCCATCATCGAGTTCCGTGTCGGGGACGTTGATGCCGAATTCGCCAGGCTGTCGGACCTGCTCGGGGATGCAACGGTGCAGAAGCCGACGACCATGCCCTGGGGCAACCGCTCGCTGCTGTTTCGCGATCCCGACGGCAACCTGGTGAATTTCTTCACGCCGGTGAGCGCCGAGGCCATCAGGAAGTTCGACAAATAGGGGCGGTGTAGGCTTTCAGACCATGCCGCGCCGGACATATGGCATTGGCCGTAGCCCCCCGCATTCGTCATCCTAGGGCGAAGCAGCCGCGGAGCGGCGTCGCGCAGACCCTAGGATGACGAACGCAAGGAGGCGCCCCGCCCGGAGCGGAGACGCCCCACCCGGAACCCGCGCTCCCCACCCCTACTTCTGGTTCCATCGGCGCACGACCGGCTCGCCGAGGTCGTGCTCGTAACCGAGCACGCTGATGCTGGCCGTATTCAGCACGAACAGCGCGCCGCCTTCCGGCGGCAGTCCGATCCAGCGCGCCGCCAGAACGCGCAGGAAATGCGCGCTGGAAAACACCAGCATGTCGGCATTGGCCGCACGCAATCCGGCGATGATCGCGTCGGCGCGGGCGCCGACATCGGTGACCGCCTCGCCTTTCGGGCAGCCATCGCGAAACACGCTCCAGCCGGGCCGTTCGGCCAGGATCTGTTTTGTCGTCAGCCCCTCATAGGCGCCATAGTCCCATTCCTGGAGCTCGTCCTTCTTCACGCTTTGCGCGCCGAATCCCGCCAGCACGCTGGTGTCGTAGGCGCGTCGCGACGGGCTCGACCACACTGCCGAGAAGGACAGGCCCTTCAGCCGCTCCGCCAGGCCACGCGCCGCCGCCTCGCCGGCCGGCGTCAGCGGCATGTCGGTGCGGCCGGTATGCTGCCCTGATAGGCTCCATGCCGTCTCGCCATGCCGGACCAGATGGATTTGTGAATGCGCGTTGCTCATGCCGGTGCCCCTCGAAGTCGGCGGTACCTTAGAGGACGATCCCGCAAAGGGGAATCCGCCGGATGCGAAAGTCCGCCGCGCGGAGCGTGGGAGCCGCCCGGTGCGCGTTCGGGCCACCACCTTGAATGACCTTGATCCACGTCAAGGTGGCCCTGTGACGGACCCACTAGCGCGACTATATCAACGAGAGCCCAACGGGGCTCCCGCCACCGCAAGGCCATTCACCTTGCACAACAGGTCACGATCATCATGTACACACATCTGCTCATCGCCACCGACGGATCGGAACTGGCCGGAAAGGGCGTTGCCCAGGGCATCGCACTGGCCGCCCGCCTCGGCGCCGCCATCACCTTCGTCAACGTCACCGAGCCCTTCCCGCTGTTTGCCTGGGGCGGCGCCATGGCCGGCTATGCCGCCGGCGACGAACTGGCGATCTACAAGGAAGAGGCGGGCCGGTTTGCCAAGCAAGTGCTCGACACATGCAAGGCCTCGGCGGACGCGGCCGGCGTCACCGCCAAGACTTTGCATATCGAGGACCGCAAGCCCGCCGAGGCGATCCTGGACCTGTCGCGGTCGCTGGCCTGCGACCTCATCGTGATGGCCTCGCACGGGCGGCGGGGCCTGGGACGGCTGCTGCTGGGAAGCCAGACCGCCGAAGTGCTGTCCTTCACCGAAATCGCGGTTCTGGTCGTTCGGTAGAACCGCCGCGCCCCAAAGCATGGCCGCTCTTGCCGGACAGACCGCCGACGCGTTTCTCAGGGGGCCTTGGCCACGACACGCAGGGCGATGGTCGCAGCGGTGTATTCGATGAAATCCCTGGGGCAATCGTGCAGCGCGAGCCGGTAGAGGCGCAGCGCCTCCTCGTCGCGGTGCTGCAGCCGCTGGAACTCCGCAGTGTAGAAATCGGCCTCGCAGACTTGGTCGCTTTTCTTCGTCGCGTCGGGATCGTCGGCCGCGGCGGCAGCCGCCTCCGGTGTCGCCTCGCCCAGCAGCATCCGGACCAGTGGCGCCGGCCATGTCGTCATGTCGAGCCTGGCCTCGCGCAGGATGCTCGGCTGCCCGTTGTGGCGGCGCGCGATGTCGAGCCACATCGCATAATAGGCGCTCCGGGCCTTCAGCGCCGCCGCCTGTTCGAAGTCCGCCTGGGCTTGCGCGGCGGAGCCGGAATAGAAGCCGACGATGCCTCGCCCATGATAGGCCTCCGCATAGGTCGGATTGAGACGGATCGCTTCTCCATAGTCGGCGATCGCCGCGGCATAGCCTGCCTTGTACGCCCGGGCCAGGCCGCGCGTGTCGTAGGCAAAGTAATTGTTGGGATCGAGGCTGATCGCCCGATTGGCATCCGCGATGGCCGCGGCGTAGTCCGCCTTGTACAGCCAAGCGCGGGACCGGCCCACGAAAGCGCCGGAATCCTGCGGATCGAGGCTGATCGAATTTCCGTAGTCGGCGATTGCGTAGTCTAACTCGCCCTTGCGGACCCAGACCCAGGCGCGGTCCTTGTAAGACCTGGCGAAGCGGGCGTCGATGAGGGTTGCCAGGTTGAAGTCGGCCATGGCGCGGACGTAGTCACCCTTCGCGCCCAGCGCCTCGCCGCGATTGGCATAAGCCTGCTTGAACTGGGGAGCGGCCGCGATCGCCCTGTCATAGTCCGATATCGCCCGGTCGAGGTCCTTCTTGCGCGACCACGCCCGGCCTCGATCATTATAGGCCACCCCATCGTCGGGATCGACAGCGATGGCCTGCCCATAATCCGCGATGGCACGATCATAGTCCTCCTTGCCGAACCAGACGTCGCCGCGGTTGCGGTAGGTCTCGGCGTTCCCGGGGTCGATGCTGATCGCCTGGTCGTAGTCGGCGATGGCGCGGTCAATGTCGCCTCTCTTGGCCCAGGCATCGGCACGCTGCCGATAGGCGTCGACATGCCTCGGATCGAGGCTGATCGCCTGGCCGAAATCGGCAATGGCGCGCTCCTGATTGCCTTTGAACGACCAGGCCAGCCCGAGGTTGAAATATTGGTCCGGATCCTCCGGATCGAGGAAGATCGCCTGGCTGTAGCTGGTGATGGCGCTGTCATAGTCGCCCTTGCGCAGATATGCATTGCCGCGAAGGTTATAGAACACGTTGTTGGACGCATCGAGACTGATCGCCTTGTCGAAATCGACGATGGCGCGGTCTTCATCGTGCTTGTGGTTGTTCCAGATCAGGCCTCGGTTGGCATAGCTCAGGGCAAGCTGTGGATTGAGTTCGATCGCCCGGTTGAAGTCGGCCAGGGCGCGGTCATAGTCCTTCAAGTGGATTTCGGTCAGCCCCCTGTTGTGAAAGGCGTTTGCGTCCTTCGGATCGAGTTCGATCGCTTTGCCGTAGTCCGACACGGCGCGGTCATATTCGCCGGTTCCGTCCAGCGCGTTGCCGCGGTTGAAATAGGCGACCGCCCGGTCGCCCGCCGACAGCGTCACGTCCTCGATGGCGCTGGTGCACGCCGCAATGCGTTTGGGCGGGCTAAGATCCTCATTGCCACAGTCGTCCAGCAGCGTCTGCGCCGCCATCGCCGGCGCGCCCAGCGCAAGCAGGACCGTCAGCCCGGCGACGGCGTGGCGGGCCTTTGCAGTCAAAGTCTGAACCCCGGGGAGCATCATGGCGGCGCAATGGGAACGCAATTGTGGGTTGTCGGCGGTGCACCCGATTTGATCAGCAAAACCGCCGCCGCCGCAAGCCACCGCAACCAAAAATTCCGCTCCGAACCGCCGCCTGCGCCGCGACCGCCGGGCCGTTACGCCTTCGCGGGAAGCGCTGTCGGGGACGGGACAAGCCGAAATCGCTTCTTGCATCTCACACGTTCGTGACGTAGCGTATTTACACATAGGCAAAAAACCTTTGTCTATTTTTTCTCTTTGTGAAAGACGAAGCGCTTGCGGGAACATCTCGATCTGACCGATCGGCGGCTGGTGAAACTCCTGTCGCAGGATGCGCAGCCGGGCATCAACCGCCTTGCCGAGACGCTGGCGATTTCGGTGCCGACGGTGCGCGGCCGGCTGCGCAATCTGATCGACCGCAACCTGCTCAAGATCGTCGGCCTGCTGAACCTGACCGAGCGCCCCGAACTGATCTCGGCCATTGTCGGCATCAATGCCCAGGGGCGCGGCCGGGCCCGGGAACTGGCGCGGCGCATTTCCGAACTGCCTTTCGTCAACTCGGCCTCGGTGGTCACCGGGCGCTTCGACATCATCGTCGACGTGACGGTGGCCGGCGACGTCGCCGACCTCTACCGCGTCACCAGCGAGCTGATCCCGGGCGCCGGCGAGCCGGGCGAGGTCGTGCGCAGCGAGACCTTCGTCGTCATGGCGTCCTGCAACAAATGGGTCAGCCTTCCCGAAGGCTGCTGGTCGGACGATAGCGTCCGCAAGGAGACGGCATGAAGATCGCGGTTCTCGGTGGCCTCGGCCTGCAAGGCCGGGCGGCAATCGCCGATCTCGTCGCCAGCGGTGTCGATGAAGTGGTCTGTGTCGACACGGCGCCCGATGGCGCGGCCCGGCTCGGCGGCCTGACCGATCTTGCCCGCGTCCGCTTCGTCGTTCCCGAGGGCGCGATCGGCCCGGCGCTGGCCGGCGTGCTGGCCGATGTCGACGCCGTCATCGACCTCTTGCCGCAGCCGCTGATGCGCCAGGCGGTCGAGGCCGCGATCGCGACGCGCACGCCGCTGGTCACCACCAATTACGGCAAGGCCATAGCCGATCTTGCGCCGGCCGCCGAACAGGCAGGCGTTTCGATCATGCCCGAATGCGGGCTCGATCCCGGCATCGACCTGGTGCTCTACGCGCGCGCCGCCAGGCAGTTCGACACCATCACCGCAATCGATTCCTATTGCGGCGGCATCCCCGAGCCGAAGGCGGCGGCCAGCCCGCTCCGCTACAAGGTGAGCTGGAACTTCGACATGGTCCTGGTCAGCCAGAACCGCGACAGCGTCATGATCGAGGACGGCGAACGCGTCGCCGTCCCGGCCGCCACCCAGCACGACAATCATTTCATCCACGAAATCGAGGTCGCCGGTCTCGGCCGGCTCGAGGCCTTCCCCAATGGCGATGCGCTGCACTATGTCGAGATGCTGCCGGCCGCGCGCGGGCTGCGCCGCTCCGGTCGCTACACGCTGCGCTGGCCCGGATGGTCGGCGTTCTGGGCGCCGCTCAAGCAGCTCGGCTTCCTCTCCGGCGACACGCTCCCCGGCACCGGCGTCAGCCCGCGTGAATTCCTCGGGCGGCTGCTCGGGCCGCAACTGCAATATGGCGCCGACGAGAAGGACCTGTGCGTGATGCGCAATGTCTTTTCCGGGCTCGAGGGCGGCCGCGCCAAGACGGTGACGTCGGACCTGATCATCGAGCGCGACCTCTCATCGGGCCTGTTCGGCATGAGCCTGGGCGTCGGCTATCCCGCCAGCATTGTGGCACAAATGCTGGCGCGGCGCGAAATCACCGCGCCGGGTCTGTTGAACCCGCTGACACATGTGCCCGAGGCCCCGTTCTTCGACGCGCTGGCCGCGCGCGGCATCAAGGTCGCCGAGACGGTGGCCTGGGACTGAGCATTTTCGAACGGTGGCGTCGCCGGCAAACGGCGCTGCCGCTCAAAAAGGAGCCCAAGGGGAACCCGCGGGCAAACATCAACGACAACTGGGAGGAATACCACATGAAGATTGCCAGACTTTTCATCGCCGGACTTGCGCTCGCGGGCTTGACCGCGGCCGCCAACGCCGGAGCGCTCGACGACATCACCAAGCGCGGCGAACTGCGCGTCGCCGTGCAGACGCAGGGCCCTCCCTTCTCGCTGGTCGGCGCCAATGGCGAACGCACCGGCAGTTCGGTCGAACTGGCCGAACTGATGGCCAAGGAAATGGGCGTCAAGATCAAGTTCCTCGACTTCGACTGGGACGGCCTGATCCCGGCGCTGCTGTCGGGCAAGGCCGACCTGCTGGTCGCCGACATGACGCCGACGCTGGCGCGCGGCATGAAGGTCGCCTTCACCATGCCCTACATGTATACGGGCAGCACCGTCTTCACCAAGGCCGACAGCAAGTTCAAGACGACCGAGGACTGCAAGGCCAAGGGCACCAAGATCGCCGTCCTGCTCGGCGCCACCGGCGAGAAGGAAGCCAAGAACGCCTTCCCGGACGCCGACATCAAGAGCTACAAGGGCGGCGGTCCGCTGCTGCTCGACGCGGTCAACAACGGCCAGGCCGATTGCGGCGTCAACGACGTCTCCGCGGTCAAGGGCCAGTCGACGGCCTACCCGGCCGGCACCTTCACCATCATGCCGGAACTTCTATCCAAGGAGCCGCTCGCCTTCGCCACGCGCTATGACGAGCCCGACCTGCTGATCTGGATGAACCTGTTCCTCAACCAGGTCACCATAGACGGCCGCCTGCAGAAGAACCTCGACTACTGGGTGAATTCCGACGCCTGGAAGAAGGATCACTGAGGAATTGGTGAATAGGAATTAGGGAGTAAGGAGTAGGGAATAGAGGGCAATGAGCGGCCGTTCCGGCCGGCTTCAGCTGCTCCTACTTCCCTACTCACTACCCACTGCCTAGGCCCCCCATGCTCGAGAACTTCAGCTTCCGCACCATCGTCGAATATCTGCCGCTGTTCGGACAGGGCCTGGTCACGACCGTGTGGCTGTCGGCGCTGTCCTTTCTCGGCGCGCTTGCGGTGGGCATCGTGCTGTGCGCCATGAACCTGCAGCGCGGCTGGTTGTTTCGCGCCCCGGCCAAGGCCTATATCGACGCCGTGCGCGCCACGCCGCTTTTGGCGCAGCTCTATTTCCTCTATTTCGGCCTGCCGCGGCTCGGCCTTGTTCTGCCCGAACTGGTCGTCGGCATCCTCGCGCTGTCGCTGAACAGTGGCGCCTATGTCGCTGAGATCATTCGCGCCGGCATCCTGTCGATCCCGCGCGGCCAGGTCGAGGCGAGCGTCGCCTCCGGCATGACCTATGTCCAGCGCATGCGCCTCGTCATCCTGCCGCAGGCCTTCAAGGTGACCATCCCGCCGCTGCTCGGCCAGGCGATCGTGCTGGTCAAGGATTCGGCGCTGCTGTCGCTGATCTCCGTCGCCGAGCTGACGCGAGCCGGCCAGCTTCTCGCCTCCGACCGCTTCATGCCGGCGGAAGGCTTCCTCACCATCGCCGCCTTCTACCTGCTGCTCTATTACTGCCTCAAGGGACTGGCCGCACTGTCCAGCCGCTGGCTCGGCACGGCGGGGGCGCGGAAATGATCTGGCAGCAGTTCATCAGCCTCGCCGGCTCCTATCCCCTCGCCCTGCGCGGGCTGGGCATGACGGTGGTGCTGTCGCTGATCAGCCTGGTGCTCGGCACCCTGCTCGGCTTCGGCCTCGGCATCCTGCGCACCGGCGGCAACCGGCTTATCGCCGCGGTGATCGGCGCCTGGGTCGACCTGATCCGTGGCACGCCGTTCCTGGTGCAGATCTTCCTGATCTTCTTCATCCTGCCGGAATTCGGCATCGAGCTCGACGCCTTCACCGCCGGCATCATCGCGCTGACCAATCTCGCCGCCTGCTTCATCTGCGAGATCGTCGCCGCCGGCATCCGCTCCGTGCCCACCGGTCAGGTCGAGGCGGCACTTGCCTCCGGCCTGTCGCGCTGGCAGCGCATGCGCCAGGTTGTGCTGCCGCAGGCGATGCGCATCGTGCTGCCGCCGCTGGTCGGACAATATGTGCTGCTGATCAAGGATTCCTCGGTCGTCTCGGCGATCGGGCTGACCGACCTCACCCGCGTCGGCTGGCTGGTGGTGCAGCGCGTGCCCAACGGCCTGCTGGTGTTCTTCCTCGTCGGCGTCGGCTATTTCATCGTCTGCTATCCGCTGATCCTGCTCGCCCGCCGGCTCGAACGGCGTATGGGCGCGGCCCATGGCGAGGTGCAGCTGTGACATCGAACCCCAAAGGTCCGGCACCCATGACCACATCTGGCATGATCGACTTTCGCGGCGTCAACAAATGGTTCGGCGCGCTCAACGTGCTCAAGGACATCACGCTCAGCGTGCAGCCGCGCGAAGTGGTCGTCGTCTGCGGTCCGAGCGGCTCCGGCAAGAGCACGCTGATCCGCTGCATCAACGGGCTGGAGACGATCAAGGACGGCGATCTGATCGTCGATGGCCAGCGCCTCGGCGACCCCGCCACCAACATGACCCGGCTGCGCACCGAGATCGGCTTCGTCTTCCAGTCGTTCAACCTCTATCCGCACAAGACGGCGCTCGAGAACGTCACCCTGGCGCCCATCCATGTCCGCAAGATCCCGCGCGCCGAGGCCGAGCAGGCCGGGCGCGAGCTGCTGGCCAAGGTTGGCCTCGCCGACAAGGTCGACGCCTACCCGGCGCAGCTCTCCGGCGGCCAGCAGCAGCGCGTAGCGATCGCGCGCTGCCTCGGCATGCGGCCCAAGATCATGCTGTTCGATGAGCCGACCTCGGCGCTCGACCCCGAGATGATCTCCGAAGTGCTCGACGTGATGGTGGCGGTCGCCGAGGAAGGCATGACGATGATGGTCGTGACGCATGAGATGGGCTTTGCCCGCAAGGTCGCCCAGCGCGTCGTCTTCATGGACGCCGGCGCCATCGTCGAAAGCGGCACCCCCGACGAGTTCTTCTCGCACCCCAAGACCGACCGCAGCCGGGCTTTCCTCAGCAAGATTTTGAGGCATTGAAAGCAGTGACGGGAAGCGCCTGTCAGCGCTTCCCGTCACTGTGACTTGCGGTACGGCTGTAGCACGGCTGCAGCAACAGAGCCTGCCGTCCGGTTGTTCCCGCTCAGGCCGCCGTCGGATAGTCCGTGTAGCCCTTGGCGCCGCCGCCATAGAACGTCGCCTTGTCGGGCGTGTTGAGGTCGGCGTCGCGCTTCAGCCGGCTGACGAGGTCGGGATTGGCGATGAACAGCTTGCCGAACGCGACAAGGTCGGCCCTGCCCTCGGCAACCGCCTTTTCGGCCAGCTCCTTGTCGTAGCCATTGTTCACCAGCCAGGCGCCGGTGCCGCCGGCATTGCGGTAGGCAGCCTTGAGTTGCGCATAGTCGAAAGGCTTGTCGCCCTGGCTGAAGTCGCGCGCCCCGCCGGTCGCGCCTTCGACGATATGGATATAGGCAAGGCCGCGACGGCCGAGACCCTCCACCACATGGTTGAACAGCGGCTGCGGGTCGGCATCCGAAGCGTCGTTGGCAGGCGTCACCGGCGACAGCCTGATCCCGGTCCTGCCGGCGCCGGCCGCACCCGCGACCGCGTCGACCACCTCGAACAGGAAGCGCGCGCGGTTCTCGATCGAGCCGCCATAGTCATCGGTGCGGTGGTTGGTGCCCGAGCGCAGGAACTGGTCGACGAGATAGCCATTGGCGCCGTGGATCTCGACGCCATCGAACCCCGCCACCTCGATCGCCGCCTTGGCGGCGCGGCGGAAATCATCGACGATGCCGGGGATCTCGGCTGCGTCCAGCGCGCGCGGCTCGGAGGTCTCGGCGAATTCGCCGCTGCCATCCGGCTTGACCAGGAACGTCTTGGACTTTGCCGTGATCGCCGACGGCGCCACCGGCTTGCCGCCGCCGGGCTGCAACGACGTGTGGGAGATGCGTCCGACATGCCAGAGCTGCACGACGATTTTGCCGCCGGCCTTGTGAACGGCGTCCGTGACGCGCTTCCAGCCGGCAAGCTGGTCCGCGCCGTAAAGGCCCGGCACGTCGGCATAGCCCTGGCCCTGGTGGCTGATGGCGGTAGCCTCGGTCACGATAAGGCCGGCCGTGGCGCGCTGGCCATAATAGGTGACGGAGAGATCGCCGGGGATCGCATTGGGCGAACGATTGCGCGTCAGCGGCGCCATGACGATGCGGTTCGCAAGCGCGAGATCACCGGCCTGCAGCGGATCAAAGAGTGTGGTCATTGGAAAAGCCTTTCACGGGGGGAAATGGGGAGGATCGTCAGAGATCGGACAGGGCGGCCTGGAAGGCCGCGATGGTTTCTTCGTTGCGCTTGTAGAACACCCATTGGCCAACCCGCCGCGTGGTGATGAGGTTGGCCGACGCCAGCGTCGCCAGATGCGCCGAGACGCTGGATTGCGCCAGGCCGCGATTGTCGAACTGGCTGGCGCAGACGCCCATCTCCAGCGGATGCGCCTGCGCGGTGAAGTGCCGTTCGGGCTCCTTCAGCCATGCCAGCACCTCACGCCGAAACGGATGCGCCAGCGCCTTCAATATGGTGTCCCGGTCCATCTTCACCTGCATCGATCTCACCCGATATATAGATCGTGTTCAGGCGATATCCAGGAACGCCGTGCTATTCTGCGGGGCTGTTGGAGAAAATCGCTTTGATTGCGCCGCTGCGGAGCGCTCGTCTTTGGCAATGGTCGGCCTCAAGATGCTTGCTATCTTGTACGTAAATGCGTACAAGATAGCGCATGAGAACCACATCCTACAGCGACCTGCGGCGCAATCTTGCCGCTATGATAGACAGCGTGAACGCTGATCATGAGCCCGTCATCATCACGCGTGACCGCGGCAAGCCGGCGGCAGTGCTGATGTCGGTGGAAGATTTCGCCTCTTATGAGGAGACCCGCCATCTCCTGCGCAGCCCGCGAAACGCCGAGCGCTTGCTTGAGGCGACGCAAGGACTGGATCAAGGCGAAGGGACAGAGCGCGAGCTTGCGGAGTGAGGCTGATCTTCCATGAGCGCGCATGGGAAGATTATCTGCACTGGCAGGCAACCGATACCAAACTGCTTGCACGCATAAATGCGCTCATCAAGGAATGCACCCGCACGCCGTTCACCGGGACGGGCAAACCGGAACCGCTGCGCGGACCGCTTTCGGGATGGTGGTCGCGACGCATTACGCAGGAGCATCGTCTGGTCTACCGTGCGGGCGAAGACAGCCTTTTCATCGCGCAATGTCGCTATCACTACTGAGAGTTACCGACTCTCCTGTCCCTGGGGGCTGGTCCCCCAGTTCGCCAGAGTGGTTGCTGTCGTATCTATCCCCGGCCGACAACCAGCTTCAGCGAGCCGTCGAATTCCGGCTGCGTGCGCAGATGGCCGTGGCGGCGGTCCCATTCGCCGCTGTCGAGATCGCGGGTGAGATCGGCGACGAAGCGCTCGCCGACGGACGCGTCGACAAAGCTCCAGGCGGAATTGGCCAGCCGCGCGCCGGGATCGAGCAGCCGCTCCGGGCGGCCGTAATAGGCCTCGCCGAAACCGTCCGTGCAGTCCAGCGGGATCGGCACCGACAGCACCTGCGCCTCGCCGCCCAGCGCCTCCACGATGGCATCGATGCGCGGATAGCGCGACGCCTCGACCGCGATGATCTCGGGCGCATAGTCGTCGAGCCAGAACCGGTTGAGTTGATCCGGATCGCAGCTCAGCACGATCACCGGCCCGCGCGTCACCCGCCGCATCTCGGCCAGCCCCTGCCCGAGATCGGGCCATTGATGCACGGTGAATGTCGCCATGGCGGCGTCGAAGCTCTTGTCGCCGAAGGGCAGCGCGCCGGCCACCGCGTCGATGGCGCGCGACAAATGCTCCGGCCGCTGCGCCCGCATCGAGGCCGACGGCTCGACCGCAGTCACCATCCGGCCGATGGGTTCATAGGAACCGGCGCCGGCGCCGACATTCAGCACCGTCCTGGCATCGCCGAGCGCGCGCACGATCAGCGCCGCGATGCGCGGCTCCGGCTGGCGGTAATTGGTGTAATTGGTGCCGATGGCGCCGTAATTGGCATCACCCGCGCTGCCGTCTCTGTGTCTCGAAGCCAAGGAGCATCCCCCAAAAGAGCGGCGCGTAGCAGTGTTTCATGACCGGCGTTTGACTGTGCCCGTGCAGAGGCACGGGCTCGCCGTCACGTGACCGCCAGCACCTTGCCGGTATCGTGCTGGCGCACGAAATCCACGCGCCTGCCGTCCCAGTGGTAGCTGTAGTGCCGGCCCTGCACGGGGATGGGGATGACATCGGGCCAGAAGATGCCGATGCATTGCCCGCCGGGCATCCGCACGCTGTTCCACACCAGCCCGTCGCTGCCTTGCGCCCGCAGCGCCCGCCCCTCCGCCTGCGAGGCGGCGTAGTCGTCCGGGTCGAGCACGCCGGGCACCGCGTTGACGTCGTCGAGGTCGCGGTCGACGCTGCCGATCAGCACGCGGAAATCCGCCGTCCAGCCCGGATCCTCGTCGGTGGCGCGCATGAAATTCTGGTGGTGGTGGATGGTCTCGGCCAGCGCCACGTCCTCGCTGTCGCCGGCATAATAGAGGCCGTAGCTGCCATCCGAGAAGCGGCCGGGCCGCAAGATCGAACAATGCACGAAGGGCGCCATGACGAAGCTGGCGCCCGGGCCGGAAACCCGCCTCGCCGCCGCCACCTTGCCGAGGTCGCCGATCTCGAGCCGGATGCGCGGATTGGTCTTCGCCTCGACCGAGGCCAGCGCCTCCCAGTCGCGCGGATCGGCGATGTCCTCGAACAGGTCGATGGGCGGATGGATGGAGCGGATGATGCGGAAAGTCTGGTGCCAGTGGACGCGGCGCCGGAGCGCGAACCCACTCACCATGCGCCACGCTCCGCATCGAGCCATTCGCGCATCGCCGCAAGGTCGGAGATTTCGCCGCGCAGCATCAGGTCGAGCGCCGACTGGCCGCCGAAGGTCGCATTGGGCTTGCGGATCCAGGCATAGCCGCGCGCCGGCTCGGTGAAGAGATAGCGCAGGCCTTTGTGGATGCCCATCAGATGCGCCATGCGCGTGCGCAGGTCGCGGTCGATCCGCCCGATGCCGCCTTCCTTCCCGCGTGTCCCTGTCTTCCAACGGGCCCAAGTGCGGGGCGACATGCCGCCAAGCAGGATGCAGGCCTCGCTGTCGGTCAGGTTCCAGGCCTTGAACAAATTGACCGTGGTGCGCGCCAGCGCGCCCGCCTCTTCATCCGATATGGCCGGGCCGACCGTGGCCGGTGTGGTGACGATGGACTGGAGCTGCATGGATCACCTCTGCTATTGGCAGAGATATAGCATGTGTTTGCCAATTGGCAAGAGGCGGTCGCAGCAAACCTGGGTTTCCTCGCCCCCACGGAGTGGGGGAGAGGTGGCTCGGCGAAGCCGAGACGGAGCGGGGGATTGGCGCGGTTTTTAAATGATTAGAGTGACTTACCAGCGCCGCGACCCCCTGTCCGACCGCTTCGCGGCCACCTCTCCCCCGCTTTGCGGGGGCGAGGAACCCACGTCTTGTAAAGTCCGCGCCAGTGCCCAGCCTACTCCGCCGCCTCGTACCCGGCGATGCCCTTGATCTCCAGGAAATCCTCCAGGCCATATTCGGCGTATTCGCGGCCGTTGCCCGACTGCTTGTAGCCGCCGAAGGGCAGGCCGGCGTCCCATTGGGGATAGTTGATGTAGACATTGCCGGAGCGCAGGCGTGCCGCCACGTCGCGGGCCTTCTGCAGGTCCTTGGCCTGGATGTAGGAGGCAAGGCCGAAGACGGTGTCGTTGGCCTGCTCGACCGCCTGCTCGACCGTGTCATAGGGCAGGATCGCCAGCACCGGCCCGAAGATTTCCTCGCGCGCGATGCGCATGTCGGGGGTGACGTCGGCGAACACGGTCGGCCTGACATAGTAGCCGCGGTTGAGCTCGGCCGGCCGGCCGGGGCCGCCCGTCACCAGGGTCGCGCCTTCCTCGATGCCGCTCTGGATCAGGTCCTGGATCTTGTCGAACTGGAGCTGGCTGACGACCGGGCCGAGCTTGGTGCCGGCAGCGTCGGCGGGGCCGACGGTGAACTTCTCCGCCGCCGCCTTGGCATAGCCCGCCGCCTCGTCGTGACGGTCGCGCGGCACGAACATGCGCGTCGGCGCGTTGCAGGACTGGCCTGAGTTGCCGAAGCAGCCGGCGACGCCTTTTGAGACCGCTGTGGCGAGATCGACATCCGGGAACAGGATGTTGGCAGACTTGCCGCCAAGCTCCTGGTGCACGCGCTTGACCGTGTCGGCGGCGGCCTTGGCCACCAGGATGCCGGCCCGCGTCGAGCCGGTGAACGACATCATGTCGATGTCGGGGTGGGAGGACAGCGCCTGGCCGACGCCCGGACCGTCGCCGTTGACGAGGTTGAACACGCCCTTCGGCACGCCGGCCTCGTCGATGATCTCGGCGAAGATGATGGCATCGAGCGGCGCGATTTCGGACGGCTTCAGCACCATGGTGCAGCCGGCGGCAAGGGCCGGACCCACCTTGCAGGTGATCTGGTTCAGCGGCCAGTTCCACGGCGTGATCAGGCCGACGACGCCGATCGGCTCCTTGACGATCAGCGACGAACCCTTGACGTGGCGAAACTCGAACGATTT
Source organism: Mesorhizobium sp. (assembly GCF_041661565.1). Classification (GTDB taxonomy): domain Bacteria; phylum Pseudomonadota; class Alphaproteobacteria; order Rhizobiales; family Rhizobiaceae; genus Mesorhizobium. The sequence goes on from NZ_JBAZUD010000033.1 coordinate 30,500, forward strand.
CAGAACTTGCGCCATCTTCTGCAGGTGCGCGAGGCCAACGCCGACCTGGCTGTCGAGCGCCATCTGGCGCGGCGCGCCCATCTCGCGCGATACCGCCAGCGCCAGGTCCGCGCTGCGCTTCTTGTAGACCTCGATGACGCGGTTGAGGATATCGAGCCGCTCCTCGACCGAGGTAAAGCCGAACGTGTTGAAGGCGCGCCTGGCCGCGGCCACCGCCTTGTCGACATCGGCCTTGGAGCCGATCGAGATCTGCGCGAAGGCATCCTCGTTCGACGGGTCGATGACATCCAGCGTGTTGGGCACGACAGGATCGACCCACGCGCCGTCGATATAGAACTGCAGATTGTGTGACATGGTTTTCTCCTTGGGGTGCGCCGCGTGGCGGTGCCAACCGTCATATCTGGCTAGAAATAACGATGCACAAGCGGGGCTGTCAAACGCAACCCCCGAAATGCTTGAGCCAGCGCGCCAGTCGTTGAGCCAGCGGCTACCCTGGCTGTCGTCCGGGCAATCAAGAGCGCTGGCCGCGCTCTATGGCGCCCCCCTCTGTCCTGCCGGACATCTCCCACACGGGTGGGGAGATTGGCAGCTTCGGCGCCGGCTCTCGTCCTGCAACGTTGGATGTTGGCGAAAACCGTGATGACAGCTGATCTCCCCACCCGTGGGGGAGATGTCCGGCAGGACAGAGGGGGCGCCGTAAAGCGCTACCTTGGAGCGGCAACCTTCGCCCCCCGTCACCCCACCAGCTTCTTGCTCATATAAACGGTCATCCCGCCCATGAACGGCTCCTCCCGATCGATCCTGTAACCGCACCTTCTGTACAGCGACACATTGGCTTCGAAGGCGCCATTGGTCAGCAGGCGCAGCTCGGATCGCCCAGCTTCGAGCGCCGTATGCTCGGCCCTCTCCAGCAGCAGCCGGCCGATCCCCCTGCCCTGCGCTAGCGGCAAAACGCAGACATTCTCGATCCAGAGATGGTCGTCGGCGAGCATGGTTTCGATCAGCCCCACAATGCCGCCCTCCTCGACGGCGAGATCGAACGGATGCTCGGCAACGGCCTTGTCGTAGTCGGCGCGCATCGGCAGCGGCTCGCGGCCGATCAGCGGCACCCATTTGGCATAGGCGGCGCGCACGATATCGCGGATCGCGGCGGCATCCGCCGCCTCGGCCGGCCGAAACCGGATGGAAGAATTTTTGATCATGACAAGGCTCCAGGCATGGAAAACCCCGCCGGCTGTTGTCGCGGGCGGGGCTGGAAACGAACGAACCGGATCTATCCTGCCGGTCTTCGTCGTCGCGCAATCAGCTTGCCGCTCCGCACTGTGCGGAGGCGGCGTCGGTCGATGCTGGCGGGCACGAGGGCGAACATGGCTCCAGGCTGGCGCAGGACGTGCTGGGCTGTCAAGGCTTGAGGCGACACGGGGCACGCCTTGAGCCTTGTTGGGCAACCACGGCTCGATCGCCCGCCACTCATATTTCAATCAGATGCGCGACCCTCGAACCAGGCACCGTAGGGATCGAGGCAGGGAGGCTGGTCGAATATTTCCATTATTTGGTGCTCCATTTCGTTGGCGCACCAAGTCTCTAGCCACAGCTTCAAAAAGTAAGCAGCTCTCTGCATTTCTCGGTTAGTTGGCAGCACCAGCGACCCTACCCTTCACCCATTGACCGCACCTCACATGCGATATATGAGTGAGACAGGTCTGTATCATATAGGATCTGTCATGCCGCTGCGCCCCGACGCTGCTGAGAAGCGCAAACATATCGTGAGAACCGCCTATCGCCTTTTCAAGCGCGACGGCTTTCACGCCACCGGTATCGATAAGATCATCACCGAGGCCGAAGTCGCCAAGATGACGATGTATCGGCACTTCCCGAGCAAGGACGGGTTGATTGTCGAAGTTCTGGATTGGCGGGCGCAACGCTTCAAGCGACAGCTAAACCGACTCGCTGGCGACGCCATGACGCCAAGTGAGAAGATCGCCGCGATTTTCGACTGGCACGAACGCTGGTTCGATAGCCCGGATTTTCACGGCTGTCTGTTCCAGCACGCCCTTGCCGAGTTCGGGGAGCCGGCCCATTCCGTGTTCGAGGCGGCCACACGGCAAAAGCGCGATCTTCAACAGCGGCTCCAAGACATTCTGGCGCAATCCCTGCCGGATGATCACGCCGAGCACGTCGCAGTAGCGCTGTTCATGCTGATTGAGGGTGCAACGGTGCTTGCCCATATGGGGCACGGCAAGGCGGCGATCGTCAGCGCCCGAAGCGCGGCGACCAAACTTCTGGGATCGGCGGGAGCGCTGCATTGAGCGCCGTCGTCATTGGCCTTGCGCTGTTCGCAGCGATCCTTCACGCGACATGGAATGCCTTTCTGCGCAGCGGCGGCGATCGACTTTGGACCGTGACGGTGATGAGCTTAGCCAGCACCGTTGTCGCACTGCCGTTTGTGTTCATCTATCCCCTGCCGGCGTCGGGAGCCTGGCTCTATATCGTTCTCTCGGCCATCCTTCAGGTCGGATACAGCGTTTTTCTCGTGTCAGCCTATCGTTACGGGGAATTGGGGCAGGTCTATCCGATCGTGCGAGGAACCGTGCCGCTACTGGTGACGCTCGGCGGCTCCATCACCACCAGCAACATGCTCAATCCCTACCAGATTGCCGGCATCATCCTTGTTGCCGGGGGAATCATGAGCTTGGCGCTCGGAAAGGGGCGAGCCTCTGCCTCATCCATCCTGTTCGCGTTGGCAACGGGCGCAATCATCGCCGCCTATGCGACCGTCGATTCCATCGGAGTGCGTCAAACAGGGCAAAGCGGAGCTTATACCGCTTGGGTGCTTGTCCTTTACGGGACATTTCTGCCGGCCGCGTTCCTCGCACTGCGTCGGCGGCTCGTAGTCGATTTTCGCGCACCCGACACATGGAAGGCGCTCGCCGGGGGACTGGTCGCAATGATCGCCTATGGCGTCGTGGTTGCGGCCTTCGCTCTTGGGCCGGCCGGCCCAATCACGGCGCTCCGGGAGACAAGTGTTGTGTTCGCTGTTCTGATCGGTTGGCTGCTACTTGGCGAAACCTTGACCGCCCGGCGCATTCTCGCCTGTCTCATCGTTGCAGCCGGTGCGATCTTACTTGGGTTTTGAAGCAGGTGAGTGGCAATCCGACTCGTGCTTTGGGGAAGTTAAACGAAAGCGTTGTGGTCGCGGAGGTACGCGGCAATACCATCGATCATGCCGAATGCAGCGTGGCCGAAAGGAGGCACAACAGCCGCCAACCTCGGTCATGCGGCATAATCCGGCTTACGGCATAATGCCCTATGCCGATATCGGCATGAAACGCAGACCACCGCCCATCCTGGTTATGTCCCGATGACCGCACCGACGAAAGACAGTTTGTTTTATCGCGGCAATGGCTCGATGCAACTGCACATCTGCCATGCGCGCCAGATAATTGACGTTCTGCTCTTCCTGCCCGGCTGCGGCAGCCGATACGTTGAAGCACATTGCTGCGATGACCATTACCAAAATGCGGCTCAACGTTTTGCCCCCTCTTCCCCAGTCAACCGTATAGCAGCTTGGCTTGAGATCGCCTGACCCTCAAACTGCCTCAGTCAGACACCGCATGTTCCACGAGCCTCATGATCCCCAGCGCGGTTGTCGGGCATCAGCCCTGGTACTGCGCGTCGCTGACATGCTCCATCCAGTCGACGGCCTTGCCGTCGAGCGCTTCCTGGATGGCGATATGGGTCATGGCGGCGGTGGGGGCCGCGCCGTGCCAGTGCTTCTCGCCAGGCTCGAAGCGCACCACGTCGCCGGGCCGGATGTCTTCCACCGGCCCGCCCTCGCGCTGCACGCGTCCGAAGCCGGCGGTGACGATCAGCACCTGCCCGAGCGGATGGGTGTGCCAGGCCGTACGCGCGCCGGGCTCGAAGGTGACGGCATTGCCGGCAGCTCGGGCCGGCGCGATGGCCGCAAACAGCGGATCGATGCGCACCGTGCCGGAGAACCAGTCCGCCGGCCCCTTGCCGGAAGCCTGGGAACCGCTTCGCTTGATATCCATGATCTCTCCTTCTCGAGGGGCCGCGCCGGACCTGGCCGGTCTCAGCGGCCGGGCCGCCGATTGTGCTCATTCACGGCCTGTGGTTGTCGGTGATGGATGCTACATCCGGCACGTGTCAATGAGAACTCACTCCTGCGCGAGACAATTCGCACGGCCCAGCCCCCAGCCGACATCCGCTTTTCGCGGCTAGCCGAGGCGCTGCGCTGTCGAGGTTGCAAAGTCTGGACTGTCTCCGCGATCGTTCTATCTTGGCCGTCGAGCGTCCCGACAACCGCACCGGAGCCATCGCCGTGACCCAGACCGACCTCTATCGAGGCTATATCGACTGCCTCAACAATCAGGATTGGGCGCGGCTGCATCGCTTCGTCCATGACGAGGTGCATTATAATGGCGACCGGGTCGGGCTGTCAGGCTACCAGAAAATGCTGGAACGCGATTTCCGCGAAATCCCCGACCTCTATTTCGACGTACAGATCCTGATCTCCGACCCGCCCTTCATCGCCAGCCGCCTGCAGTTCAACTGCACGCCGAAGGGGACTTTCTTCGACCTGCCCATCAACGGCCGGAAGGTCACCTTCAGCGAGAATGTCTTCTATGAATATCTCGACGACAGGATCAGGCACGTCTGGTCGGTGATCGACAAGGCAGCCGTCGAAGCCCAGCTCGTTTAACACGACGACACTGCTTTCACTCAGGCGCCTTCGCCCGACGACCCGCCGGGGCTTTCTTCTTCCTGGCCTGGTTGTGGGCGATGGCGGCAAGCACGAGGCCCATCAGCGCGCGCTCATCGACCGTATCGCCCTCGAACAGATCGATCGCCCGCCACACCTTGCCGCCGAAGCCGTTGTTGAACAGCCCGTCGGGGTCAGGCAGGCTGGCGCCATGGGAAAAGGTGAGCTTCACCTTGTCCTTGTGGGCGTTGCCGACGGCGATGATGCCGCCCAGCGACCACACCGGGCTTCCCATCCATTTCCATTCCTCGACGATCCCGTCATCGGCCGCCAGGATGGCCCGCCGGACGCTGGCCAGCGTCGCGCCGCGCCAATCCGTCAGCCCGGCGATCAGCGCATCGATCTGCTGCGATGCGGTCATCGGATCCATGTCTCACCAGCGCGCCAGCTGGGTGATCTGCACCAGATTGCCGCAGGTGTCGTTCAGCTGGGCGATGGTCGAACCGGTCGCCTCGGTCGGCGGCATGGTGAAACTGGCACCCTTCGCGCTGATGCGCTCATGCTCGCCCCTGACGTCGTCGGTGAAGAACATGATAGCGGGCTGGCCCTGGGTGAACATGGCTTCCTGATAGGCCCTGGCCGCCGGGTTGTCGTTGAGCGCCAGTTGCAGCTCGGTCCCGTCGGGCTCGTCGGCCGAGGCCACGGTCAGCCAGCGATAGGACCCGTTGCTGAAATCGGCCTTTTTGGCCAGGCCCAGCACATCGGTGTAGAAGCGCAGCGCCTTTTCCTGGTCGTCCACATACACTTTGGTCAACTTGATCTTCATCGCGATTCCTCCTCCATCTCAATCGGTGCGCTCCAGCACCTGCTCCAGGTGCGTGACGAACCGCCGCCAGCCGCTGGTGGCGCCCCTGTAGGCCTGCTCCTGGTCCGGCCGGAAGCCCCGCTGCTCCATGCGCAGGCGCGTCCCGGTGCCGGTCGGCGTGAGCGTCCAGGTGACGACGCTTTCGAGGCCAAGGGCGTCCCATGTGTAGGACAGCGTCCTGTTCGGCTCGATGGCGGTGACCCGGCAGTCGATGACGATGCTGACATCGGGCCGCGGCGTGTTGCGCAGGGTAAAACGATGACCCGCAACCGGCCTGAAATCGGTCTTCATCAGCCATTCCTCGATCAGATGCGGCTGGGTCAGCGCCCGCCAGATCTTCTCCGGCGGAAAAGGCATGTCGCGCTCGACGATGACGGAGCGCGTTCCGGTCGCGGTCATTGGTCCATTCTCCGGAGCAGATCCTCGAGATCGTCGAACCGTGCCTCCCAGAACGCCTTCATCTGCATAGTCCAGTCGGACAGCGGCGCCAGCGCGTCGAGCTGGGCGCTGTAATGCGTCTGCCGCCCCGCATGGCGGTCGCGCACCAGTCCGGCCAGCCTCAGGACTCCGAGATGTTTCGACACCGCCGGCTGCGACACCCCGGACTGCGCCGTCAGCGCACC